>JBJOKY010000341.1:0-5082 GCA_046045865.1 Pseudomonadota bacterium | reverse complement strand
TGGGCGAATCGCTGGGCGCACTAGGCTCAGCCCCGCAATACCGGTATCCCAGGCTAGGTGACCGGCGTGCAGACCTTGATCACCTGCGCTCCGACATGGGCCGCGTCGGGCAAGACCTCAGGAACACCGCAAAGCGGGCCCTGAGCAACGACTCTGGGAGGAGTCATGGCGCGATCGACAACAGCCCAAATCCGCGATAAGGACCGTCACATGACGGTGTCGGCGCACGAAAGCGATGCGCCGCTGTTGCCGATGTCCCAGATAGAGCGCCTGCATGAGCTTTGTCCGGATCGGGTGCCTTGGGTGTTCGATGAGACAACCAAGGAAAGCGATTTTCGACGTGCAGAAACCGCACGCATCAACACGCTCGTGTTCGCTGAGCGCATGGCCGGTATCGTCGCCGGTCTGGTGATTGCTTGTATCGCGCTGTTCGCCTCGTATCACTTGGCGCTCGCGGGGCACGATACGGTGGCCGCCATCATCGGTGGCACCACGGTCATCGGATTGGTCTCGGCCTTCGTGATTGGCGCGAAACGCAAGCCTGCCCAAGCGTAAGCCCAGACGCAAAAAAGCCCGCACGCGGCGGGCTGGTTCGTTCAGGGGCGGGTGGCCTCGAAGGCGCTACCGGGTCAGCCGCGGTGGAGCCAGGCCGATCTGCTTGGGCGCGCTGGTGCCCGTCACGGCGTGGTCCAGCTGCGCCTGAGCGCCGGCCCGATGGCCGTCCTGGTAGCTGGTGTCCTTGACGTTGCGACCCACGTCGCGCCGGACGGGATCGAATGTCTTCATGCCCGCGTGGCGCGCCTGCATGTACTGCTCGATCAGTGCTTGTTGCCGCTCGGCACCGGTCAGGCGCTCGACGAGCGGGCGCACGCCCAGCACCCAGCCCAGGGCGAAGGCGTCACCGCGGGCGGTCTTGGTGGCTGTCTTGCAGGACTTGGACTGAGCCTGGATGTGCGCCTTCCGGGCACGGTCGCACTGGCGGTGCAGCACGTCGAATGTGTAGCTGGCCACCTCGGCCCAGGGGGCTGGCGCCACGAAGATCACGCGGCTTTGCGTCAGTACCTTGAACGACGGGCCCAGCTTCCTGGAGGTGTTCCAGAACATCTCGGCGCCGAAAGCGTCACAGATCACGCGCCCCAGGCTGGCCTTCCATGCCGGGATCAGGCCGCCGCACACTGGCTGGCTGGGCGCCTCGCCGATGGACGACAGCTCGATGTCGGCATCGCTCAGGCCATGCTCCTGCATCAGCTTCTGGGCCTGGCGCAGTGCGGCCGCGGCCTCATGCGGCTGGTTGCTCCTGGAAAGGGCCAGGCACTTCTTCACCTTGGCCAGCGCTTTGTCTCGGTCCATGGTCATGCTCCTTCAGTGGTGTCAGTCGGCGCGCCGCCGGTCTGGCGGGCCTTGATGGCGGCGATCTGGGCGCGCAGCTTCTGGCTGTAGCGGCTGGGGCCGGTCGGGGCGGGCACGGCGATGACCGGCGGCGCCGACGCAGCGGCGGCAGCGGGGCGGGGTGCGCCCTCGTCCAGGGCCTGGCCGGCGGCGGCGAGCAGGGCATCCATGTTGAGCGGGCCGCCCACGTGCGCCCGGCCGCGCAGGCTGGCTTCGCGCTCGCGCTCGGCCTGGCTCTCCACCTTGTCGACGATGCCCAGCAGCACCTCGTACAGATAGCCGTGGCCGCTCATGGGCAAGGTCAGGTTGCCCTTGTCCCGGGCGGCCAGCACCAGCTCGATGGCGGCCTGCCACTGCGCCGGGGTGGTGGGCCAGTCGCGGCCCTTCCTGGTGATGGCGCCGCGCTGCAGGTCGGGCAGCAGCTCGGACAGCACGGCCAGGGTGCGGCTCATGGACAGCGCGCGCTTGGCCGGCCGGAACAGCGCCACATAGCGCAGCAGCAGTGCGCCCATGGGCACGCCCTGGCGCAGCAGGTCGGCCAGCACGTGGCGGCCTTCCTCGTGCGCCAGCAGGATGTCGAGGTCCATTTCCGCGTTACAACCGGGGCACTTCAGGCGCATGGTGACGCCTCCTTGGCCTGGCCTTCACCTGGCCCCAGCGGGCGGGCCCAATACAGGACGATGCCGTTGACGCGGCCGCCGCTCTCGCACACGCGCCAGTCCTGGCCGTCGAACCAGGCGCACTCCCACTCCCCCGGGCTGTCGTGGCTGGCGAACCAGATCAGCACCCGCTCGTCCGCATCCGGCATGGCGTGCTCGGGCGGCTGCCAGGCCAGCGCGGTGGTGATGAGCGTGGGCGGGGCGACGACTTCGCGGATCTCCCAGACGCCACAGCCGGAGATGGCCGCGGCCGCGCCGGGGCGTGGTTCGTCCTGGTCGACCTGGTGCACGGTGACGGCCGCCGGGCCGGCGCCCAGGGCGGCCAGCTTGTGCGCCAGGCGGCGCACGGCGTGATCGGCGCCCGCCGTGGCGCTGGCAATGGTGCGCCGGCCCTGCGCACGGCTGGTGGCCAGGTAGGCGCCACCGCTGAACTGCACCACGCAGGTGATGACGGGGCTGCGATCGGTGGTGCTCATGAGGCATCCCCTCGGCGAAGTACTTCCTTGATGCGGATGGTGGCCAGGTCGCGCAGCTCGGCGGCGACCGCGGCACCGCGGATGTGGCTGACAACATCGATGTACTCATGGCGCTGCGCCGTGGTGGACAGGCGCGCCACGCGGCGGGCTTCGCACTCCAGCCGCCAGGCGTTGCTGTCGTCGCTCACTTCGGTGCCGTCGATCAGGGTGACGGTGCGGCTCATGGTGCGTCACCTTGTTTCAGGGATACGCTGGGCGCCCCAAACAACCAGGCAGAGAGGTCACAGAATGTCCAGTACCACCCCACGTGCGCCCGAAGAAAGCCCGTGGTATCCGCTACATGTGTCAGCCCGAGCCGACGAACTGATCGACGAGCTCGGCGAAGTGCAATGCCGGCGACTGTTCGATGCACTGCGTACCACCAGCGTGGCGCAGTGGCTGTGCTGGCTCGAAGATGCTCGGGCAGAGATCGGTGCATACGATGGGCTAACTGCGAAACAGCGAAAACGCCGCCTGCAAGATCCTGGCGATATCGACGCACTGCGGCTTCACCATGCATGCGTCTTCGTTGAGTTGTGGCGCGCGCGGATGGAGCGGAACTATCGGCAGCTGCCGCCACGAGGGATGCCCCTCGACCGGCCTGAAGATCACCGGTCGATGCTGCTGGATGCGATGGCGGCGCACAGCGCGTGGCAAGACCTCGATCTGTGGCCGTTTGAACGGCATCTGCAGGAGGAATGGCGACTGCCGTTCGATCCGGACTAGCAGTGCGGCTCATGCGGCACCCCCGGTCGTGGCCAGCGCGCCGGGCTCGGCCGTGGCTTCGAAGGGGATGACGAAGAAGTCCTCGACGCCGCTGACGAGGGTGATGCCGGCCACGCCGCGCACCTGGTCGGGGTCGTTGAGGATGGCTTCCTTGTTCACTTCGAGCTTGGTGCGGATGAAGGGGTCCAGGTGCAGGCGCTGCAGGGTCTCGATGACGGCGTCGGCGCCGGTGACGCGCACGCTGGGCGGGCGCTGGCGCCAGCCCACTTCGCCGGTGACCAGGTTGGCGGTCTTGCCGAGCTTGTCGTTCTCGCCGCACAGGTCGACGCGGTGCGCCTCGCACCAGGTCTGCACGCCGGTCTGGATGGCCTGCATCTCGTCGGCCAGGGGCGCGAGGTGCTTCTGGTGCTCTTCGGTGATGGCGGCGATCTGGTCGTTCATGACGGTCTTGATCCGCTCGAACTGGCGCTTGATGTCGCCCAGGCGGCGGATGGCTTCGGCCACGGCGGTCTTGCTCTGCGGGACCGGGGTGGCAATGGCTTTGGTCTTGATGCGGGTGGTGGCCATGGTGGGCTCTGTGGTGGTGGTGGTTGGGGGGCGGTGGTGGTTGGGAGGGAAAGGACGGCTTCAGCCGCCGAACAGGTCGACCTGGCCGTCGGGCAGCTCGTCGCTGCGGTTGACGATGACTTGCACGTGGCGGAAGGTGAGCGGCTGGCCGGCGCTGGCCAGGGCCTCGCACAGTTCGCCCAGGGCGGCGTAGGAACTCAGGGCCGGGCCGCCGGGCGGGTGGACGCGGGTGAGTGCGTCGAAGCGCGCGCGCAGCCAGCGGTCGCGCACGGCGTCGAGCAGCTGGGCGCACACGGGCACGTCCAGCAGGGTGCCGCCCCAGTGCGCGGCCAGGGCCTGCATGGCGGGCTCGCCCAGCAGCTCGGCGTAGCGCGCCCAGCGCCGCGCGCCGTGGGCGTTGGCGTCCGGGTGCTTGGGGATGGGCAGCTGGGCGCCGGGCAGGCGGTTGAGCAGCAGCAGCGCCACCTCGTCGCCCAGGTGCCGGCGCAGGGCCAGCGCGCTGGGCGGCAGCAGGGCGGCGAAGTCCTGCAGGGCCTGGGCATCCAGCCGGCGCGGTGGCGGCAGGGCCGGCACGCTGGCGGACGACAGAGGGGGCAGCTGCGGGTGCATCAGCGCTGCTCCGGCGCCTGCAGGGGGGCGGGCTCGGTGACGGCCAGGCTGGCGGCCTGGCGGTGGCGCAGGGTGCGCGCCAGGGCGCCGACCAGGCGGTGCAGCACGGGCGGGGTGCAGAAGTCCACCGCGTCGGCCCAGCCGTTGCGCTTGCAGATGGCGTCGGCATACGGCAGGCCGTGCGGCTGGCCGGTGACGCGGCCCAGCTCGCCCAGCAGGGCGTGCACCTTGGCCATGAGGTGGGCGCGGTCGCTGCTGGGCGTGGTGCGGCGCTTGCCGGCGTCGGGTGCGGCCGGGTTGGTGGCGCCCATGCGGCGCAGGTAGTTGAGCACCAGGGCGCCTTCGCGCACGTCCAGGTCGGCGGCGCTGCGCTTGCCGGGCTGGCCCGGGCGGCGGGTCTGGGCTTCGAGCATGGCGCGGTAGGTGTCGTCGTCCATGCCGAGCTGGCGCTGTGCGGCCTTGATGGCCTTGACCTGGCGCAGGTGCAGGGCCTGGGTGCCGGCCTTGAGGTCGGCCGCGGTGGCGGCGTCGACGATGGCACGGTGGTGCATGGCCGGGCGGGTGGTGGTGGCGGCGCTCATGGGCGCACCTCGGCGGCGCGGTGGTGGGTGGCCGGG
>JBJOKY010000340.1:0-5083 GCA_046045865.1 Pseudomonadota bacterium | reverse complement strand
AATATCGGGCTCAGTTCGATCGTCATGCCTCGCAGTGTCGCTTCTTCACTGTCCGGGCCGATGGACGTGACTGGGCTTCTGGGCACCTTGAAAGCACTGACGATCAAGACCTATGCCGATGTGTGCCTGCTGGTGCTGCACCGGGTGCGTTCGGCCGAGCTGTCGCAACTGCCGGTGATCCGGCCGGAGGGTTTTTCGCTCGATGACTATCTGGCCAGCGGCATTTTCGGCTGGAGTGTCGGTGCTGCCGTGGGGGTCGAGCTGATATTCAGCGCGGAGGCGGTCGCGCATCTCCATGAAACTCCGCTGGCGAGCGATCAGGTGATTGCCCCGCTGGCCGACGGGCGCTGGCGCGTGACGGCCATGCTGCCCTGCACGCAGCAATTGCGCTGGTGGATACTGGCTTTTGGCGAGGCGGTCGAGGTAGTGGCGCCGCAGCAATTGCACCAGTCGATCACCGACACTGCGCGGGCCATGCTGGCGCGATATGCCTGACGGTGGCCCTCCCGAATCTGATGTGGTCCGGGCGTGACCCGGGGCTAATTAGAATCCGGCCGCCATGACATTTGCGCCTTCCATGCTCACGCCTGCGCCCCCGGCCGCCGACGACTATTTCGCCGGCCTGGCGCCCATTCCCGCCGCTGATCCGCCGTCCAGCTGCGACGTGCTGGTGATCGGCGCCGGGCCCTCCGGCAGCGCCTGCGCGCAGACCCTGGCGCAGGCCGGATTGGCCGTGGTACTGGCCGACCAGCACGAGTTTCCGCGCGACAAGATCTGCGGCGACGGGCTGATCCCCGACGCCCATGCCGCGCTGCAGCGCCTGGGGGTGCTGGACCAGGTGCTGGCCCGGGCCCGGGCCGTGAGTCATGTGGCCTGCATCGCGCCGCGTGGTGGCCGGGTCGCGGTGCCGGGCCGGCTCGCCGTGCTGCCGCGGCGCCGGCTGGACCATCTGCTGGTGCAGTCGGCGTGCCGTGCCGGTGTGCACCTGGCAACGCCCTGGCGGTTCGACGCCGCGCTGGAGGCACCCGACGGCCGCGTGACCGGCGCACGCCTGACGCGCGGCCAGCGCCACGGCGGCGCGGCGCAGCAGGTCGACGTGCAGGCGCGCTGGGTCGTGCTGGCCACCGGCGCGGCCATGCCGGCCATGGTGGCCGCCGGCCTGTGCGAGCGCCGCGCGCCCAGCGGCGTGGCGCTGCGCGGTTACCTCCACGCCCCGGCGCTGCGCGGGCGCATCGAGCAGATGGAAGTCGTCTGGCACCGCTCGCTGCGGCCGGGCTACGGCTGGATCTTTCCTTGCGGCGGCGACGTCTACAACATCGGCGTGGGCGCCTTCCACGGCGGCAAGGCGGCGGCCGACGGACGCCAGCGCGCCGGGGTGGACGCCAACCTGCGCCAGCTGCTCGACGCCTTTGCCGGCTGCCATGCACCGGCGGGTGAACTGCTGGCCCAGGGGCGCTGGCTGGAAGACGGCGGCCCCAAGGGTGCGCCACTGCGCTGCACGCTGCAAGGCGCCCGGCTGGGCCGGCCCGGCCTGCTGGCCACCGGCGAGGCCATAGGCTCCACCTATGACTTCACCGGCGAGGGCATAGGCAAGGCGCTGGAAACCGGCCTGATGGCGGGTGAGCTGCTGGACCGTGCGCTGCGCGCTGCGCCGGCTGGCGCAGTCGCGGCCGCAGACGACGAGGCCGCCGTGCTGGCGCCCTATGCGGCACGCATCGCCAGCCTGCGGCCCCGCTTCGCGCTGTATGCCCGGGCCAACCAGGTGAATGCCCACCCGTGGCTGGCCGATCTGGTGATCTGGCGCGCCCGGCGCAGCGAACGGCTGCGCCTGCGCATGGCCGGCGTGCTGGACGAACGCACCAACCCCGGCCACCTGCTGTCGGTGCGCGGGCTGTACAAGCTGCTGTTCCAGTAGCGGCCACCACCGCATGGTGGCCCGGCAGGCCGTTGCGGCAGCCGGGCGGGCGCTGGACGCCAGCTGCCGTCGGGGCGTAGCCTCAGCCCGCCTTGACGGCGGTGTACTCCGAGAACATGCCCAGTTCGACGTGGCGCTGTACCTGGGTGAAGCCGGCGTCGCGCAGGCTCTGCAGCACGGCGTCGGGCGGAATGCAGGCCTCGATCGTGTCCCAGTAGTAGCGCCACAGCTCGGAGGTGTCGCTGCGCCGCGCCACCACCTTGGCGATCAGCGGCACGACGGCGCGCATGTAGATCCTGAGCAGCGCCAGGCGCAGCCTGGTCTCGGGCCGGGTGATCTCGAGCACCAGCACGCGTCCGCCCGGCTTGAGCACGCGGTGGAACTCGCGGAAGGCGCCGGCCACGTCGGTCAGGTGGCGCAGCGCGTAGCCCATGCTGAGGAAGTCGGCGCTGGCGTCGGCGCGCGGGATGCTCTCGGCGCGGCCCTGCACCAGTTCGACGCCGGGCAGGTCGACCTGGCCCATCATGCCCGGGCTGGGGTCCACGCCCACCAGCCGGCCCTGCGGCCCGATCAGGGCCAGGGCCTCGCGGGCGACCAGACCGGTGCCTATGCCCACGTCCAGCACCTGGGCACTCGCGCCCAGGCCGGCACGCATCAGCGCCTGGCGCCGGTACCAGGGGCCGGAGCCGAAGGCCAGCACCTTCTCGATGCGGTCGTAGTCGACCGCGGTGTTGTCGAAGATGCGCCGCACGTACTGCTGGCGTTCCTCTTCAGTGTTGGCGTAATAGGCCGTCAGCGGCACATGGGGGCGCAGTTGCGCAGGGGTTTGCTCGTCCATGGAAAAAGAGCATACCGCGTTGCCGTGGCGCCGCGGCCGCGCCTGCGCCTGCGCACCGCCTGCGTCGTGCGCATGCTCAAGATTTGCGCGCCTGGGTCGAAGTTGGGAAGGTCGCCGCGGCGATGCGAGTTGCCCGTCTGCCCAGGTCTGCCGTGGCGGGGGCGCCACTGTCCACCTTTCCTGCATACAGGTTGCTGCCATGCACTCGTCCTCTCCTGCCGACGCTGTCACCCGGCACGCCGCGCCCGACCCGGTGGCCTGGCTGCTGGCGCTGGCGCTGTTCGTGGTGGCGGTGATGTGGTCGGCGCTGTATTTCGTGCTGGACAACGACCGCCGCAACGCCCAGCACCAGGCCGAGATCAACCTGGGCAACCTGGCACGCGCCTTTGCCGAGCACACCGGCAAGACGCTGGAGGGCGCCGACCAGGCGGTGCGCTTCGTGCGCAGCGAATTCCTGCGCCAGGGCACGCGTCTGGACATCAACGACTACATCCGCAGCCAGGCGCTGATCGACGACGACTATCACCTGCTCACCGTCATCGGCGCCGACGGCCAGGTCGTCACGTCCACGCAGCCCTTCAGCCGGGTCGACCTGCGTGAGCGCGAGCACTTCAAGGTGCACGCCCAGGGCCATGCCGACCGGCTGTACGTCAGCAAGCCGGTGCTGGGCAAGGTGTCGGGCAAATGGTCGGTGCAGATCACCCGGCGTGTGGACGACAGGCTGGGGCAATTTGCCGGCGTGGTGGTGGTGTCCATGCCGCCGGGCTACTTCACGCGTTTCTTCGGCGAGGTCGACCTGGGTGCGCACGGCCTGACCTCGCTGGTCGGCCTGGACGGGGTGGTGCGCACGCGCGCCAGCCGCGCCGGTGCCGAGCAGGGCCAGGACGTGAGTGCCAGCGTGGTCTACCGCGCGGTCAAGGAGCACCGCAACGGCGTCATCCGCGACCGCAGCGTGATCGACGGCATCGACCGCCTGTATGCCTACCGCGCCCTGCAGCACCACGACTTGTACGTCGTCACGGCCATGGGCATGGACGACGTCTACGCCGAACCGGACCAGCGCGCCCGCGTGTGGCTGGCCACCGCGCTGGCCGTCACCGCCGTGATCGGCGTGTTCACGCTCAACATCGTGCGCCGTTCGCGCGCCCGGAGCCGCCTGATGGCCGAGCTCAGCGCCAGCCAGGTGCGCGCCGAGGCGGCCAACCGGCTCAAGTCCAAGTTCCTGGCCAGCGTGTCGCACGAGCTGCGCACGCCGCTGAACGGCATCCTGGGCTACGCCGAGCTGGTGCGCGACACCAGCACCGACGAGGAGGCGCGCGAGTTCGGCGGCGTCATCCACAGCAGCGCCCAGCACCTGCACCAGCTGGTCAACACCATCCTGGACCTGGCCAAGATCGAGTCGGGCCACCTGGTCATCCAGCCCGCGCCGACCGCACTGCCCGCCCTGCTGAGCGAGGTGCAGCACCTGCACGCCGTGCACGCCCGGCAGCGCGGCACCCAGCTGCTGCTGGCGCTGGACGAGGCCTGTCCGGCCGACATCACGACCGACCGCACCCGGCTGCTGCAGGTGCTGACCAACATTGTCAACAACGCGATCAAGTTCACCGAAGACGGCACCATCACCCTGGGCGCGCGGCCCGAGCGCGGCGGCGTGCTGCTCGGCGTGACCGACACCGGCGTGGGCATCGCGCCCGAACGGCTCGACCAGCTGTTCGAGCGCTTCCATGCCGTGTCGGCCCGCTGGGGCATGGCCGGCCAGGGCGCCGGCCTGGGGCTGCCGCTGGCCAAGGAGCTGACCGAACGCCTGGGCGGGCGGCTGGCGCTGAGCTCCCGGCCCGGCCAGGGCACGCAGGTGACGATCTGGCTGCCGCTCGTGGCGCCCGCCACGGCCGAGTCGCCGGTGCAGCCGGCGGCGGTCTGAATCTGCCAGCCGGACATGAAAAAATGGGCTGCCTTTCCTGCCGTGGCCCGACCCATGTCAGGATGGACGCATCTGCCGGGGGGTACCCTCAACTGCGAACCTTCATGGCCTTCACCGCACTGATCGTCGACGACAACCAGCTCAACACCAACCTGGCGCGCCACATGCTCAAGCGCCTGGGCTGGCTGGCCGAGGTGGCTGACAGCGGCGCCGCGGCGCTGGCTGTCCTCGACCGTCGCAGCGTCGACCTGGTGCTGCTGGACCTGCGCATGCCCGGCCTCAGCGGCGAGGAGGTGTGCCGCCGCATCCGCCACGACCTGGCACTGACCACCCTGCCCGTGATCGCCTACACCGCCCACGGCATGCCCGAGGAGCGTGAACGCATGATGCAGGCCGGCTTCAGCGGCCT
>JBJOKY010000339.1:0-5097 GCA_046045865.1 Pseudomonadota bacterium | reverse complement strand
TGCCGGCCGACACGCTGGCGCCGCACCTGCCGCCAGCGCCGCCGCGCGGGCGCACGCTGGTCATCGGCGCGGGCAAGGCCGGCGGCGCCATGGCCGCGGCACTGGACGCGGCCTGGCCGGTGGATGCGCCGCTCGCCGGCCTGGTGATCACGCGCTACGGCCACGTGCCGCCGGCCTGGGCGGCCCGGCCCGGACGCATCGAGGTGGTCGAGGCCGCGCACCCGGTGCCCGACGCGGCCGGCCTGGCGGCCACCGCGCGCATGGTCGAGCTGGTGCGCAGCACACGGCTGACAGCCGACGACCTGGTCATCTGCCTGATCTCGGGCGGCGGCTCGGCCCTGCTGTGCGCGCCCGCCGCCGGCATCAGCCTGGCAGAGAAGCAGGCGGTCAACAAGGCGCTGCTGAAAAGCGGCGCCAGCATCGGCGAGATGAACACCGTGCGCAAGCACCTCTCGGCCATCAAGGGCGGGCGGCTGGGCGCGCTGTGTGCGCCGGCGCGCGTGCTCACGCTCACCATCAGCGACGTGCCGGGCGACGATCCGGCCGTGATCGCCAGCGGCCCGACCGTGGGCGACGCGACCAGCTGCGCCGACGCGCTGGCCATCCTGGACCGCCACGGCATCGCGCTGCCCGCGGCGGCCCGCGCCGGGCTGCAAGGCGGCGCCTTCGAGACACCCGACCCCGACGACGCGTGTTTCGCCGGCCACGAGCTGCGCATGATCGCCACGCCGCAGCAGAGCCTGGAGGCGGCCGCCGCGCTGGCGCGCGCCCAGGGCCTGGCGGCGCACATCCTGAGCGACGAGCTGGAGGGCGAGTCGGCCGAGGTCGGCAAGGTACACGCCGCGCTGGCGCGCGCGGTGGCGCGCCGTGGCCAGCCCTTCGCGCGGCCCTGCGTGATCCTCTCGGGCGGCGAGACCACCGTGACGGTGCGCACCCAGCCCGGCGTGCCGCTCGGCCGCGGCGGGCGGGCGGGCGAATTCCTGCTCGGCTGCGCGCTGGCACTGCAGGGCCAGCCCGGCGTGTGGGCGCTGGCGGCCGACACCGATGGCATCGACGGCATGGAGGACAACGCCGGCGCGGTCATCACGCCCGACACGCTGGCGCGCGCCGCGGCCGCCGGCCTGTCGGTCGGCGAGCACCTGGCGCGGCACGACGCCTACGGCTGCTTCGCGGCGCTGGGTGACCTGGTCGTGACCGGGCCGACCTATACCAACGTCAACGACTTCCGCGCCCTGCTCGTGCTGTAGGGCGGGCGGGCCGCAACCGCGGGCGCACGCCGGCCCGGCGCGTCAATGCGAGCTGGAGTCCGGCCGGTCGTCCGGTCCGTCGTCGGGGGCCGCGGGCTGCAGCTGGGCCGGCGCGGCCTGGCCGGGGCGTGCACCGCGGCGCCACAGCCAGGGCGGCACGGCGTCGTGGTCGGCCCACAGGCCGCGCGCGGCCAGGCGCGCGTCCTGCTGCGCCGCGGCATAGCTGCGCGCCAGGTCGGGCGGCTGCTCGCGCAGGTAGGCCAGGTCATGCCAGGCCAGGCCGGCGCGCAGCAGCGCCAGGCTGACGTCCGCGCCGCGCAGCTGCAGGCTGCAGACCTCGCGCCGGTAGCGGTCGCGCTTGCGGCAGGTGGCCTGCACCTGCTGGTGCAGCACGGCAGCGCCCAGTGCCAGGCGGGCCGCGTCGCCGTGCGGCTGGCGGCGCTCGGGCGCGTCGATGGCGGCCAGGCGGATCCTGTGCGGCTCGCGCGTCGTGTCGAGCACGGTGAGGGTGTCGCCGTCGCTGACCCGGGTCACCTCGCCCTGCACCAGCCAGGCCGCGGGGGCGGCGACGCAGGTGGCCGCCGCCAGGCCCAGGGTGGCGGCGAGCGTGCCGGCGAGCACGGCACGCGCCGGGGTGATGGCGCCCGGCCGGGTGCCGTCCGCCTTGATGATGGTGTGTCGTGTGGCTGCCATGAACCTCGCCTGTCGCGCCGTCGGGCCGGCCGGCACGGGCCGGCGCGGGGCGCAATGTCTGCGAGGTCTTCGGCCTTGGCTGCCCCCGGTTCAGGGGCCCGCGGCCGGGCAGCGTGCTGCGGTGTGCGAAGGCACACGTAGGTACAGGCACGTACAGGTGCGCGCCCAGCCGGCTGGCGGGGCGGCGTCGAGGCGCGCGGGAGGCGCGCGGGAAGTGGGCCGGGCGTGTGCGCCGGCAGGCCGGCGCGGGCGCCTCAGCGCCGCGGCGTGGTGGCGGCGGCGGAGCTGCCGCCTGTGCGCTGCGGGCTGTGGTGGTGGCTGCGGGCCAGGGGGGCGGCCGGGCAGCGGCTGCCCGGGCCCATGCTGCCGCCCGGCGCGGCGCTGGCTGTGTCGACCTTCAGGCCACCGCTGGCCTGCTCGATGGCGGCGCTGGCCAGCGCCATGGCGTCCAGCGGTGCAGGCGCGCTGGACTCGAACATGGTGGAGAAGCGGTCGCACATGCGTTGTGCCGCCTCGTGGATCTGGCGGCCCTGGGCGCGTGCGCGCGGGTCGGCGTGGGTGTCGCGCAGGGCTTCGGCGCGTTCCAGGATGATCCGCATGGGCTCGCGCAGGCCGTCGGCCAGGTCGAGCAGGAAGCGCGAGCGCATGTCGTTGGCCAGATCGGCCTTCTGGCGGCTCAGGCTCAGGGCCTGCAGCAGCTCGGCCTGCTGGCGCGCGCGGCGCAGCACGTGCAGGGTCAGCACGGCGATCACCACCGTCATGAGGCCGCCCACGGCCAGCCAGGTCTGGCTGCGCAGGCGGCTGTCGGCATAGATCTCCTCCACGCTGCGGGCCGCCACGGCAAAGACGCGGTAGTCGTCCAGCGCCCGGTAGGCGTGCAGCCGCTCGATGCCGTCGACCGGGCTGACGCTGCGCATGTCGCCGGTGCGGTGCTCGACCATGTCGCGGAACAGCGCGCTGGCGCTCTGGTCCTGGCCGGTCAGCTGGGTGCCGGCGGCGGCGCGCGCGCGCACCTGGCCGTCGAAGCCCACCAGCGCGATCAGTCCCTGCTGGCCCAGGTCGACATCGCCGAAGAAGTGCGAGGTGAAGGCGGGCAGCACCGACACGATGACCAGGCCGGCGTAGCGGCCGTCGGCGTCCTCGATGCGCCGGCCGAGCTGCATCACCCACTGGCGGCTGGCGCCGTCGAGCTGGGTGCGGCTGAGGTAGGGCGTGTCGCCCAGACCGGCACGCGCCAGGGCCAGGAACTGGTCGCGGCTGGCCTGGGCCTCGCGGGCATCGGTGGCGGCGCTGCGGGTGTCCGGGCGGGCATCCGTGCGGGTGTCGGCGCGCGCCGGCACGACCTGGCTGCTGGCCAGCAGCTGGCCGTCGCTGCCCAGCACGCTGACCTGCACCAGCGGGCTGCCGGCCGGCGCCTGGGCCTTCAGGGCGGCGGTCAGGTCGAGCCGGCCGTTCAGGCGGCGCCAGTCGCTGCGTACCTGGCGCGCCAGCTGGTCGGCCTGGCCCAGGGTCTTGCCCGTGTGTTCGGCCACCGCCAGGGCGAGGTGATTGAGGCTGGCGCGCGCCTGGCGGGTCTCGGTCGCCTGGTCACGCTGCACCGCCAGGCCGACCGTGAGCCACAGCGCAAGCACGACGAACCCCGCCAGGGCCAGCACACCGGTGACCGCGCCGTTGGCGGCGGCCCGTGCGTTGTCTGCCAGTTCGGCCGCGCCGAAACCGGACAGCCGCCAGACCCGGTCGGCTTCGAGCGTGTGGGCGCCGTGCACGGTGTAGTTCATGGGGTGCTGGAGGGATGACGGGAGGGCGGATCACACCGGCGGCGGCAGCTGGGCCGGGGCCGTGCGGGGGAGCAGGGGAGCTGGCGTGGCCTCGTGAGCGGGAACTGCCGGGCCAGGCGTCGGGGGGTGGGCGATGCTGCGTCGAGCCAAGCGTGTGCAACGGGTGGTACGCACAATTGTTTAATTATGAAACACGCCCTGGCCGGCACGCTGACCATCCCGGCAAGCCCGTATTGGTGCCATGAACCGTTGTGACGCAGCGACAGTCGACGGCCGCTCAGCCGGCCACCAGCTGGCCGGCCAGGCGGTTGTGGCGCTCCACCAGCACGGCCAGTTCGTGGCCGACCAGCTGGCCTTCGCGCACCAGCACGCGGCCGTTGACGATGGTGCAGGCCGCCGTGGCCGGGTGGCAGAACAGCAGGGCGGCGAGCGGGTCGTGCACCGCGCCGCCGGCAAACCCGAGGGCACCGAGGCCCGTCAGGCCGGCCGCTCCGGCGCGGTGATCGACGCAGAACAGCGCCAGGTCCGCCGCCATGCCCGGCGCCAGGTGGCCGATGTCGTCGCGCCCCAGCACCGCGGCGCCGCCGCGCGTGGCCACCTCGAGCACATGGCGCGCACCCATCTCGGCCGGGCCGAGGTCGCAGCCGTAGACGGTGCGGCCGCTGGCGTCCAGCTCGGGCGGCGCCAGGGCGCGGCCCACGCGCGCCAGCAGCATGGCCAGTCTTGCCTCGGCCAGCAGGTGGCCGGCGTCGTTGCTGGCGCTGCCGTCCACGCCCAGGCCGACCGGCACGCCGGCATCCAGCATGCGGCGCACCGGCGCGATGCCCGAGGCCAGCCGCATGTTGCTGCAGGGGCAGTGCGCCACCCCGGTGCGGGTGGCGGCGAAGCGGGTGATGCCGTGGGCGTCGAGCTTGACGCAGTGGGCGTGCCACACGTCGTCGCCCAGCCAGCCCAGGCTCTCGGCGTATTCGGTGGGCGTCTTGTTGAACTTCGCCCGGCTGTAGGCGATGTCGTGGTCGTTCTCGGCCAGGTGGGTGTGCAGACGTACACCAGAGCGCACGCCCGAACCCGCGCCGTAGCTGCGCGCCAGCGCGGCGCTGTCCTTCATCAGCCCTTCGCTGACCGAGAAGGGTGAGCAGGGCGCCACCACCAGGCGCAGCATGGCGTAGCGGCCGTCGTCGTGGTGGGTGTCGATCAGGCGCTGGGTGTCCTTCAGGATGGCCGCCTCGCGCTCGACCAGGCTGTCCGGGGGCAGGCCGCCCTGGCTCTCGCCCACGCTCATGCTGCCGCGCGCGGCGTGGAAGCGCAGGCCCATGCCGCGCGCGGCCTCGATGCTGTGGTCCAGCGTGCAGCCGTCCGGGTAGATGTAGAGATGGTCT
>JBJOKY010000338.1:0-5132 GCA_046045865.1 Pseudomonadota bacterium | reverse complement strand
TGCTCGGGCAGCGTGCCCTTGTGCTCGTCGGCGTTGCCGTTGGCGTCCAGGTCATGCTTGCCGTCGAAAGGCACGGCGTAACCCATGATGTTGCCGTCGTTGGCGATCATGTGGAAGGGCACGCGGTCATACGACACGCCGGGCTTGCTGGCCGGGCCGGGGTACTCGCACCTGACCGGGGCCACGCACTCGCGCACCAGGCCCAGGGCCAGGAAACGCGCCACGCCGCCGTCCAGGATGCGGAAGCGGTAGCGGCGCGCACGCACGTCGAGCTTGGGCTTCCAGGCCCAGTTGACCAGCAGGCGGTCGCCGATGAAGCCGTTCTTCTGGAAGGGGTTGAACCAGAGCTGACCGTCCTTGTCCCAGGCCTTGTCGCCGATCACGAGGTTGATGTCGTAGTCGCGATTGCCCCAGGGCAGGGCGCTGCCGCTGGGCAGCTTGAGGTTCACACCGTCGTCCACCGCCTCGTTGCCGCGGTCGATGGCGCTGTAGTAGTTCATCATCACCGCATTGCCCTTGTAGACGTTCTGTGATGTGAAATCGAGCATGTGGTCGTGGAACCAGTGCGTGCTCATGGTCTCGTGCCAGTCACCCGGGATGCGGATGGTGCCGTTCACGCCGTCCTTGCCCACCACGCAGCTCTGGTCCACGCCCTTGACCTTCAGGTGCTCGCCCGCCTTGCAGGGGTAGGCGGCCATCGGGTCGGAGGCATTGGTGTTGATCGTGTCGTAGCCGGCCAGCTGGATGGGCCAGCGGTAGTCGTAGAACTGGCCCGGGAAGAAGAAGGCGTTGGCAAAGCCGTCACTCTCCGCCGGGTTGTGGCCGTTGTGCTCGTGCGTGGTGATGGTGTGCAGGCCGAAGCCCTTGTTGGCCGACGGATCGATGGGCAGCGCGTTGTAATGCCGCATCATGGTCGGCTCGCCGTAGCGGGCCATCAGCAGCTTCGGGGGCATGGTGCCGTCGAAGGTCCACACCGAGTTGCCGGTCTGGGCCGGGAAGGCCGGATGGAATTGCACCGCGATGCCGGCGTTGGAGCCGGCCCGGGGGCCGATCTTGTTGTACAGGCCGCCCGGCCCGAATTCCGTGCCGGCCTGCCAGTCGTGCAGTTGCTTGTGGTCGCGGAACCCGTTGTTGACGCGTGCCGGCGCCTGGGCCGTCTTGAAGTAGGTCTGCGGGGTGAATTCCTCCCAGCGCTGGTGCGCCCAGCCCTCTCCGGGCGGACGGCCTTCGGCCGGTGAATTGGCCACCGGGCGGCCCAGGAAACGCTTGACCTCGGGTGCCCACGGGTTCTTGTCCTCGGTGTTCGAGACCCGCGTCGGGAAGGGGAAGATGCCGGTCTGGGCCAGGAAGTCCTCCAGCGCATGGCCGTCCGGGCCGGAGGCCGGATTGGGCAGGCCGGTCCGGGGGGCGATGGCCGGCAGCGGCAGCGGGTTGCGCCCGGCCGGTGCGGCGTCGCTGAGCTTCTCGGGGCCGAACTCCTCGAACAGCAGCAGGTCCTGCGTCCACGGCTGGGCGCCGAACAAGGGGCTGGGTGGTGCGCCCACAGGCACCGACTGGTTGCCCGGGCGGGTGGCCTCGACCACCGGGGTGCTGTCCTTGCTGCCGTAGGTGTCGCTGGCCCCGGGGACGGCCAGCGCGCCCTGGTTGCCCGGGGCCTGACTGGCCAGCATGGCGTCGCCTGCCACGCCGGTGACCGGCGCCGTGCCTTGCGACATGTCGGTCGGCGTGGCGTACACCGCCACGCCATTGCTGCCGCTGGGCGTGATCGTGGGAAGACCGACCACGGCAGCCGTCACGGCCACTGATCCACCCACGGCCGCCAGCGCCGCTGCCGTATAGACGCCGCGTTTCACCCAGTGCTGCGGGTTGCGCCCGCGCGATTCACGCGGCGTTTCTGCTTTGCTAGTCATATTGAAGCCTTTCGCTTGTCGTGCGCTTGATTGATAAATAGCTAGATATTGCTGGAATATTTACCAGGCATGTCAACCCGGCGTCCGGACAAAACGATCCCTGAGCCGCATTTCTGCGGCTTCGTTATTGCCTGCTTGCTGGTCGGATTTGATTGCCTTGGCGCAAAGATAAGGCCGGCAAGGCAAGCCAACAATAGCCCGTGCGGACCCGGAAAGCAGGCCGGTGCAGCGCCTGAATCGATGCAGCCATCAATCTTCACAAATTGACGCTGCTCAAATGCGGGTCACATTACGTCTGCTTAAGTGCGGCCGGCCGCGTTCGTGCGGGAATTCTCGATCGATACACGGCGCATGGGAAATCGTTCCTCCGTTGATTTCCGGCGGGTGAATGGATGTGTTTTCCTTTCGACTGCCGAGATCATCGAAATTCTTCACGTCAACAAGCGAAGAAAGGTGAAGTTGTGGGGTGGCAACAGCGGACCGTGAATTTGCCGCAGCGCGCCTGTCCACCCCGGCCTGGTGATGCCATCGCTGCCCGGCCCGCCGTCGTTGCCGCTTGCTGGCGCTTGCTCGAGCGTCACTGCGCCGTGACGCGCCGCAGCGTGGCCGAGACCGGCCGGCGCAGCACCTCGCGCAGGCTGTACCAGCCGGCGGCCAGCGACAGCAGCGCCCCGGCCAGGGCACCGCCCAGCGGCACCCAGGGCGAGGGGCGCCAGCTGAAATCGAACACGTAGCGCGCCAGCGCCCAGGCGATGGTCAGCGACAGGGCCGCGGCCAGCGTGCCGGCCAGCGCGCCCACGCCCAGCAGTTCGGTGCGCTGCACCTGCGCCAGCAGGCGCGCGCCCGCGCCCATGGCGCGCATCAAGGCGAACTCGCGCGCGCGGCCCTCGCGCGTGGCGCTCACGGCGGCAAACAGCACCAGCAGGCCGGCGGCCAGGGTGAAGACGAAGAGGAATTCGACCGCGGCGACCACCTGGTCCAGCACCTGCCGGATCTGCTCGATCTGCGCCGACACGTCCACCGTGGTGATGTTGGGGTAGCGCCGCGCCAGCTCGATGTCCAGGCTGGGCCGGCCGGCCGCCGCGGCGGGGCTGCGGAACGCCGCGATCAGCGTGGCCGGCAGCTCGGGCAGTTCGGCCCGCGGCAGCATGACGAAGAAGTTCACCCGCATCGAGGCCCAGTCGACCTTGCGCAGGCTGCTGATGCGCGCCTGCACCGGCGTGCCCGCCACGTCGAAGCCGAGCTGGTCGCCCAGCTTGAGCCCCAGCGTCTGCGCCAGGCCTTCCTCGACCGACACGCCGTCGGCCTCCTCGGGCGTCCAGCGTCCGGCCACGATGCTGTTGTGCGCCGGCGGCCGGGCGGCGTGGCTGAGGTTGAATTCGCGGTCGACCAGGCGGCGGGCGCGGTCGTCCGGGTAGTCGTCGGGCCTGACCTCGCGGCCGTTCACGCTCACCAGCCGGCCGCGGATCATGGGGTACCAGTCGTAGCGTGTCACGCCGGCCTGCGTCAGCGTGGCGCGGAACTCGTCGGCCTGGTCGGGCTGGATGTTGATGACGAAGCGGTCCGGCGTCTCGGCCGGCGTGGCCTGGCGCCAGCTGTTGATCAGGTCGGTGCGCAGCAGCACCAGCAGGATGAGGGCCAGCAGCCCCAGCGCCAGCGCGCTGACCTGCAGCACGGCAAAACCCGGCCGCGCCGCCAGCTGGCGCGTGGCCAGCAGCAGCCAGCGCGGCGCGCCCGCTTCGGGTACCAGGCGGCGCAGCAGCTGCACGGCCAGCCAGGCCGCGCCGGCGAACAGCGCCCACGCCGCGCCGAAGCCGCCCACGGTGATGGCGCCCAGCTTCAGGTCGGCCGCCGCAGCCACCAGCAGGGCGCCGAAGCCGGCCACGCCGGCCAGCAGCACCAGGGCCGACACGGCCCGTGTGCCGCCCAGCTCGCGCCGGATGACGCGCAGCGGCGGCACCCGCGCCAGCTGCAGGATGGGCGGCAGGCCGAAGGCCACCAGCAGCGTCAGGCCCACGGCCAGGCCGAAGCCGGCCGGCCCCCAGCCGGGCGGGGGCAGGCTGGCGTCGAGCAGGCTGCCCAGCAGCAGCACGAAGACCTCCTGCACCAGCAGCCCCAGCCCCACGCCGGCCAGGCTGGCCTGCAGGCCGACCACGCCGAACTCGGTGACGTAGGCCCAGACGATGCGCCGCTGCGCCAGCCCCAGCACGCGCAGCAGGGCACAGGCGTCGAGGTGGCGCTGGGCGAAGTTGCGCGCCGCGATGCCCACCGCCACGGCCGCCAGCAGTGCGGCCAGCACGGCGACCAGGTGCAGGAACTGGCCGGCGCGGTCCAGCGTCTGGCGCATCTCGGGGCGGCCCTGTTCCATCGTCTCCAGGCGCACGCCGCGCAGGTGCAGGATGTCGATGCGTTCCTGCGCCCAGGTCTGGTAGGCCCGCACGCCGCTGGCCGCGTTGCGTCCGGCTGGCGGGGCGATCAGCGCCAGGCGCCAGGTCACCCGGCTGGCGGGCTGGATGAGGGCGGTGGCGGCCAGATCGGCCTGGGCCAGCATCACGCGGGGCGCGAAGTTGACGAACGCGGCGCCGCGGTCGGGCTCGATGTGCAGCACGCGCGTGATGCGCAGCCGGGCGTCGCCCAGCAGCAGCGGCTGGCCGGGCGCCAGCTGCAGCGACTCCAGCACCGCCGGATCGACCCAGACCTCGCCGGGCTGCGGGCCCTGGCGCAGGGTCTGGCGCGCGCTGCGCGCGGATGGGTTGGCCGCACTGGCGCTGCCGGCCGGCGGGCTGGCGATCAAGGCGCCGCGCAGGGGGTAGGCCGAACTCACGGCCTTCACGGCCACCAGGCGTGCGGCGCCGCCCTGGGCGTCGTCGGCGCGCGCCATGCTCGGGAAGCTCGCCGTCGTTGCGGTGACCAGGCCCATGGCCCGCGCCGTGTCGGCAAACTCGGCCGGCAGCGGCTTGTCGCTGGCCAGCACGAGGTCGCCGCCCAGCAGTGCACCGGCGTCGCGCTGCAGGCCGGCCTGCATGCGCTCGGCGAAGAAGCCCACGGCACTGAGCGCTGCCACCGCCAGCGCGATCGCCAGCATCAGCAGGCGCAGCTCGCCGGCGCGGAAGTCGCGCCCGAGCTGGCGCAGCCCCAGCCGCCAGGCCGGGGGCGCCGCCAGGCGGCTGGAGGCGGAGGATGGGGGCGTGTCGGCGGGCGCGGCAGGAGCGGTCATGCCCC
>JBJOKY010000066.1:0-15366 GCA_046045865.1 Pseudomonadota bacterium | reverse complement strand
CGACCAGTTCGCGGTCAAGCTGGCGCTGGTGGGCAAGGAGCAGTTCGTCAACTTCGAACGCATGATCCTGCTGCAGTCGATCGACAGCCACTGGCGCGAGCACCTCTCGGCGCTGGACTACCTGCGCCAGGGCATCCACCTGCGCGGCTACGCCCAGAAGAACCCCAAGCAGGAATACAAGCGCGAGGCCTTCGAGCTGTTCAGCCAGCTGCTCGACACCGTCAAGCTCGACGTCACGCGTCTGCTCATGACCGTGCGCATCCAGAGCCAGGAGGAGGCCGACCGCGCCGCCGTGGCCACCCAGCAGCGCGCCGAGCAGCTGGCCAACGTCACCTACACCCACCCCGACGAGACCGGCCAGGCGGTGCAGGAGGCCGACATCGCCACCGCCGCCAAGCCGCGCGTGCTGCCGCCGGGCGTGCAGCAGCACGTGGGCCGCAACGAGCCCTGCCCCTGCGGCAGCGGCAAGAAGTACAAGCACTGCCACGGCGCGCTGGCCTGAGTCGGCGTCGCCTGGGCATGGGCCATGACGGCAGCGCGGACACGGCCCCGGGCGAGCTGTCCGCCCTGCCCGCGCAGTCCGGTCCGGGGCACCGGCTGGGCGCTGCCGAACTTCTGCGGCGTGCGCCGGCCAGCTTCACCACCGCGCGGCTGCATCTGGAACAGATCCGTATCGACCATGCGCCCATGCTGCGCGAGGCGGTCGTCACCTCGCAGTCCGAGCTCGGTTTCATCGACTGGGCCCAGGGCAGCTGGGATCTGGAGCGTGCCCGGCGCTTCTGCTGCAAGAGCGCAGCCGGCATGGCGCAGGGCGGCTACCTGTCCTACCTCGCCTTCGAGCGGCTGCCGGGCACGCTCAAGGGCAGCCTGACCGGTGGCCTGATCGGTGCACGCCTGCTGCGCGGGCGCTACGTCGGCCTGCTCGACCTGCACAGCTTCGACTGGCGCGTGCCGCGCTGCCAGATCGGTTACGTGGGCGACAGCGCCCAGCGCGGTCGCGGCCTGATGCGCGAGGCCGCCCTGGCGCTGATGCAGGCGGCGCACGGCTGGGGCATCCACCGCGTCGAGGCCTGGTGCGACGCACGCAACCTGCGCTCGCAGCACTTCGCCGACACCCTGGGACTGAGCTACGAAGGCCGCATGCGCCACTGCGAACTCGACCTGGCAGGCCGGCCCTGCGACCAGATGATCTACGCCCGGCTGGACTGCGACCCCTGGCCGGTCTGATGCGCCAGGCCGGCGCGCCGCTCAGTGCGCCGCCTGCGACGGTGATGCCGACTCTGCTGTTGTCGACGCCGACGCCGATGCCGGTTCGGGCCTGAGCCGGTCGCGCCGCCACAACGCCGGGAACAGCCGGATCCAGGCCAGCGCCACGCCCAGCACGCCCACGCCGCCCAGCAGCACCGAACCCACCGGCCCCAGCCAGGCGGCGGTGGCGCCCGATTCGAATTCGCCCAGCTGGTTGCTCGCGCCGATGAAGACCGAGTTCTCCGCGCTGACGCGCCCGCGCATGGCGTCGGGCGTCTCCAGCTGCACCAGAGTCTGGCGGATCACGACGCTGACCATGTCCGCCGCACCCGACACCGCCAGCGCCGCCAGCGCCAGCACCAGCCCCCAGGGCGGCGGCGCCAGGCTGGCGCCCAGCGCGAAACCCAGCATGGCCAGGCCGTAGACGCCCACGGCGTGCAGCAACTGGCGGCCGACCCGGCGCCTGGGCGGGTGGCGCGTCAGCCAGGCCGAGCACAGCAGGGCGCCCGCGGCCGGCGCGGCGCGCAGCAGGCCCAGGCCCAGCGCGCCGGTGTGCAGGATGTCGCGTGTGTACATCGGCAACAGCGCGGTCGCGCCGCCCAGCAGCACGGCGAACAGGTCCAGCGACATGGCGCCCAGCAGCACCGGCTGGTGCCGGATGTAGTGCACGCCGGCCAGCACGCCGGCCCAGCTGGCCGCCTCGGCGTGGCGCTGCGGCGGCGCGTGCGTGATGCCCAGCGTCAGCCACGCGGCCAGCAGCATCAGTGCGGTGCACAGGCCGTAGACCACGCCCGCGCCCAGCCCGTACAGCGCACCACCCAGCGCCGGGCCGGTGATGAGGGCGATCTGCATGCCGCTGGAGCCCAGCGCCACGGCGCGCGGCAGCAGCTGCGGCGGCACCAGCAGGGCTGGCAGCGCCTGCGTGGCCGGCATGCGGAAGGCCCGGCAGGCGCCCAGCGCCAGCGACAGCAGCAGGATCAGCTCGCGCCCGGCCCAGCCGCCCAGCGTGGCGACCAGCAGCACACCTGCTGCGGCAGTCTCGACCAGGGTGCTGCCCAGCAGGATACGGGCGCGGTGCCAGCGGTCGGCCAGGTGGCCGGCCGGCAGCGTGAGCAGCAGCGCTGGCAGGAACTGCGCCAGGCCGACCAGGCCCAGATCCCAGGCGCTGCTGGTCAGCTCGTACATCTGCCAGCCCAGCGCCACCATCATCATCTGGCTGGCGAACTGGCTGGCCAGGCGCGTGAGCCAGTAGCGCCGGTAGGCCGCGATGGCCAGCAGCGCACGCACACCGCCGCCACGGCCCGGGCTGTCGAGCGCGGTGTCGCTGCCGCCCGGGGTGGCGCTCAAGAGCGGAACAGGCGCGAGTACTGCGCCTCGTGCCGGGCCGACAGGATGGCCAGCATGGGGCTGTGCGACTGCCGTTCGTCGTCGCTCAGGCCCAGGGCCAGCTCGACTGCCGCCGGCAAGGCGTCGATCAGTGCGGCCAGGATGCGCTGGCCGGCGCTCTGGCCCAGCGGCACGGCCTTCAGCGCGGCCTGCACCATGTTCTCGGCCCAGCCGAAGCCGTGCGCCAGCAACGCCTCGCGCACCGGCGCACCGCTGCGGGCCAGCGCCAGCGCGTGCGCGACCGGCCAGGTCGGGGCGGGCTGCAGGGCGGCGAGCAGGGCCAGGCGGTCATCGCCGCCAGCGGCAGGGTCCGGCGCAGGGCCGTGCTTGGCCAGGCCGTCCTGGATGCGCAGCCACTCCAGCAGCGATCGGCCCATCTGCTCGGTCTGCTGGCGCAGCTCGGCGCTTTCACGCGTGAGCTGCACCCAGGTGTTGAGCCGGGTGATGCGGGCGGCGTCGGCCGGGCCGGTCGGGGTGCTGCCCGAGTCGGCGCCTGGGCCGCTGGCAGGCGCGCCGGCCTGGCCACGCCAGGCGAGCATGGCCTGCGCCACCACCGCCAGGTCGGAGCGCGCCAGGCCGAGTTGCAGTTGCGCCAGCAGCCAGTCGCGTGCCTGCGCTTCACCGCTGACCAGGCCGGCCTCGACCGCGGCTTCCAGACCCTCTGAATAGCTGAAGCCGCCAACCGGCAGGGCCGGCGAGGCCAGCCACATCAGCTTGAGCAGGGCGCTGGAGCCGAGCCGCGGTGTGTCGCCCGTCGTGCCGGCGTGGGCCGTGGCGCTCAATGCCGGTGCCCGCCCGCGGCGCCGTGGTCGTGCCCGTGGCCATGATCAGCGTGACCATGGGCATGGTCGTGATGGTCGTGCCCGTGGTGCGAGCAACCCGGTCCGTGCATGTGTGGCTGGGCCGCCAGTACCGGGATGGCGATGGTGCGCGGGCCAGCGGCAGCGGCAGCGGCAGGGGCATGCGCCGCGTGGTCGTGTCCATGGTCATGGTGCTCGTGGCCGGCGTGCTCATGGTCGTGCTCACGGGCGTGCTCATGCCCATGTGTGTGGCCATGGCCGTGCCCGTGCCTTCCCGCGGCGTAGGCGCCGGTCTCGGGTTCGAAACCGGCTGTCTCCTCGTTCACGATCAGGTGCATCTGGCGCAGCATGTCGGCCAGCACGTGGTCGGGTTCGAGCTTGAGGTGATCGGGCTGCAGCTCCAGCTGCACATGGCGGTTGCCCAGGTGGTAGGCGGCGCGCAGCAGGTCGAAGGGCGAGCCGTGCTGCGCGCAGGCGCGTATCACCAGCACCGCCTGCGGTGCGGAGGTCACGCGGATCAGGCTGCCGTCCTCGGCCACCAGCACGTCGCCGCCGCGCACCGCCGTGCCGCGTGGCAGGAACACGCCGAGCTGGCGGCCGGTGCTGTCGGTGGCCTCGAAGCGGCTCTTCTGGCGCAGGTCCCAGTCCAGCTCGACCGTGGCGGCGCGCTTGAGCAGCACGGCGGCCAGGCCCTGGCCTTGAGGAAGCAGCTTGTTGACGGTGAGCATGGTGATCGGTGGGGTGGGTGACGGCGGGGTGCGATTGTCGGCCAGCGCCGCAGTTCACGCCGGCCTGGCCGGACGCGACGGCCAGGCTCAGCGGCCGGGTCGTGCGCTCAGCGCTGTCAGCAGGCCCAGGCCGATGAAGGCGCTGCCCGCGGCGCGCCGGCCCCAGACCTGGGCGCGCCGGGCGCGGGCCAGACGAGGCGCCACCAGGGCGGCCAGCAGCACGTAGGCGCTGTCGGTGACCGTGGCGATGGCGACGAACAGGCCGCCCAGCGTCACGCTCTGCGCGACGGCGTGGCCACCGGGTGTCATGAATTGCGGCAGGAAGGCGGCGAAGAACAGTGTGGTCTTGGGGTTGAGCAGCGCCACGACCACGCCCTCGCGCCAGGCCTGGCGGGCGGTGGCGGCGGCATGCGGAGTGGCCGCCGCCAGCTGCGCTGCGGCCTCGGTGGATGCCGGCGGGTTGCGCCACTGCTGCACGCCCAGCCAGACCAGGTAGGCCGCGCCGGCCCACTTCAGCAGCTCGAAGGCCAGGGCGGACACGGCCAGCAGCGCCGCCACGCCGAAGGCTGCCAGCAGCGCATTGGCGAAGTTGCCCAGTGCCACGCCCGCCACCGAGGCCAGCCCGCTGGCCCGCCCCTCGGCCAGTGTGCGTGCCACGATGTAGAGCACGCCCGGCCCGGGCGTGAGCGCCAGCGCCAGGCTGGCAGCGAGGAAGGCCAGCAGCAGGGGCCAGGGCGGCAGTAGGACGTCCATGGATCAGAACAGGAAATACCTCTGCGCCATCGGCAGCACCTGGGCCGGCTCGCAGGTGAGCAGCTGGCCGTCGGCGCGCACGGTGTAGGTCTGGGCGTCGATCTCCATCACCGGGGCGTAGTGGTTGTGCACCATGTCGGCCTTCTTCACCGTGCGGCAGCCGCGCACCGCCGCGACCTGCTTGTGCAGGCCGTAGCGCTGCGCCACGCCCGCGGCCACGCCGGCCTGCGACAGGAAGGTGAGCGAGGTTTTCGCCAGCGCGCCGCCGTAGCTGCCGAACATGGGCCGGTAGTGCACCGGCTGCGGCGTGGGGATGGAGGCGTTCGGGTCGCCCATGGCCGCCATGGCGATGAAGCCACCCTTCATCACCAGGGCCGGCTTGACGCCGAAGAAGGCCGGCTTCCAGAACACCAGGTCGGCCCACTTGCCGACCTCGATGCTGCCCACCTCGTGGCTGACGCCATGCGCCAGCGCCGGATTGATGGTCAGCTTGGCGATGTAGCGCCTGATGCGCGCGTTGTCGTTCTTCGCGCCGTCACCGGGCAGGGCGCCGCGCTGCACCTTCATCTTGTGCGCGGTCTGCCAGCAGCGGATCTGCACCTCGCCGACGCGGCCCATGGCCTGCGAGTCGGACGAGAACATGCTGATCGCACCGAGGTCGTGCAGGATGTCCTCGGCCGCGATGGTCTCGCGGCGGATGCGGCTTTCGGCAAAGGCCAGGTCCTCGGCGATGCCCGCGTCCAGGTGATGGCAGACCATCAGCATGTCCAGGTGCTCGTCCAGGGTGTTGACCGTGTAGGGCCGGGTCGGGTTGGTGGAGGAGGGCAGCACGTTGGCCTCGCCCACCACCTTCATGATGTCCGGCGCATGGCCACCGCCCGCACCCTCGGTGTGGAAGCTGTGGATGGTGCGGCCCTTGAAGGCGGCGATGGTGTCTTCCACGAAGCCCGACTCGTTGAGCGTGTCGGTGTGGATGGCGACCTGCACGTCGGTCTCCTCGGCCACGCTCAGGCAGTTGTCGATCGCCGCCGGCGTCGTGCCCCAGTCCTCGTGCAGCTTCAGGCCGATGGCGCCCGCCGCCACCTGCTGGCGCAGCGCCTCGGGCCGGCTGGCGTTGCCCTTGCCGAGAAAGCCCAGGTTCATGGCGAAGGCGTCGGCCGCCTGCAGCATGCGCTCGATGTTCTCGGGCCCGGGCGTGCAGGTGGTGGCGAAGGTGCCCGTCGCCGGGCCGGTGCCACCGCCGATCATGGTGGTGACGCCCGAGGCCAGCGCTTCCTCGATCTGCTGCGGGCAGATGAAGTGGATGTGGGTGTCCAGCGCACCGGCGGTGACGATCAGCCCCTCGGCCGCGATCACCTCGGTGCCCGGGCCGATGACGATGTCCACGCCCGGTTGCACGTCGGGGTTGCCGGCCTTGCCGATGGCGGCGATGCGGTTGCCGCGCAGGCCGATGTCGGCCTTGACGATGCCCCAGTGGTCGACGATGACGGCGTTGGTGATGACGCAGTCCACCGCGTCGCCGGGGCCGGGGCCGTTCATGCGCTGGCTCTGGCCCATGCCGTCGCGGATGGTCTTGCCGCCGCCGAACTTCACTTCCTCGCCGTAGCCGCCGGCACGCAGGGTGTAGTCCTGCTCGACCTCGAGGATGAGTTCGGTGTCGGCCAGGCGCAGGCGGTCGCCCACGGTGGGGCCGAACATCTCGGCGTAGGCACGTCGGTTCACGGTCGCCATGATCAGAGCCCTCCCTGCACCAGGCCGCGAAAGCCCCAGACCTGGCGGTCGCCGGCGTATTCGCACAGCTCGACGGTGCGCTGCTGGCCGGGCTCGAAGCGCACGGCCGTGCCGCTGGCGATGTTCAGCCGCATGCCGTGCGCCGCGGCGCGGTCGAAGCGCAGGCCGGGGTTGGTCTCGGCGAAGTGGTAGTGCGAACCGACCTGGACGGGCCGGTCGCTGGCGTTCTCCACGACCACGGTCAGGGTGCGGCGGCCGGGGTTGATGACCAGGTCAGGCCCGTCGGACAACAGTTCGCCGGGAATCATCACTTCTTCCCCAGCAGCCACAGGCCGACGAAGAACATGGCGACGACGGCGATGCTGCCGGCGTCGATCGCGTGCCAGTGGTTGACGCCGGGCAGACCGTGGCCTTCATGCGCCAGCGCGGTGGCGCTGGTCAGCAGCAGGGTCAGGGGAAGGGCGGCGTGTCGGACGCGACGGTGCAGGTGGTCGCGGAAGATGGGCTGCTCAGTCATGGCGGCGGTATTCGGGCTGGAGGAAACGAGGGGTGTCGATGGACGGGCACGAAGGCCTGGCTCGGAAGTGAATGCACTGTTTCAGTGCAAATCCTGGCTGTGAGCTGCGACTCATGCGATGGGTTGGTGCACGGTCACCAGTTTGGTGCCGTCCGGAAAGGTCGCCTCGACCTGGATCTCGGGGATCATCTCTGCCACACCCTCCATCACCTCGTGCCGGGTCAACACCAACTTGCCGTCGCTCATCAGGTCGGCCACGGTCTTGCCGTCGCGTGCGCCTTCCATGATGGCAGCGCTGATCAGCGCCACGGCTTCGGGGTAGTTGAGCTTGAGGCCACGCGCCTTGCGCCGCTCGGCCAGCAACGCAGCGGTGAAGATCAGCAGCTTGTCTTTCTCGCGGGGAGTCAGTTCCATGGGCGCACCGGGCTGAAGGCATCGATCTGTCGGATCGCTGCCCGAGCGCAAGGTGCGTGCCATCATGCCTGGCCGGGCGGTGGCGCCGCCGGTGGGGGTCAGAAATCGACCGTCATCCCCAGCGAGAACATGCTGAACGACTTGCCGAAGCGGCTCGCCGTGATGGTGTTGTAGGCCAGCGGCAACTCGCCCACGAACAGATGGCGCGCGAACTGAGTGCGCAGGAAGGCACCTACGCCGTGCGTGAGGTGTGCATTCACCTCGCCGATCAATATGGTGTTTCTGCTATAGCCGGCACCATTGCGCTCGGCAATCAGCTGGTCGATGCGGTCGCGCTGCCAGTGCTGGATCTCAATGCCGAATCGCGTACCCCAAATATCTCCTTGCCAGACATGTGACAAGCCGATATGAGCGTAACTTGCGTCGTAATTTGTTTCTGGTTGTGCCGCATATGGCAGGGCTGCATTCGGGGCACGCATCACGGGGGCACTGGTGGCACAGCTGCCGGTCGGACGCGCAGTAACTGCCGTCTGGTCGAACTTGAGGTCATAGCCACATTTGTTGATGGTGGCCGTGCCGCTGACGGCTTGATTGGTTACTCGACTGATACCGCCACCGCCAAACGCCGACAGGGTTTGTGCCGGCCAGCGTTGGGTGAATATCAGGTCGAGCTGATGCTGTTTGTCCGAGGCGTCGCTGAGCTTGATGGTATTGACCCGCGTGGTCAGGCCGATGACCGAAAATCGCGTGCTCATATTGCGCTCGAGCTGGTCTGAATGATTGCCCCAGGTGCTTGCGCGTAGGCCCCAGGTGCGTGCGGCGAGTGCGTCGTCGGTGAGCCTGAACTGACCTGCCAGCTGCCAGCTGTTGATCTGGTAGCTGTCTGCGCGGTCGACCAGGGCGCGATGCCAGCGGGTGGCCTCCAGCTTGAAGCGGTCCACAGCCAGTTGTGCACCGTAGTGGGTGCCGCTGTAGTCACCGCGGCGCGAGTTCGGGTTCGACTGGCTGTCGATGCGCCGTCCCAGCAGGTCGATCTTGTCGTTGACACGGTCGCCCGCCAGTTCCAGCCGCAGCAGGGCTGGTCGGGTACCGGGGTCTTCCGTGGTCACGGGTGCGGCACTGAGCAGTGCATCCATCGGTGCGGCCATGGTCGGCAGCGTGACCGTCGGCCACAGGGCCAGGGCCAGAGCGAAGTGGCGCAGGCGCCGCACGGGCTGCCTTTCGAGCGTTGAGCGCATGTTGGGTGATCCGGCAGGGCGCGACAGGCAAGAAAAAGCGCACCGGTCCGCGAAGACGAGGTGCGCTCCGGTTCGCTCATCCGGCCCGTGTGCGGCCGGATGGCTGAACCAAGCCCGTGGGCGATCTCAGTTGAAGTTCAGCTTGCCCGAGAACACTGCGCCGCTGATCTTGTTGGTCTGGTTGCCGTCGATGTCGAGCGGGATCTCGATCGTGCCGAACGGCAGCTTCGTCGGCGACGCCAGACCACCCGTACGCACGTCGATCTCGCTCACGACGATCCTGATCACGAAGTTGCCGGTGGTACCCAGCAGCTTGTCCATCAATGACTTCTGGTTGGTGGCCAGATCGTCCGTGACACGGTTGATGATGGTCGCGAACTTCACGATCGGGCCACTCTCGCCGGACGACAGCAGGGTGGAGTTGAGCTTCTTCAGCGGCGCGGCCGGCACGAAGTGCACGCCGGTATGGGTCACGGCGTGGTAGCTCAGTTCGGCGCCGTCCAGCACCGTCAGCTGCAGCTTGCCGGTCTGTGCATCGGGCTTGAGCAGGATCTTGTCGACCGTCAACTGCAGCTGGCGCGTCGTGCCGGGTTCGGTGATGTCGATCGCGATCTCGACCTTCTTGCCCGACTTCGGCAGTGCCTTGGCGGTGAGCGTGGTGGCCAGTTCGAGGTGATCGATGGTGCCCAGCGTCAGGCCGGTCACGGTCGAGCCTTCACCGGTCAGCTCGGACACCGTGATGGTGGCCGCCTTGACATCGGGCGCGGAATAAAGCTGCACGTTGTCGAAGGCGACGAACTGGGCCTTGGTGATCGAGTCGTCATCCTTGACTGCGCCGGCCGCGTCGTCCGACAGCTTGTCGTCGTCCAGCGTGCCGTCATCGGACTTTTCCTTCACCAGATCCGCGCAGCGCTCGTTGCCGAACAGGTCTGCGGCTGCATTCGCGTCGGCAGCTGCCTTGATCGCCTTGACGGCAGCCTTGATGGCCTCGCGTGCAATCTTGACCGCGTTGGCTTGCTTGGCGGCATCCCAGCCGGGCACCTCTTTGAAGGCATCCGCGGCGGCGGAACTGATGATCGAGCTCAGGAGCGTGTCGTCGGCGAAGATGTTGGCGCCGCTGGCGCTCTTGGCGGCATTGCCCAGGGCCCTGGCCGCGGACTTGAACGCGGCCGCAGTCTGGGTGGCATCACCACCGTTGGCGCTCACGACGGCGGCAATGTCGTTCAGCACCTTGGCCACGGCCATGGAGGCCTGCAGGGTCGTGCCGTCCTTGCCCGGATTGAAGCTGCCGGGATCGACCTCGCCCAGGCCGAGCTTGGCCATCACGGCCTTGATATCCGCGTCGCTCTGCCCGGTTTCGGACTGGATGGTGGTGAACGGCGTCACGTAGCTGCTGCCGGGCTTGGCGCGGAAACTGCCGCGCGGCGTCAGCAGGCTGGTGGTATCAGTACCCGTGCCCGGCACCGAGACCACATCACCCTTGCAGTCGGCCAGGAATGTGAAGGCACCATTGGTGTCCGTCTGCACAGTTTCTTCACCGGCTTCCTTGCTGCCGTTGCTGTTGGCATCGCAATAGACATCAGCACCGGCGACGGCGCCGTCGAACAGCGTGCCGGCCTTGGTCGATGGCGTCACAGGGGTGGGCGTAGGCGTGGTGCCGCCCGAGCCGCCGCCTGAACCGCCGCAAGCGGCAATCGTCGCAATAGCGGCAGAAATGGACAGGGCAAGGATGGTGCGTTGAATTGACATTGGATGGCTCCGCTGAAGGACAGGTCACCAAGAGATTTCGGCGACAGTTGCTAGTGAGACGACGGGGAAATGTGTTGCTGCGAAGGCAGGAAGGAACCTGACTAGGATAAGACTCTAGGGTCGACGTTCGCAATCGATCAGTCGAATAAGTGGGCACACGCGGTGTAATTGCATGTTTGGCCATGTGTCCGAATGCTGTGCGGGCCTCGGTGCGAAGCGGGCGGGGGCAGGCGCCCGGCCCGCAGATTGCATGATCCGCGGCATGTTCACGCATGTAGATGCCTGCCCTCGGCCACCTGCCGGCCGCAGGGGCGTTTCCTCGCCCCCGGGTGACCTGGTGCAGCCTGTCGTCGGGGGGGATGCTCCGCAGCGCGTGGTCAAGATCCGGCGCGACTACAACGCCTGGGTCGCCAGCGAGACCATGGAGGACTATGCGCTGCGCTACACCCCGCGCAGCGCGCGCAAGTGGAGCGCTGCGCGCGTGGCCAACATGGCCTTCGGTGCCTCGTCCTTCCTGGTGCTCGAGGCCGTGGGCGCCACGCTGCTGGTGCGCTACGGCTGGACCAACGCGGCCCTGGCCATCCTGGCCACCGGGTTGCTGATCTTCCTGGCCGGCCTGCCCATCAGCGTCTACGCGGCGCGCCACGGCGTGGACATGGACCTGCTCACGCGCGGCGCCGGCTTCGGCTACATCGGCTCGACCATCACGTCGCTCATCTACGCGAGCTTCACCTTCATCTTCTTCGCGCTGGAGGCGGCCGTCATGGCCTACGCCTTCGAGCTGGCTTTCGACCTGCCCGTGGCCTGGGGCTACCTGCTGTGTGCGCTGATCGTGCTGCCGCTGGTGGTGCACGGCGTCACCGCCATCGGGCGGCTGCAGCTGCTCACCCAGCCGCTGTGGCTGGTGCTGCTGATCACGCCATACATATACGTGTACCTGCACAACCCCGGCCTGCTGGACGGGCTGATGGCCTACGGCGGCGCAGTCGCGGCGGGTGGCGGCGAGTCGCTCGCCGGCCTGGGGCTGGATGGCGATGCGACGGCGGTCACCACGACGGCGCCTGCGCCGCTGGCCAGCCTCGACCTGCGCGCCTTCGGCGCCGCGCTCACCGTGGGCCTGGCGCTGCTGACGCAGATGGGCGAGCAGGCCGACTACCTGCGCTTCATGCCGCCGGCCCTGGACGGCAGTCCACCCGGCCGGCGGCTGCGCTGGTGGGGCGCGGTGCTGATCGGCGGGCCGGGCTGGGTCGTGCCCGGCGTGCTCAAGATGCTGGGCGGTGCGCTGCTGGCGTATCTGGCCATCACGCACAGCGTGCCGCTGGACCGCGCGGTCGACCCCAACCAGATGTATCTGGCGGCGTGGGAATACGTCTTCCCGCACTACGGCTGGGCGGTGGCGGCCACGGCGCTGTTCGTGGTGGTGTCGCAGCTCAAGATCAATGTCACCAACGCCTACGCCGGCTCGCTGGCCTGGAGCAACTTCTTCTCGCGCGTGGCGCACAGCCACCCGGGCCGGGTGGTGTGGGTGCTGTTCAACACCGCCATCGCCCTGCTGCTGATGGAGCTGGACGTGTTCGCCGCGCTGGGTGCCGTGCTGGGCCTGTACGCCAACATCGCCATCTCGTGGCTGGTGGCCGTGGTGGCCGACCTGGTGATCAACAAGCCGCTCGGGCTGTCGCCTCGCGGCATCGAGTTCCGCCGCGCCTATCTGTATGACATCAACCCGGTCGGCGTGGGCGCCATGAGCATCGCCTCGCTGCTGTCGGTGGTGGCGCACCTGGGCTTGTTCGGGCCGATGGCGCAGGCCTGGTCGGCCATGATCGCGCTGGTCACGGCCTTCGCCGCCGCGCCCGCCATCGCCTGGTGGACCGGCGGGCGCTACTACCTGGCGCAGCGCAGTGTCGACTGCGCTGCGGCAGATGATGCTGGCCATGCCGCCTACCGCCCGCTCGGCCGCGGCACACCCGCGCCTGGCCTGCCGAAGTTGTTGCGCTGCACCATCTGCGAGCGTGACTACGAGGCCGAGGACATGGCCTGGTGCCCCGCCTACCGTGGCGGCATCTGCTCGCTGTGCTGCACGCTGGACGCGCGCTGCAACGACCTTTGCAAGCCCGAGGCGCGCCTGGCCGCACAGTGGAGCGGCCTGCTCGCACGGCTGCTGCCACAGGCCTGGGTGCCGTATCTGGACAAGGGCCTGGGCCACTACCTGCTGCTCATGCTGGTCATCACGCCGCTGCTGGGCCTCGTCTTCGTGCTGCTGTACCACCAGGAACTTGGCCAGTTCGAAGGTCTGGCCGGCCGACTGGACGCCGGCGGCACCCTCCTGGCCGACCGCCTGGCGCCTGCGCTGCGCACCGGCTTCATCAAGGCCTACGCCGCCCTGCTGCTGGTGGCCGGCGTGGTGGCCTGGTGGCTGGTGCTGGCGCACAAGAGCCGGCTGGTGGCGCAGGCCGAATCGAACCGCCAGACCGAGGCCCTGCACGCCCAGACCCTGGCCCTGCAGCGCGAGATCGAGAGCCACCGCCGCACCGACGCCCAGCTGCAGCAGGCCAAGGCCGCCGCCGAGGCGGCCAACCAGGCCAAGAGCCGCTACATCACCACCATCAGCCACGAGCTGCGCACACCGCTGAACTCCATCCTGGGCTATGCCCAGCTGCTGGAGGCCGACCCGTCCATCCCGGCGCACCGGCGCGGCGCGGTCGAGGTCATCCGGCGCGGCGGCGACCACCTGCTCTCGCTCATCGAGGGCACGCTGGACATCGCCCGCATCGAGAACGGCCGCCTCACCCTGGACGTGCGGCCCATGCGCCTGCAGGGCCTGCTCGACGAGCTGGCCACGCTGTTCGAGGTGCAGGCCGCCGCCAAGGGCCTGGCCTTCCGCTGCGAGGTCGACGTGCCGGCCTGGGTGCGCGGCGATGAAAAACGCCTGCGCCAGATCCTCATCAACCTGCTGGGCAATGCGGTGAAGTTCACCGCGCGCGGCCATGTGACGCTGCGCTGCCAGCATGCGCGCGAGATGGCGCGCTTCGAGATCGAGGACAGCGGCCCGGGCATGAGCGCCGAGGAGCTGGAGCAGGTCTTCGAGCCCTTCGCGCGCGGCAGTGCGGCCGGCGGCGCGGCCAGCGGCTCGACCGGCCTGGGCCTGACCATCAGCCGCATGCTGACCGGCCTGATGGGCGGCGAGCTGACCGTCACCAGCACGCCCGGCACGGGCACGACCTTTCGCGTCAAGCTCTTCCTGCCCGGCATCGCCGCCGCGCCCAGCGTGGCCGGCGAGCAGTCGCTGGCCTTTCCCCGCACGCGGGCGACGGTGGCTGGTGCGGCGTCGGCATCGCCGGCGGGGCTGGATGTCCGCGCGCCGGCTGCGGCCTGCGCCGCCACGGTGGCCGGGCAGCCCGGCTGGCGCGGCCGTGTCTTGTGTGTCGACAACGAGGAAACCGACCGCCGTCTGCTCGTCGACCTGCTGGCACCGCTGGGCTACGCCCTGCAGCAGGCCGAGTCGGGCGAGGCAGCGCTGGCGCTGCTGGCCGCCCTGCCGCCCGGACAGCGCCCGCAGGCCATCCTGCTCGACCTGGCCATGCCCGGCATGGACGGCTGGACACTGCTGGCGCAGCTGCGCGCCCGGCAGCTGAGCGCCGCGCCGGCCGCGATCGTCTCGGCCAACGCCTTCGACAAGCTGCTGCTGGCCGAACCCGGCGCGCCCGGCGGCGGCGAGGTCCAGGCCGGCGACTTCTTCGTCAAGCCCGTGCGCACGGCCGAGCTGGTCGACTGGCTGGATGCACACTTGCCGCCCGCCCGGGCGCCTGCTGCCCCGCCGCCACCCGTCACGGCGCACGCCCCACGCTCTGTTCTGCCACCCGACCTGCCCGCCGACCCCATGCCCGCCCTGACCGCGCCGAAACCACCGGCCGTCGCTGCCGCCGCCGCAACGGCCGCAGCCGCCGATCTGCCCGCTGCCGACCTGCTGCAGGCGCTGCGCGCCGCGCTGGCCATCGGCCATGTGCGCGGCGTGCTCGGCCAGCTCGACGCGCTGCAGTCCCGGTCGCATGCCGGCAGCGCGCTGGCCGCCCTGGTTGCCCAGGCCCGACCGCTCGTGCGCGGCTTCCAGCTCGACGCCGTGGCGCACCTGCTCGACACCCTGGATCCGGGCGATCTGGAGGGCGCCTCCGCCACGGCCGGCCCGGCGTCGGAGAGCGCCCGTGCCTGAACGCCGCGCCGACCTGCCCGGCATCGACCGCGGCAGCACCGACGTCGTGCTCATCGTCGACGACGTGCCCGACAACCTGGCCGTGCTGCACGACGCGCTGGACGAATCCGGCTACACCGTACTGGTCGCCACCGACGGCGCCAGCGCCCTGGTGCGTGCGGTGCAGGCGCGGCCGGACATCATCCTGCTCGACGCCCTCATGCCCGGCATGGACGGCTTCGAGGTGGCCCGGCGGCTCAAGGCCGAGCCCGCCACCGCCGCCATCCCCATCGTGTTCATGACCGGGCTGACCGAGACCGAACACGTCGTGGCCGCGTTCGCCGCCGGTGGCACCGACTACGTGACCAAGCCTATCCGCGCGCGCGAGGTGCTGGCGCGCATCACCACCCACCTGCACAGCGCGCGCGCGCAGCGCCAGGCGCGCAACGCGCTCGACGCCTTCGGCCACGCCACCCTGGTGGTGCGCCTGCCCGACGGCAAGCTGGTCTGGCAGACCGCGCTGGCGCGCCAGCTGCTGCAGGCTCGCCTGGGCTGCGACGGCCGTCAGGCGCCGCCCGAACTGCTGGCCTGGCTGCTGCGCGAGACCGCCGCCCTG
>JBJOKY010000065.1:0-22969 GCA_046045865.1 Pseudomonadota bacterium | reverse complement strand
ACTTCCACAGGATGACCTCGCGCGAATCCCGGTGTGGCGACCACATGGCAAAACTGCTCGACATGTCGATGGGCTCCCGGTTGGCTGGCTGGTCGGCTCGCCGGCAGGGCAACGCTGGCGTGTCCCGATGGGCGGCGAGGGCGGGTGTGGCGGCGTCGATGCGAGCGCACGAGCATAGCCCAGCAAGTCGTTTTACCGGATCGGGCCCAGCCCGCACAGGCCTGGCCTGCACACCGTGAAACCGCCTGGCGTGTGCAGCAAGTCGCGCCTGCGGGCCTGACCTGGACGGTCAATAGGTCGCGCGCCCGCCCGACAGGTCGAGCACCGAACCGGTCGAGAACGAACAGTCGGCACTCGCCAGCCAGGCGATGGCGGCCGCAGCTTCGTCGACTTCCAGGAAACGTGCCATCGGGATCTTGCTGAGCATGTAGTCGATGTGCTGCTGCGTCATCGAATCGAAGATGGGCGTGCGCGCCGCCGCCGGCGTGACCGCGTTGACCAGCACGCCCTTGGTCGCCAGCTCCTTGGCCAGCGACTTGGTCAGCGCGATCACGCCAGCCTTGGAGGCGCTGTAGTGCGAGGCGTTCGGGTTGCCCTCCTTGCCCGCCACCGACGAGATGTTGACGATGCGCCCGTAGCCTGCCGCAATCATGTGCGGCACCACGGCGCGGCATACCAGATAGGGCGCGACCAGGTTGACCTCTATGACGCGGCGCCACACCTCGGGCGCCAGCTCCCAGGTCGGCGCGTTGCCGCCGGTGATGCCGGCGTTGTTGACCAGGATGTCGATGTGCCCGCCGTGTGCGGCCAGGGTGGCGGCGGTGGCGGCGGCCACGGCGGCCTCGTCGCTCAGCTCCACCACGGCGGTGCTGACCGCGCCGGCGCCGGCCAGCGCCGCCCGGGCGGTGTCGAGTTGGGCGGCGTTGATGTCCCACAGCGCCACGCTGGCGCCCGAGGCAAGCATGCGCTGCGCGGTGGCGTAGCCGATGCCCTGGGCACCGCCGGTGACGACGGCCGTGCGGCCCTTCAGATCGATCTGGTTCATGCGGTCTCCAGCTGGATTGGGGTCGGAGCGGATCGGGCGCCGGCTCAGGCGCGGCCTGCCGGCAGGCCGGCCAGGGCGGTATCGGCCAGACCGGCGGCGCGGCAGTCGGCGATGTACTGGCGCACGATGTCGGCAAAGCTCTGGTCGCCGTCCAGGCCCAGGGCGCGGGCACGCGTGGCGGTGGCGCCGCTCGGCCAGTTGGCCACGATGCCGGCGATGCGTTCGTCACGTTCGAAACGCACGCGGGCGCGCACCTCGGGGCCGGCCACCTCCTCCAGCGCGGCCAGCATCTCGGCCACTGTGACGTTGAGTGCTGGCAGGTTCAGGGCGCTGCGGCCGACGAAGGCCTCGCGGCTGCACTCGAACACCGCGATCAGCCCCTGCACCGTGAGCGCCGGCGACGACACCGGGTGTGCCACCTCGGCCGACACCGGGCAGACCGATTCCACGCCGGCCAGCGGCTCGCGGATGATGCCGCTGAAGAAGCTCGTCGCAGATCAGCTTGTGCGTGCCGTAGCTGGTCTGCGGCGCCGGCAGGGTGTGGTCCGCCACCACGCTGGGCAGCGGGTGGGCCGGGTCAGGGCCGAACACCGCCACCGAGCTGCTGAATACCAGGCGCGGCACGTTGCCGGCGGCGCGCAGGGCGTCGAGCAGGGCGCGCGTGGTGTCGAGGTTGGAGCGCAGGCCGAGCTCGAAATCGGCCTCGCATTCACCCGACACGGCCGAGGCGAGGTGGAACACGCCGTCGAAGCGGTCGGCCGCCAGATCGGCGCATTGCGCCAGCAGCTGACCGGTGCGTGCGCTCGCGCGTGCATCGGCCAGCAGGTCGGCCGGCGCGGGGAACTGGTCGGCCAGCACGATCTGGCGGATGGTCTGGCCGGCCAGCGTGCCGCGCGCCAGCAGGGTGCGCGCCAGGCGGGCGCCGACGAAGCCGGCGCCGCCGGTGATGAGGAGCTTCATGATGTCTCGGGTCCTGAGGTCGGGTCGCGGGGGGAGTGGCGTCGGGTGATCGGGGGCTGGCGCGCTGCGGCGCGGGCGGCGTCAGCGGCGGTCGGGTGGGTGCGGGCGGGTCATGGGCCTCACCACTCGGCGCCGAAGACGCGGCGCAGTTCGTCGAGCGCGGCCTCGTCCAGCGGCGCCGGCCGCGGCGTGCACATCAGCCACAGGCGGGCGGTCTCCTCCAGCTCTTCCAGCGTGGCCATGGCGGCGGCCGGGCTGGTGTGCCAGACGTTGGGGCCCAGCCGGTCGAGCAGGGCGGCGCGCAGCGTTTGGCCACGCGCTGCCGCGGCCTGGATGGCGGCGACCACGGCCTCGGCGGCCTGCGGGTCGCCCGGGCGGTGATAGGGGATGAGCGGCACATGGCCGACCTTCATCACGTAGTAGGGCGTGACGGGCGGCAGCACGTCGTCGCTGCGCCACACGCCGGCCAGCGTGAGCGCGACCAGGTGGGTGCTGTGGGTGTGGATGACGCAACGCGCCGAGGGCGCGGCGGCATAGATGCGCCGGTGCAGCGCCAGCGTCTTGCTGGCGCGCGGCGCGGCCGGGTCGCCGTGCTGCACGCCCGCGTCGTCGACATGGGCGAGCTCGTCGGGCCGCAGGAAACCCAGGCAGGCATCGGTCGGCGTGATCAGGATGCCGCCCGCCAGGCGCACGCTGATGTTGCCGGCCGTGGCGTGCACGTAGCCGCGCTCGAACAGCGAGCGCCCGACGCGGCAGATCTCGGCGCGCGCCTGCGCGGCGTCGGCGGGCTCGCCGCGCGTGGCTGGCGCGGATGTGGTCGTGGGCGCCGACGCGCTCATGCCGCTGCACCCGCGGTGAGCGCCAGCGCCTGGGCGAAGAAGTCCGGCCCGCCGAAGTTGCCGGACTTGAGCGCCAGCAGCAGCGCGCGGCCTTCGGCCTGCGTCCAGGGCACGCCGGGGCAGATGCTGGCGCCCACGCGCAGGCGCTGCACGCCCAGGGCCTGGACCACCGCGCCCGAGGTCTCGCCGCCCGCCACCACCAGGCGGCGCACGCCGGCGGCGTGCAGGGCCGTGGCGATGCGCGCCAGCGCACGTTCGACCAGGTCGCCCGCGGCGGCCACGCCCAGGCGGGCCTGCACCGCGCGCACCTCGGCGGCCGGCGCGCTGGCGTGGACGAGCACGTCGTCGCCGCGCGCCAGCGCCGCGCTGGCCCAGGCGATGGCGGCGTGCACCGTGGCGGCCAGGGCGCGTTCGCTCGGCCGCGCGGCCTCGGCCGCGTCATCGTCGCCGTCCACGAGGCTGAGCGGGTCGATGCGCAGCGCCGGGCGGCCGCTGGCCAGCCAGCGCTCGACCTGGCCCAGCGTGGCGGTGGAGCACGAGCCGGCCAGCACCAGGCCGCGCCCGCCCACCGCGTCCAGCCGGGCGGCGCGGCCGCTGGCCCGGGCCTCGGCCAGGGTGGTGGCATCGAGCCAGCCGCGCCGCGCATAGGCCGCGGGCAGGCCCAGCGCCAGGCCCGAGCCAGCGGTCAGCAGCGGCAGGTCGGCGCAGGCCTCGGCCAGGGTGGCCAGGTCGGTGTTGTCCAGCGCGTCGACGATGGCCTGCGTCACGCCCTCGGTGCGCAGGGCGGCGAAGCGTGTGCGTATCGCTGCCGCGCCCTGGGCCACCACGTCGTGGCGCACCAGGCCGACCGAGCCGCGGCTCTGCGCCTGCAGCACGCGCACAAGGTTGGCGTCGGTCATGGGCGTGAGCGGGTGCTCGCGCATGCCGGTGTCCGACAGCAGCGCGTCGCCGACGAAGAGGTGGCCGCGGTAGATGCTGCGGCCGTTCTCCGGGAAGGCCGGGCAGGCGATGCTGAAGTCACTGCCCAGCGCGGCCATGAGCGCCTCGGCCACCGGCCCGATGTTGCCGGCCGGCGTGGAGTCGAAGGTCGAGCAGACCTTGAAGTAGCAGCGCGCCACGCCGCCGCCGCGCAGCCAGGCCAGTGCGGCGAGCGACTCGGCCACCGCCTCGGCGGCCGGGACGGTGCGGGTCTTGAGCGCGACGACGACGGCGTCCACGTCGGGTGCCGGGCCGCTGGGCACACCGATGACCTGCAGCACGCGCAGGCCGGCGCGCACCAGCATGCTGGCCACGTCGGTGGCGCCGGTGAAGTCGTCGGCGATGACGCCGAGCACGGGGGCGCGGCCGGAGGTGGTCGGGGCAGGGGTGGGCATGGTGCTGGGTCAGCGCGGGGCGGGCGCGGCCGGCTGCGGCAGCGCGATGCCGGCCAGGTCGGCGTAGAACTTGATCACGGCGGCATCGTCTTCGCCACCGCGCCCGGCCGCTGCGCTGGCCAGGTAGAGCTGGTGGGCGGCGGCGGCCAGGGGCAGGGGGAAGGCCAGCTTGCGTGCCGCGTCCAGCACGATGCCCAGATCCTTGACGAAGATGTTGACCGCCGAGCGCGGGCTGTAGTCGCCCTCCAGGATGTGGGGCACGCGGTTGGCGAACATCCAGCTCATGCCGGCGGAGTTGCAGATCACCTCGTAGAGCTGGGCCGGGTCGGCGCCGGCGCGCATGCCCAGGGCCATGGCCTCGCAGGCGCTGGCGATGTGCACGCCGGCCAGGTGCTGGTTGACCATCTTGACGGTCGAGCCCACCCCGGCCACGTCGCCCAGGCGGTAGACCTTGCCGGCTACGGCGTCGAGCAGGCCGCCCGCGGCCTCGAACGCGGCTGGCGTGCCCGAGGCCATGACCGTCATCTGCCCTTCGGCGGCCTTGACCGGGCCACCCGAGACCGGCGCGTCGATCAGGTGCAGGCCGCGTTCGGCCAGGCGCGCGGCCCACTGTGGCGGCAGGGCGGGGTCGACGGTGGCGGCGGTCATCACCACCTTGCCGGGCGCCAGCAGGTCGATGAGGCCGGCCTGGCCGCTGCCGTCCCCTGCGGCAGCGCTGCCGAACAGCAGGCCCTCGGTCTGCGCCGCATTGACGACCAGCAGCAGCACGGCCTGGCAGTGCCGGGCGAGCTCGGCCAGGTCGGCGGCGACCCGGCCGCCCTGGGCGGCGAGACGCGCGCGCGCGGCGGCGCTGGTGTCCAGGCCCCAGACCGGCACGCCGCGGCGCAGCGCGCTCACGGCGGCGCCATAGCCCATGGCGCCGAGGCCGATGACGCCCAGGCTGGCGCGCGGGGCAGAGGTGGCAGCGTTGTTCATCGGCGGCTCGTGGTGCGTGAGGGCGACTTGCGCGGGGGCGAATTGCGTGGGGCGACGGAAGGAGGGACAGCGGGCGGCGGGGCGGCAGCTGGCCGGGCGGCTGCTGCCGGCGCCTTGCGGCGCCTGCTGATCACGCCGCCCTCGATCAGGCGCTGCTCGCCGTGCACCAGGTGCTCGGTGGCGCGGCGTCGCGCGGCGTCGGGGTCGCGGCTGGCGATGGCGTCGACCAGGGCCTGGTGTTCCAGCCGCACGGCGTCCATGAAGTCCTGGCGGCGCGCCTCGTTGCCACGCGTGATGCGCATGGCCTCGCGCAGGTACTGTTCGAAGAAGCCCATCAGCAGGACGAACTGCGGGTTGCCGCTGGCCTCGCCGATCGAGCGGTGGAAGGCCAGGTCCTCGGCCACGCCGTCGCGCCCGGCGGCACCGGCCGCATCGATGGCGAGCAGGGCCTTGCGCATGGCCTTGACCTGGGTGGCGCTGGCGCGTTCGGCGGCCAGCGCGGCGATCTCGCCTTCGAGCACGCGGCGCACCTCGACCACGTGCACCACGGCGTCGACCGATTCGAGCACCGAGGGGTCGAAGGCCAGCGACTGGTTGAGCGGCGGCGGCGCCACGTACACGCCCGAGCCCTGGCGCGAACGCAGCAGGCCGCGCGACTTGAGCTGGTGCACCGCCTCGCGCACCACGGTGCGCGACACGCCATGGGTCTCGGCCAGCCGGGCCTCGCTCGGCAGGCGATCGCCGGGCTGCAGCTGGCCGGAGTCGATCTGTGCGCCCAGCAGACTGGCCAGGCGGTCGGACAGCCGTTCGGCGACAAGGTGATCGCCCCTGCTGCCGTCGCCTGCACCGCCCGCGCCGCCACGCTGGCTGGGGCTGTAGCCGATTGACATGGTCATCAGGTCATCATACAACCTCAGCCACGTTGCCGCACCTCTCCACCAGGGTCGGCACGGGGTGGGAAACCACGAGGCCCGGGTGCGGCAGGGCTGGGCTATGGTGCCGGGCCGCCCGAGCGGCGTGGTCCTGCGGTGCGCTTCCGGTGTGACGACTTCTTTCCAGGGTTCAGGCATGGCCAGTGTGACGATAGCGGCGGTGAAGAAACGGTTTGGCGTGGTGGAGATCCTGCATGGGGTCGACATCGAGGTGCCCGACGGCAGCTTCACCGTGCTGGTGGGGCCGTCGGGCTGCGGCAAGTCCACGCTGCTGCGCATGATCGCGGGGCTGGAAGAGATCAGCGGCGGCGAGATCCGCATCGGCAACAAGCGCGTGAACGAGCTGCCGCCCAAGCAGCGCGACATCGCCATGGTGTTCCAGAACTACGCCCTGTACCCGCACATGAGCGTGCGAGACAACATGGCCTTCTCGCTCATGCTGGCCAAGCAGGACGAGCCCACCATCAAGAGCAAGGTCGGCCGCGCCGCCGAGATCCTGGGCCTGACCAATCTGCTCGACCGCTTCCCGCGCCAGTTGTCGGGCGGCCAGCGCCAGCGCGTGGCCATGGGTCGGGCGATCGTGCGCGACCCCCAGGTCTTCCTGTTCGACGAGCCGCTGTCCAACCTCGACGCCAAGCTGCGCGTGGCCATGCGCACCGAGATCAAGGAGCTGCACCAGCGCCTGAAGACCACCAGCATCTACGTCACCCACGACCAGATCGAGGCCATGACCATGGGCGACCAGATCGTGGTGATGAAGGACGGCCACATCGAGCAGACCGGCAGCCCGCTGGAGCTTTACGACCGCCCGGCCAACACCTTCGTGGCGGGCTTCATCGGCTCGCCGGCCATGAACTTCCTGCCTGGCACGCTGCGCCGTTCGGCCGATGCGGTGAAGGTCGAACTGGCCGACGGCACGCGGGTGAACGCGCCGCGCACGGCAGCCGGCAGCGACGGTCAACCGGTGCTGCTGGGCACGCGCCCTGAACATCTGGCCCTGGGTGATGCCAGCACGAGCGGCGGCATCCCGATGGAAGTCGTCGTGGTCGAGCCGACCGGGGCGGACACCCTGGTGTCGTGTCGCCACCAGGGCACCGACCTGTCGGTGGTCTTTCGCGAGCGCCACAACTTCGCGCCCGGCAGCACGATCCACCTGCTGCCTGACACCCTGCACGCCCATCTGTTCGACGCTGGCAGCGGCATGCGCCTGGCGGCGTGACGCGGCGGGCCGCCGGCACCACCGCAGCATCCTCCCCCTCAGCTTCCCCACCCATGCCCTGCGGGCATGAACGACCCCCGAAGGAGACACCCATGGATGAATTCAATCGCCGTCGCTTCCTGGAAGGCAGACTGGCTGCAGCCAGCACGCTCGGCGCAGGCGCACTGTTCGCGCCGGCCGTGCATGCACAGGCCCTCAGCTTCAAGCCCGAGAAGGGTGCCAAGCTGCGAGTGCTGCGCTGGAGCCGCTTCGTGCAGGGTGACATCGACCAGTACATGAAGAACGTCGCTGCCTTCACTGCCAAGACCGGCATCGAGGTGCGGGTGGACAACGAAGGCTGGGAAGACGTGCGCCCCAAGGCCGCGGTGGCAGCCAACACCGGCGCGGGGCCGGACATCATCTTGTCGACCAACGACGACGCCAATCTCTACCCCGAGAAGCTGCTCGACGTGACCGACCTCGCCACCTACCTGGGCAAGAAGTACGGTGGCTGGTACCCGGCAGTCGAGGCCTATCTGCGCCCGGACGGCAAGAAGTGGATCGGTATCGGCCTGGGTGCCGCCGGCGCCATGCTGGTGTACCGCCTGAGCATGGTCAAGGCTGCGGGCTTCGATACCTTCCCCAAGGACACGACCAACTTCCTCGCGCTGCTCAAGGCGCTGCATGCCAAGGGCACGCCAGCCGGTTTCGCGCTGGGCAACGCCACCGGTGACGGCCTGTGGTGCAACTGGTTGCTGTGGTCGCACGGCGGCCAGCTGGTCGACAAGAGCAACAAGGTCGTGATCGACAGCGCCGAGACGCTCAAGGCCCTCGAATACGCCAAGGAGATGTATTCGACCTTCATCCCCGGCACCTTGTCGTGGCTCGACCCGAACAACAACAAGGCCTTCCTGGACAGCCAGATCAGCCTGACGAACAACGGCATCTCGATCTACTACGCCACCAAGAACTCGCCTGACCAGAAGGTGCGCGACCTGCGTGAAGACGTCTACCACGCCCAGTACCCGGTGGGCCCGGTGGGGGTGCCGACCGAGTCGCACCTGTTCTTCAACCAGATGGTGATGAAGTACACCAAGTATCCGAATGCCGCCAAGGAGTTCCTGCGCTTCATGATGGAACAGGAGCAGTTCGATCCCTGGCTCACCGCCGCCGGTGGCTACATCGCGCCGCCGCTGGCCGAATACGCCAAGGTCGGCATCTGGACCTCGGACCCCAAGCACACGCCTTACCGCGACTGCGTGAAGAACCTGCGCCCGGCCGGTTACGCCGGCAAGCTGGGCTATGCCTCAGCGGGCGCGGCAGCCGACTTCATCGTCGTCAACATGGTGGCCGAAGCGGCCAGCGGGTCCAAGACGCCCAAGGAAGCGGCCGAGCGCGCCCAGAAACGCGCCGAGCGCTACTACAAGGTCTGATCCAGGTCGAGGCAGTGGCCGACCCCGGCGGGGTCGGCCCTCCAAATCACAGTCCGAAGCGCCCATGCCCCCCTCATTTCTTGAACGACTGCAGAACAACCGCAATGCCCTCGGGCTGCTGTTCATGCTGCCTGCGGCAGCGCTGCTGATCATCTTCCTGACCTACCCGCTGGGGCTGGGCACCTGGCTGGGCTTCACCGATACCAAGGTGGGCCGCGCCGGTGAATTCATCGGGCTGGAAAACTACGTGTACCTCTGGGGCGACAGCGTCACGCGCCTGGCCCTGTTCAACACCTTGTTCTACACGACGCTGGCCAGCGTGCTCAAGTTCGGCCTGGGCCTGTGGTTGGCCATCCTGCTCAACAAGAACATCCGCTTCAAGACCTTCTTCCGCGCCGTCATCCTGCTGCCCTACATCGTGCCCACGGCGCTGTCGGCGATCGCCTTCTGGTGGATCTACGACTCGCAGTTCTCCATCATCAGCTGGGTGCTGATGAAGATGGGCTGGATCGACCACTACATCGACTTCCTCGGCGACCCCTGGAACGCGCGCCTGTCGGTGATGTTCGCCAACGTCTGGCGCGGCGTGCCCTTCGTCGCCATCACGCTGCTGGCCGGGCTGCAGACCATCTCGCCGTCCTACTACGAGGCCTCGGCCATCGACGGCGCCACGCCCTGGCAGCAGTTCCGCCACGTCACCCTGCCGCTGCTCACGCCCATCATCGCGGTGGTGATGACCTTCTCGGTGCTGTTCACCTTCACCGACTTCCAGCTCATCTACGTGCTCACGCGCGGCGGCCCGCTCAATGCCACCCACCTGATGGCCACGCTGTCCTTCCAGCGCGCCATCGCCGGTGGTGCGCTGGGCGAGGGTGCGGCCATCTCCATCGCCATGGTGCCCTTCCTGCTCGCCGCCATCATGGTGAGCTACTTCGGCCTGCAGCGCCGCGCCTGGCAGCAAGGCACCAAGGACTGATCCCGATGAGCAAGACCCAAGACCTCGCCGCCGATGCCGGCGGCATGAGCTACCTCGATTCGGTGCCACGCCGCTTCGTCGTCACCTATCTGCCGCTGATCGTCTTCCTGTTCGTGCTGCTGTTTCCGTTCTACTGGATGTTCATCACGTCGGTGAAGCCGGACAACGAGCTGCTGGCGCGCGACGGCAACCCCTTCTGGGTGGTGGCGCCCACGCTGGCCCACTTCAAGAAGCTGCTGTTCGACACCGCCTACCCGGAGTGGCTGTGGAACACCATCCTGGTCTCGGTGGTGTCCACGCTGTTCTCGCTGTTTGCCTCGGTGCTGGCGGCCTACGCCATCGAGCGGCTGCGCTTCCAGGGGGCCAAGCACGTGGGCCTGGGCATCTTCCTGGCCTATCTGGTGCCGCCTAGCATCCTGTTCATTCCGCTGGCCGCCATCGTCTACCAGCTCGGCCTGTTCGACACGCGCTGGGCCCTCATCCTCACCTACCCGACCTTCCTCATCCCCTTCTGCACCTGGCTGCTGATGGGCTACTTCCGCTCCATCCCCTACGAGCTGGAGGAATGCGCCCTCATCGACGGCGCCACGCGCTGGCAGATCCTGGTCAAGATCATCCTGCCTCTGGCCGTGCCCGGCCTGATCTCGGCCGGCATCTTCGCCTTCACGCTGAGCTGGAACGAGTTCATCTATGCGCTGACCTTCATCTCGTCGTCCGAGGTCAAGACCGTGCCGGTCGGCGTGGTGACCGAGCTGGTCGAGGGCGACGTCTATCACTGGGGTCCGCTGATGGCGGGCGCGCTGCTGGGCTCGCTGCCGGTGGCATTCATCTACTCCTTCTTCGTCGAGCACTACGTGTCGGGCATGACGGGGTCGGTCAAGGAATAAGCAAGGTCACACCATGAGCAGCAACAGCGCCAACCCCCCTAGAAAGAAACCAGAGGAGCTGCGCAGCCAGCAGTGGTTCGGCCGCCAGGACCGCGACGGTTTCGCCTACCGCAGCTGGGTCAAGGGCAAGGGCGTGCCGCACGACCAGTTCGACGGTCGCCCGGTCATCGGCATCTGCAACACCTTCAGCGAACTCACGCCCTGCAACAGCCACTTCCGCACGCTGGCCGAGCAGGTCAAGATCGGGGTGTACGAGGCCGGCGGCTTCCCGCTCGAATTCCCCGTGATGAGCCTGGGCGAGACGCTGCTGCGCCCCACCGCCATGCTCTACCGCAACCTGGCCAGCATGGACGTCGAGGAGTCGATCCGGGGCAATCCGGTCGACGGCGTGGTGCTGCTGATGGGCTGTGACAAGACCACGCCCTCGCTGGTGATGGGTGCGGCCAGCGTCAACCTGCCGACCATCGGTGTGAGCGGCGGGCCCATGCTCAACGGCAAATGGCGCGGCCAGGAGCTGGGCTCGGGAACGGGGCTGTGGAGCATGAGCGAGCAGGTGCGTGCCGGCACCTTGAAGCTGACCGACTTCTTCGACGCCGAAAGCTGCATGCACCGCAGCCACGGCCATTGCATGACGATGGGCACGGCCTCGACGATGGCCAGCATGGTCGAGGCCCTGGGCCTGGGCCTGCCGGGCAACGCGGCCTACCCGGCGGTGGACGGGCGGCGCAACGTGCTGGCGCGCAACGCCGGGCGGCGCATCGTCGAGATGGTGCATGCCGACCAGACCATCAGCCAGGTGCTCACGCGCGAGGCCTTCGAGAACGCGATCAGGACGCTGGCCGCGATCGGCGGCAGCACCAATGCCGTGATCCACCTGATCGCCATCGCCGGTCGCCTGGGCGTGAAGCTGGGCATCGACGACTTCGAGCGCCTGGCCAGCGAGATGCCCTGCATCCTGAACCTTCAGCCCAGCGGCGAGCACCTGATGGAGGACTTCTGCTACGCCGGCGGCCTGCCCGCGGTGATGAAGGAGATGGCCGCCCATCTGCACACCGGCATCGTCACCGTGACCGGCCGCACGGTGGCCGAGAACATCGCCGACGCGCAGAACTACGACTCGCGTGTGATCAAGACCGTGGTCGAGCCCTTCAAGGACAAGGCCGGCATCGCCGTGCTGCGCGGCAACCTGGCGCCGCGCGGTGCGGTCATCAAGCCCAGCGCAGCCACGCCGGCCCTGATGACGCACACCGGCCGCGCCGTGGTGTTCGAGAACATCGAGGACTTCCACACCCGCATCAACGACGAGGAACTGGACGTCGACGAGACCTGCCTGCTGGTGCTGAAGAACTGCGGCCCCAAGGGCTACCCCGGCATGGCCGAGGTGGGCAACATGCCGCTGCCGCCCAAGGTCTTGCGCAAGGGCATCACCGACATGGTGCGCATCAGCGACGCGCGCATGAGCGGCACGGCCTACGGCACCGTGGTGCTGCACGCCGCGCCCGAGGCGGCGGCTGGCGGCCCGCTGGCGCTGGTGAGGAACGGCGACACCATCACCCTGGATGTGCCGAACCGCAGCCTGCATCTGCACGTGAGCGACGAGGAACTGGCCGAGCGCCGCGCCAGCTGGAGCCCACCCGAGCCGCCCCTCAAGAGTGGCTACTGGAAGCTCTACATCGACCATGTGCTGCAGGCCGACGAAGGTTGCGACCTCGACTTCCTGGTCGGCCAGCGCGGCGCCTTCGTGCCGCGCGACAACCACTGAGCCTGGTGGCCCGGCTGCAGCTGCCGGGCTGGCTGGCTACTTCTCGGCCGCTGCCTTGAGCCTGGCCAGGCCGGACTCGAAGTCCTTGCCGACCATCTTGTCCATGCTGACGAACACGGTCATCAGCTTGGTGATGTAGGGGCTGGGGCCGCGCATCGTCCACACCACCTCGGTGCCGTCGCTGCTGCCGTTCAAGGTGAATTCGGTCGTGTTGGCCGATTCGAAGGGCTTGATGAAGTCCAGCTTAACCAGCAGCCTGCCCTTGGCCGTCGTGCCATCGGCGGGGGGCTGGGCCCCGGTGATTTCCATGCGGCCCTGGCCGACCTTGTCGTTGCCTAGCCAGGCGTAGATCGCGCCCTGGCCGGACGGCGCACCGCTGTGTGTGCGCTGCATCGCCGGGTCGAGGTGCTCCCAGGGCGACCAGGCCTGCCAGCGGTGGAAGTCGGCCAGGTAGGGATAGACCTTGGCCGCGGGCGCGTTGATCATGATCGTGCGCTGCACGCTGAAGGTGTTCGGGCGGGTCGCCGCATAGATGAGCACCAGGGTGATCAGGGCGACGAGGCCCAGGAGGATTTTCTTGATCATGATGGCCTCGTGGATCGGGAAGCGCTTGCAGGATGACGGCGGCAGGATAAGCGCGAGTCCGCCCGGTCGGCAACGCGGCCAGCCCCAGGTATGCTCGCTGCAGGAGAGAGGATCCGCCCCATGCTGCTCAGCACCGACGCCCGCGGCGTCTACCCCATCGCCCCCACGCCCTTCTTCGACGACGGCGGCATCGACGTCGCCTCGATCCACCGGCTGACCGACTTCTACCTGCAGATCGGCGCCACCGGCATCACCGTGCTGGGCCAGCTGGGCGAGGCGCCCAAGCTCGAATACGAGGAGAGCCTCAACGTCGCCACCCAGATGATCCGCCGCGCGGGCAGCCTGCCCGTGATCGTGGGCGTCTCGGCGCCGGGTTTTGCCGCCATGCGCGCGCTCACGCGCGAGGTGATGGACCGCGGCGCGGCCGGCGTCATGATCGCGCCACCCAACACATTGCGCACCGACGACCAGATCGTCACCTTCTACCGTCAGGCGGTCGAGGCCATCGGCACCGACGTGCCCTTCGTCGTCCAGGACTACCCGCTAACCTTCAGCGTGCAGATGAGCCCGGGCGTGATCCGCCGCATCATCAGCGAGCTGCCCTCGTGCGTGATGCTCAAGCACGAGGACTGGCCCGGCCTGGACAAGATCAGCACCCTGCGCGGCTGGGAACAGGCCGGCGAGCTGCGCCACGTCGCCATCCTGACCGGCAACAACGGCCTGTTCCTGGACTACGAGATGGAGCGCGGTGCCGACGGCGCGAACACCGGCTACGCTTTTCCGGACATGTTGTGCGACGTGGTGCGCCTGTCGGCCGCCGGCGAGCGCGAGGCCGCGCACGACCTGTTCGACCTGCACCTGCCGCTGCTGCGCTACGAGCAGCAGCCGGGCGTGGGTCTGTCGGTGCGCAAGTACATCCTGATGCGCCGCGGCCTGCTGTCCAGCGCCGCGCAGCGCAAGCCCGGTCCGCCCATGAGCGCGGCCACCCGCGCCGAGGTCGACCACCTGCTGGCCCGCCTGGCGCGCCACGAACCACGCGCCGCCGGCCTGCGCTGAGCTGCACTGGGCCTGCCAAGCCCGGCCGGGTCGGGTCGGGTCGGAGAATTCAGTCGCGCACGAAGACGGTGACCAGCGGCTGGTCGCCGACCTGGCGGCTGGCATGGCCGTGCACCGCGGGATCGAAGCTTCTGCCCTCGGGCACGGTGTCGGCCGAATAGAAGTGGTCACCCGGGCCGAACACACGCGAACTGCCATCGCGCAGCATGATCTCCATCTGCCCGGCCAGCACGAACAGCCACTGGGGGTGCGTGGTGCAGTGGAAGTCGCTGGCAAAACCCACCGGGCTTTGCCGCAGCTGCAGGCCGCTGGCCGCGCGCACGACCGACAGCCGCGCCTTGGGCGAGCCCTCGTCAAGCTGGATGGCGTCCTCGCGGAAGCGCGCGATGCCGTCGCGGTCGGTGTAGAGGATGACCTGGGTGAAGATGGGGGTGGGGGTGGGGGTGACGGGGGCGTCCATGGGCTGTCTGTCCTGTGCTGCGTGCGGGTGTCGTGGCGTGGCCGACCTCAGGCGCCGGCAGGGCCGCGTGGCGATGCTAAGCTGACGCGCCCCATCGGGCGCTGACGCCGCCCGCACGTCGACACCAAGATTCGGAGACCCACCATGCCCGCCCTGCTCAACGACGTCGATCCCGACGGCCTGCTCGAGTTCTCGGTCGTCTACACCGACCGCGCCCTGAACCACATGTCCAAGCGCTTCCAGGGCGTCATGACCGACATCTCGGGCATCCTGAAGGAGGTCTACCACGCCCGCTCGGCCGTGCTCGTGCCCGGCAGCGGCACCTTCGGCATGGAGGCCGTGGCGCGCCAGTTCGCCAGCGACCAGCATGTGCTGGTCATCCGCAACGGCTGGTTCAGCTACCGCTGGACCCAGATCCTAGAGGCCGGCCGCATCGCCAGGAGCAGCACCGTGATGAAGGCGCGGCGCGTGGCCGACGTCCACCAGGCCGCCTGGGTGCCCGCGCCCATCGACGAGGTGGTCGCCACCATCACGCGCGAGCGCCCGGCGGTGGTCTTCGCCCCGCACGTGGAGACCTCGGCCGGCATGATCCTGCCCGACGACTACCTGCGCCGCGTGGCCGCCGCCGTGCACGAGCACGGCGGCCTGTTCGTGCTGGACTGCATCGCCTCGGGCGCCATGTGGGTGGACATGCAGGCCACCGGCGTGGACGTCATCGTCAGCGCGCCGCAGAAGGGCTGGAGCGGCTCGCCCTGCTGCGCCTTCGTCATGCTGGGCGAGCGTGCCCGCGCCGCCATCGACGCCACCAGCAGCTCCAGCTTCGCCGCCGACCTGAAGAAGTGGCTGCAGATCATGGAGACCTACGAAGGCGGCGGCCACGCCTACCACACCACCATGCCGACCGATGCCCTGGTGCGCACGCGTGCGGTGATGATGGAAACGCGCGACTACGGCTTCGCCCGGCTGCGCGAGGAGCAGATCGAGCTCGGCCGCCAGGTGCGCACCCTGCTCGAAGCCAAGGGCTTCAGGAGCGTGGCGGCCGACGGCTACAAGGCGCCCGGCGTGGTGGTGAGCTACACCGAGGACGTGGGCCTGCACAACGCCTCCAAGTTCCTGGCCCAGGGCCTGCAGACTGCCTCGGGCGTGCCGCTGCAGTGCGACGAGCCGGCCGACTTCCGCACCTTCCGCATCGGCCTGTTCGGGCTGGACAAGCTGCATGACCCGGCGCGCAGCGTGGGCCATCTGGAAGCGGCGCTGGCCCGCCTGCTCTGACGCCGCTGCACCGGGAACCTGTCGTCCTGACAGCCACCCCGTGCATGAGGGATCCGCGACGGTAGGCTTGAAGGTCAGACTCCCGGCTTTCCGGACAGCGCGCAGCCATGCCGGGCGTTGTTCCAACCAGGCACCCAGGAGTCCCACCCCATGATCCCGATGATCCATCCGCACAGCTGCCGACACCTTGCCCGCCACACCGCGCTGGGCCTGGTGCTGGCCATCACTGGCCTGTCCTGTGCGGCCGCCCCTGCCGCCGATGTGCCGGCCGCGGTGATGCCGGCGGCGTCGCCTGCCGCACCCGCCCAGCGAGCGGCGCCTGCCGCGCCCGCACCAACCGCCAGCAGCATCGCCAGGCTGGCGCGCGGCCCCGTGCCGGCCATCCGCGACGTGCTCATGGCCCAGTTCGACCGCCCGGAAGCGCGGTTGAAGGTCGATCCGGTGGTCGTCGAGGGCAGCCACGCTGTGGCTGACTGGATCCAGGGCGAACGCGGCGGGCGCGCACTGCTGCACCGCCACGGCGACGCCTGGACCATCGTGCTGTGTGCCGGCGACGGCCTGAAGGATCCCGAGGTGTTGCGCGATGCAGGCCTGGAGGCTCGCGCAGCCGCCCGCCTTAGCCGCCAGCTGGCGGCGGCCGAACGTCACCTGAATCCTGAGCAACGCGCTCGCCTGGCCAGTTTCGAAGGGATCGTCAGGATGGACGCCCAGGGCCAGCAAGCGCCCGCGCAGGCCAAGCACTGAGGTCTACCCGCACAGTGGCGGGCCGGGCCTGGACTTACCATCTTCGCTCCACCTTGACCGCATGCCGGAGATTCTCTTGACCCAGCCCACGTCCGCCACCCCGCACAACAAGATCGCCCTGGTGACTGGCGCCGGCAGCGGCATCGGAATGGCCTGTGCCGCCGCCCTGGTGGCCGACGGCTGGCGCGTGGCCTGCACCGGCCGGCGCATCGAGACCCTGAACGCGGCCATCGCCGCCGCTGGCGACCCCTGGGGCGACATCGCCGGGCGCGCCGTGGCGCTGCCGTGCGACGTGGGCGACGAACACGCCGTCACCGCGCTGTTCGACGCCGTGAAGCAGCGCTGGGGCCGACTGGATCTGCTGTTCAACAACGCCGGCATCTTCCTGCCCGGCGCGACGCCGGACGAGCTTTCGGCCGCCGACTGGCGCCGCGCCGTCGACACCAACCTCAACGGCGCCTTCTTCTGCCTGGCCGGCGCGTTCAGGCTCATGCGCGAGCAGACGCCGCAGGGCGGGCGCATCATCAACAACGGCAGCATCTCGGCGCATGCGCCGCGGCCGAAATCCATCGCCTACACCACCACCAAGCACGCCATCACCGGCCTGACCAAGGCCGCGGCGCTGGACGGCCGAGCCTATGGCATCGCGGTGGGCCAGATCGACATCGGCAACGTCGCCAGCGACATGACAGCCCAGATGGCTGCCGGCGCCCTGCAGGCCGACGGCAGCGTGCGGCCCGAGGCGCGCATGGCGCAGGACTCGGTCACGCAGACCTTCATGACCATGGCGCGCCTGCCGCTGGAGGCCAACATCCTCAACGTCACCGTGATGGCGACCAGGATGCCTTTCGTCGGCCGCGGCTGAACGCCCCAGGCTGGTGACCGGCCACCAACCGCCCCTCAGCTGCCCATCAGGGCGCGCGCAAGACCTTGCTGCACAGGATCGCTGCATGACCACCACCGTCGCCCCGCACAACAAGATCGCCATGGTCACCGGTGCCGGCAGTGGCATCGGCCAGGCCTGCGCCGCCGCCCTGGTGGCCGATGGCTGGCGGGTGGCCTACACCGGCCGGCGTGCGGATGCGCTGCAGGCTGCGATCACCGCCGCGGGCGATCCCTGGGGCGACATCGCAGAACGCACCCTGGCCCTGACCTGCGACGTGGGGGACGAGGCTGCCGTGGCCGCCTTGTTCGCGGCCGTGCGGCAGCGCTGGGGCCGGCTGGACCTGCTGTTCAACAACGCCGGCATGGGTCTGCCCGTGGCCACGCCCGATCAGATCGATGCCACCCAGTGGCGCCGCGTGGTCGACACCAACCTCAATGGCGCCTTCTTCTGCCTGAGCGCAGCCTTCAGGCTCATGCGCGAGCAGACGCCACAGGGCGGCCGCATCATCAACAACGGCAGCATCTCGGCGCATGCGCCTAGGCCGGGCTCGATCGCCTACACGACCACCAAGCACGCCATCACCGGCCTGACCAAGGCGGCGGCGCTGGACGGGCGTGCCTACGGCATCGCCGTGGGCCAGATCGACATCGGCAACGCCGCCAGCCCCATGACGCAGCGCATGGTGGCCGGTGTGCCGCAGGCCGACGGCAGCGTGCGCCCCGAGCCGCGTATGGACCTGCAGCACGTGGCCGACACCCTGCTTACCATGGCCCGGCTGCCGCTCGACGCCAACATCCTGACCGTCACCGTCATGGCCACGACCATGCCTTTCGTAGGTCGCGGCTGACGTCGCGCCCGCTGCCTGCCATGAAGATCACCGCCGCCCACGTCATCGTCTGCTGCCCGGGGCGCAACTTCGTCACCCTGGAGATCGAGACCGACGAGGGTCTGGTCGGCCTGGGCGATGCCACGCTCAACGGCCGCGAGCTGGCGGTGGCGAGCTACCTCACCGACCATGTCATTCCCTGCCTGATCGGGCGCGACCCGCAGCAGATCGAGGACATCTGGCACTACCTCTACCGCGGCGCCTACTGGCGGCGCGGGCCGGTGACCATGAGCGCCATCGCGGCGGTCGACACCGCGCTGTGGGACATCAAGGCCAAGGCCGCCGGCCTGCCGCTGTATCAACTGCTGGGCGGTGCCAGCCGCACGCGCGTGATGGTCTACGGCCACGCCAACGGCCGCGACATCGACGAGACGGTCGACGCCGTGCTGCGCCACCAGGAGCTGGGCTACCAGGCCATCCGTGCCCAGAGCGGCGTGCCGGGGCTGGACAAGGTCTACGGCGTCGGCAAGGGCGGTGCCGGTGGACAGGCCCAGGGCTTCTACGAGCCGGCCGACGCCAGCCTGCCCAGCGAGCACGACTGGTCGACCGAAAAATACCTGCGCCATGCGCCGAAACTGTTCGAGGCCGTGCGCTGCGCCACGGGCAACGAGACGCATCTGCTGCACGACGTGCACCACCGCCTCACGCCCATCGAGGCGGCGCGCCTGGGCACGGCACTGGAGCCCTTCCACCTGTTCTGGATGGAAGACCCGACGCCGGCCGAGAACCCCGATGCCTTCCGCCTCATCCGCCAGCACACCACCACGCCGCTGGCGGTGGGCGAGGTGTTCAACAGCATCTGGGACTGCAAGCCGCTCATCGAGCAGCAGCTGATCGACTACATCCGTGCCACGGTGGTTCACGCCGGCGGCATCACCCACCTGCGCCGCATCGCCGATCTGGCGTCGCTGTACCAGGTGCGCACCGGCTGCCATGGCGCGACCGACCTGTCGCCCGTGTGCATGGGCGCGGCGCTGCACTTCGATCTGTGGGTGCCCAACTTCGGCGTGCAGGAACACATGCCGCACAGCGCCGAGACCGAAGCGGTGTTTCCGCATGCCTACACCTTCGACCGCGGCTACATGCACCCCGGCGAGGCGCCCGGCCACGGCGTCAGCATCGACAAGGCCCTGGCCGCCAGATTCCCCTATCAGCGCGCCTACCTGCCGGTGAACCGCCAGCAGCACGACGGTACGTTGTGGCACTGGTGAGCCACCGTCCAGTGACGCGGACCCGCGCATGACCCGCCTGCACCCCGATCTGCTGGCCCACCTGCCCGCCGAGGTGCAGCGCCCGGCCTACGACCGCGCGGCGCTGCGCACCGGCATCGTCCACCTGGGCATCGGCGCCTTCATGCGCGCCCACCTGGCGGTGGCGACCGAAGCGGCCATCGCGGCCAGCGGCGACCTGGGCTGGGGCCTTTGCGGCGTGTCGTTGCGTTCACCCGGCACGCGCGACGCCCTGGCGCCGCAGGCCGGCCTGTACACCGTGGCGGTGCGCGACGCCGACGGACACGGCCAGCCGCGCCAGCGCCTGCAGGTGATCGGCTGCGTGTGCGAACTGCTGGTCGCGCCCGAGGACCCCGGCGCGGTGCTCGACGCCATCGCCCGGCCGGCCACGCGCATCCTCAGCCTGTCCGTCACCGAGAAGGCCTATCTGCGCGAGCCGGCCAGTGGTGCGCTGCTGGTCGACCACCCCGACATCGTGCACGATCTGGCCCACCCGGCCACGCCGCGCAGCGCCCTCGGGATGATCGTGCACGGCCTGGCACGTCGGCGTGTGCAGGGGCAGGGTGGCCTCACGCTGCTGTCGCTGGACAACCTGCCGGCCAACGGCCACACCCTGCGCGCGCTGGTGCTGGCCTTCGCCCGGGCACTGCAGGCCTGCGGGCCGGCCGATGCCGCCGGCCTGGCCGAGTGGATCGCCGCCCACTGCCGCTTTCCCTGCAGCATGATCGACCGCATCGTGCCACGCAGCACAGACGCCGACCGCGAACGTGTCGCCGCCGCCCTGGGCTGCACCGACGCCTGGCCGGTGCTGGCCGAGCCCTTCTTCGACTGGGTGGTCGAGGACGACTTCGCCGGTGGTGATGACGGTCGCCCACCCTGGCTGCCTGGTCATGTCCGTCTGGTCACCGATGCCGCGCCGTGGGAGCGCCTGAAGCTGCGCATGGTCAACGGCGCCCACTCGGCCATCGCCTACCTGGGCGTGCTGGCCGGCTGGGCCACGGTCGACCAGGCCATGGCGCAGCCGGCGCTGCGCCGCTATGTCGACACGCTGTTGCGCGACGAGGTCGAGCCGACCCTGCCGCCCCTGCCCGGGCTGGACCTGGCAGCCTACCGCGCCGGCCTGCTGGCGCGCTTTGCCAACCCCGCCCTGGCCCACGAGACGCGCCAGATCGCCATGGACGGCTCGCACAAGCTGCCGCAGCGCCTGCTCGCCCCGCTGGCCGAGCGTCTCGCGGCAGGGCTGCCGGTCGACCACCTGGCGCTGGCCGTGGCGGCCTGGCTGCACAGCCTGCGCGGCGTGGACGAGGCCGGCCGGCCGCATGTGATTGACGATCCGCTGGCGCCGGCGCTCGTCGATCTGGCCCGCCGCGCCGAGGCCTGCAGCGACGCGCTGCAGCGCGCACGCATGCTGACCAGCGGCGCGCCGGTGTTCGGCGACCTGGCGGGCAGCACGCGGCTGGCCGACGCGTTGGTCGTGCCCCTGCAGGCCTTGCGCACGCAAGGGGTGAGCCGGGCCCTGACGCTGCTGCAGGCCGGGTATGCGCCAGGCTGATCGTCAGGCCGTCCCGCTACGCAGCGGCCGCCGCACAGGCTTGCCTGGCGCGCGCGTCGAGCGCCTGCCGGACCCGGTCGAGCCCGTCATCCAGCCCGTCGAGCGCGATGTTCGCACCCTTGAGCAAGGCCAGAGAGTTGCCGAAGGTGGTCAGCTCGTCCAGGCTGCCAGCCGCCTGGCAGCCCAGGTCGACATGGCGCAGGAAGCCGGCCCGGTCGCCCTGGTACAGGCAGATCTCGGCCAGGTCGAAATAGCACCAGGGGGTGTCGACTGGCGGGCTGGCGTCGGCCTGGCCGGCGCGCAAGTGCGTGCGCGCGCCCGGCATTCGAGCTGTTGTCCATCATCACTCCTTGAATCGTCGGCCGGCTTGTGCAAAGGGCGCTGCGGCACGCCGTGCAGGCGATCGTACGATCGGTGCACCAGGTGTGGCGTGGTGCGGCAAGGGTTTTCCAGCGCCAGCCGCGGCATCGTCGCCTCGTACGATGGTTGTCTGATGACCTGATGAATCAGGCGCGTCCCACCGATCCGACCGAGGAGACATCCGATGCAACTTGCCAAGATCTTCATGAGCACCCTGCTGGCCACCGCCACGGTGCTGGTCGCCGCTCCTGCACTGGCCCAGACCAAGCTGAAGTGGGCCCATGTCTACGAGACCAGCGAGCCGTACCACACCGAATCAGTCTGGGCGGCCGAGGAGATCAAGAAGCGCACCGCCGGCAAGTTCGAGATCCAGGTCTTCCCCGCCTCGTCGCTGGGCAAGGAGACCGACATCAACCAGGGCATGCAGCTCGGCACGGTGGACATGATCATCTCGGGCCCGTCGTTCGCGGCGCGCAGCTATCCACGCCTGGGCATTGCCTACTACCCCTTCATCTTCCGTGACGGTGAACACCTGCTGGCCTACAGCAAGAGCGAGGTGTTCAAGGAGATCATCGACGGCTTCCGTGCCAAGACCGGCATCCAGATCCTGGCCTACACCTACTACGGCGCGCGCCACACCACGGCGCAGAAGCCCTTCACCGACTGTGCCGGCATGAAGGGCATCAAGATCCGCGTGCCCGATGTGCCGGCCTACCGCGCCACGCCCGAGTCCTGCGGCGCCAACCCCACACCCATCGCCTTTGCCGAGGTCTATCTGGCGCTGCAGAACGGCACCGTGGATGCGCAGGAGAACCCGCTCACCACCATCGAGGCCAAGAAGTTCTACGAGGTGCAGAAGCACATCATGCTGACCGGCCACATCGTCGACGGCCTGACCACCCAGGTGGCGCCGCACGTGTGGAACAAGCTCAGCGACGCCGAGAAGAAGATCTTCACCGACGTGGCACTCGAAGCCGCGGCCCGCGCCTCTGCCCAGATCAAGAAGCGCGAGGCCGAACTGGTCGACGAGTTCAGGAAGAAGGGCCTGGGCGTGCATGCTGTGAACCGCCAGAGCTTTGTCGACGCGGTGGTGAAGGCCAAGCCGGTCGAATCCATGGGCTTCGACAAGAAGGACTACGACCGCATCGTCGCCATCAGGTAAGGCGGCCGACGTGGATCTCGATGCCCTGCCCAAGGTGATGGGCGACGACGGCGAGTTCCACGCCGTCGACGGGGAGGTCGATCTGTCGGGCACCACACCCGAGGCCTGGGCGGCGCTGGCGCTGTTCTGGGCCCTGGGCGCGACGGTGTTCTACCAGTTCATCACACGCTACGTGTTCAACAACTCGGCCGCCTGGACCGAGGAGATCGCGCGCTACCTGCTCATCGGCACGGTGTTCGTGGGCGCGGCCATCGGCGTGGCCAGGAACAACCACATCCAGGTCGACCTGCTGTACCGCTACCTGCCGCGCGGCGTATCGCGCGGCCTGTCCTTGCTGGTGGACGTGACGAGGCTGGCCTTCTTCGGCGCCATGTCCTGGTTCACGCTGCAGATGATG
>JBJOKY010000337.1:0-5183 GCA_046045865.1 Pseudomonadota bacterium | reverse complement strand
AAGGAGGTGCTCAAGGCCTACCCTGGCACGGTGAGCGACAAGCTCAAGGGCTCGTACAAGCCGCGCCCGTACTGCGTGCAGTACCGCGAGACGGACTTCAACTTCGTCAGCCGGCTGCTGGAGGAGGAGGGCATCTTCTATTACTTCAAGCACAGCCAGGGCAAGCACGAGCTGGTGCTGGCGGATGACTCGGGCGTGCACGAGCCGCTGGCCGGCTTTGCCGAGATCCCCTACGACGAGGACAAGGAGCACATCGTCGGCTACCCCGGGCTGACCGACTGGCGCATGCGCCACGAGATCCAGACCGGCGCCATCGTGCTGCGCGACTACAACTACGAGACGCCGTCGACCGACCTGACGAGCACGCCGGCCAAGTCCAGCCGCGGCCATGGCGAATCGACGTACGAGGTCTACGACTACCCAGGCCTCTACCCCGACAAGGGCGCGGGTGATGCCCTGGCCGAGGTGAGGCTGGGCGAGATGGAGAGCCGCCACGCGCGGTTCGATGGCAGCGGCAACACGCCGGGGCTGGTGGTGGGTGGCAAGTTCACGCTCAAGGAACACCCGCGCAAGGACCAGAACACCGACTACCTGGTGATCTCCACCCGCATCGAGATGCAGCAGGGCGGCTACGAGGCCGGCACGCCGGTGGACACGCTGTTCGGTTGCAAGGTGCTGGCGCAGGCGTTTGCCGAGCCCTTTAGGCCGGCGCGCATCACGCGCAAGCCGGCGGTGGCCGGGCCGCAGACCGCCGTGGTGGTGGGCGAGGGCGGGGCGGGCGAGATCGTGACCGACAAGCTCGGCCGGGTGAAGCTGCAGTTCCACTGGGACCGGCTGGGCAAGAAGGACAGCAAGAGTTCGTGCTGGGTGCGCGTGGCCAGCCCCATGGCGGGCAACGGCTGGGGCTTCATCTCGCTGCCGCGTGTGGGGCAGGAGGTGGTGGTCGACTTCCTGGAGGGTGATCCGGACCGCCCGCTCATCACCGGCCGGGTGCACAACCCCGAGCAGCTGCCGCCCTACGAGCTGCCGACCAACGCCACCGTCACCACGCTGAAGACGCGCAGCAAGAAGGGCGCGGCGGCCGACTTCAACGAGCTGCGTTTCGAGGACAAGGCCGGCAGCGAGTACCTGCTGCTGCATGCGCAGAAGGACCGCATCGAGTTCGTCGAGGACACGCTCAAGAGCCAGATCGACAAGGAGGAGCACCGCACCGTCAAGGGCAAGCGCCACGAGTCGCTGGCCGACGAATGGCACATGACGGTGACCAAGGACGTCAAGCACAAGTACGACGCCAAGTACAGCGTCACCGTGGCCAAGGATGTGCTCTACAAGACCGACGGCCTGTTCAGCCTGAAGGCGGCCAAGGACATCATCGGCAAGAGCGGCGCCACCATCTCGCTGGACGCGGGCAGCGACATGCACCTGAAGATTGCCTCCAACCTGGGCGCGGCGGCGGGGCAGAACGTGCACATCAAGGGCGGCATGAACGTGGTGATCGAGGCGGGCATGCAGATCAGCATCAAGGCCGGCGGCTCGTCGGTGGTGCTGGGGCCGGACGGCGTGTCCATCACCGGGCCCATGGTGAAGATCAACTCGGGTGGCTCGCCTGGCTCGGGCAACGGCGCCAGTCCGGTGGCGCCGACCGATCCGGATGCGCCGACGGCGGCCACCGCGCCGGAAGATCCGCTCAGCCACCGCTGACGTTGGCGTGGAATTCATGACCGATCACTTGCACCTGGCCCTGCTGCATGCAACCCGTTGACATCCAGGCCCTGGAAGATGCCGCCTGGCAGGACTTCGTGCGCCGCCTGGGCGAGCACCTGGCGGCGCAGTGGCCGGCCATGCCCGAGCGGCTGGGCGAGCGCTACGGCGCCTTCATCGATCTGGCGGTGCAGCAGGCGCTGCAGCGCGGCCTGACGCAGGCGGCCAGCGTGGCGCGCTTCGTCAACCTGTGGTTCGTGTGGGGGCCGGCGTACCACGACAAGCCGGGCTACCAGTGGGCGCAGGACATCCTGGCCCTGCCCGGCGCACACGAATGGCTGCGCGTGCACCAGCTGGTGCAGCGCTCGATGGTGGAGCTGGCGCGCATGCCGGGCAGCCGCATCGAACCCGCTGTGCTGGATGCGGCCGACGAGCGCGCCTGCCTGACCTTCGGCCCGCTGGGCGCACGCGGCGCCATGGTGCGCCTGCCGGACGAGCCGCCCGCGCGGCCGCGCAAGGCCTGCGACCTGGAAGGCGCCGAGATCCGCCTGCTGGAGGACAACGCCGCCCAGCCGCAGCTGCTGCAGCGCTACGACTGGGTCGACGGTGCCTGGCAGCGCCAGCCGGTGGCACCGCCGGCGCCGCTGCGCATCGTCGCCGGCCAGCGCTGCCCGCCGCTGGTGAGCGTGCTGTCACCGCAGAGCAGCCAGGGCCCGGCGACGCGGCTGGCGCTGCGCGTGCGCGCCCATGCGGTCTGCAACGGCGATGTGCACCCGGCCTTCGGCTTTGCCGGCCCGCACGGGCGCTGGACCTGGGCCGGCCACGAGACCCGCGCGCTCAACTGGCCGGCCGTCACCCGCGACCAGCCGCCGCCGCCCGCTGGTGCCGGCACGCTGCTGGCCGAGGAAACCTCGCCCGAACTGCACAAGCTCGACATCGAGACCTGCGCCCTGCGCGACGAGGGTGATGCCCTGGGCGTGCAGCAGGCGGTGCTGTCGGCCTGGCCGGCCGAGCAGTGGCTGCTCGACCTGGTGCGCACACCGGCCGAGCTGCAGACCCTCACGCCCGGCGGGCGGCCGGTGCAGCGAGGCAGCACGCGTTGCCGGCTGGAGCGCGACGGCCAGCCGCAGGACGCCCTGGGGCTGACCCAGCAGTTCGACCTGGGTCTGGAGGCCGCCGTGGCCGAGGGCCTGAACCGGCTGGTCGAGGCCTGGGCGACGCTGGGCGGCCTGGACGCGCCGCGCTGCGAGGCCCGGCTGGCCCTGCTGAGCGGCCGCGCCGCCTGCACCTGGGGCTGGCAGGCGCCGGCGCTGGAGGCGCCGGCCTACATGCGCGTGGTCGCCGCGCTGGACCTGCTGGCCGGCCAGGCGGCGCTGGAATTCGCCGGTGTATGGGCCTTGCGCGGCAGCCGCAGCCGCATCAGCCTGAAGGTGGACGGCCGCGCCGAGCTCAGGCAGACGCTGCGGCGCGAGGCGGCCCGGTCGGCCCTGGTCGCCACGCTGATGCCGGCGGTGGCGCGCTGGCGCTGGCCCTTCACGCTGGAGCTGGAGCCGCAGGCCGGCGAGAGCCTGGCCCTGCTGCAGCAGGAGGCACCGCTGGCCGGCGCCCTGGTCGGCGAGGCCGGCCTGCGCCCCGGCACCCACGGCCGCAGCGGCTGGGAGTGGTACGCGCGCCTGGGCACCGAGCCGGTGCTCGCCCGCGTGCGGGTGGAAGACCCGCTGCTGGGGCGCAGCAGTTCCACCCACACCTTGCTGCCCGCCCTCACGGTGGTCGACTGGAGCATGGGCTGATGGAGCGTCTGCTGGTCCTGCGGCTGGAATCCTCGGGCTGCGCCGCCGAGGCGGTCTACAACGGCGTGCCGCTGGCGCGGGTCGGCCCGGGCCAGACCCTGGCCTGGCTGCCGGTGCACGAATACACCCTGGCCGGCGCCAACGAGCTGCAGTTGCTGATCGAGCCGCCGCCGCCCCAGGCGCCAGGCGTGCCCGCGCCCGAACCGCGCCTGGCCGACGGCAAGGCCTGGGCAACCCTGCGCCTGCTGCTGCCGCGCATCGGCGCCACCGCCAGCCCGGCGAGCGCACGCACCCTGGCCCAGCTGGACTGGGCGCCGACGGCGGACGACACCTACGAGGTGCCGCTGGCGCTGCACAGCCGGGTCGAGGTGCCGGCGGGTTTCCCGCGCTGGCGCTGGCTGGACGCGCCGGCCATCCCGGACGGCCCGGCCCTGCGGCGCGAGGCGGCGGCCTATCTGCTGGAGATCGCCCTGGGCCTGGCGCGCGGCAAGCCCGACCCGCTGATCCTGGCGTCGCGCCTGCGGCTGGAGGATCTGGCGCAGGCCTACCAGCACAACCTGAACGAGGTGGTTGGGCGCTTGCGCGACCACATCCTGGCCCAGCATGCCCTGGCCCCCTTGACACCACCCCTGCCCGCAGCCGACCAGCTGGTGCTGCGCCCGGTGGCCGAAGGCCGCCTGCTCGAATGCCTGGCCCCCGACGGCAGCCCGGTGCTGCGCAGCCCGCGCCCGGACGGCGGCTGCATCGGCTGGCCGGTGCGGCTGGCGGTGGTCGAGGGCCGTTTCTATGTCCTGCGCTGAGCCGGGCCAGGCACCAGCGCTGCGGCCACCCCCATCCCTTACGCTGAAAGCCCTCGCAGCATCATGATCCTGCTCACCGTGAAGAGCTACAACGGCGCACCCACCGATGTGGCGCCGGCCAGCTTCGACGAGCTTGGCGGCACCATCGGCCGCGCCGACAACAACCACCTGGTGCTGCCCGACCCGGAGCGCACCATCTCGCGCGTGCATGCCAAGGTGAGCTACCGCGCCGACGGCTACACCATCGTCGACAACGGCAGCAACCCGATCAGCATCAACGGCAGCCCGCTGGGCAGCGGCCGCGAGCATGTGCTCGCTGCGGGCGACCAGGTGCAGATCGGTGGTTATGTGCTGGTGGTCTCGCAGGGCCAGGGCGGCAAGGGTGGCGGCGCCTTCGACGACCTGTTCAGCGACGTGGACGACGGACTGGCCGCGCCTGCTGCCAACCCGCAGCACACGCGTTCGGTGCTGCACACCTGGGCGCCCGACCCGGCCGTGTCGCGCAACGGCGGCAGTGCCGGCGGGCTCTCGCCCGGGCAGATCCCGCACGACTGGGATCCCTTTGCGGACGAAGGCGGCACCGGCATGCAGGCGCCCGGCGGAGCAGGGCGCGCGCCGATGTCCGACCCGCTGATGGCCGGCGCTTCGCAGAGCTCGCGCGACTTCGCGGCGCAGGCGCCGTCCAACCTGGGGCGTGGCGGGCTGGGCGAGACGGCACCGGCCGGTGCGGATTCGCTCGACCATCTCTTCGACCTGTCCGCCGCGCCGGCCGGGGTCGATCCGCTGGGCGGCGATGTGCAGCAGATGCAGCGCATGCAGCCCAACATGGCCGGCCATGCCGACCCGCTGCAGGCCTTGTCCAGGCCGGCCGCCTATGGCGCCGAGTCCTTTG
>JBJOKY010000336.1:0-7177 GCA_046045865.1 Pseudomonadota bacterium | reverse complement strand
CGCCCCAGCGCGCGGGCCTGATCCTTCAGGCTCTGCGCCGCCGCGGCGGACTGCTCCACCAGCGCGGCGTTCTGCTGCGTCATCTGGTCGAGTTGGGCGACGGCTGCGTTGGCCTGATGCAGGCCGCTGTCCTGTGCCACCTCGGCGGCGGAAAGGGTGACCACGATGTCGGCCACGCGCTGCACGGCGCCGACGATGTCGGCCATGGTGCTGCCGGCCTCGCCGACCAGCCGGGCGCCGAGTTCCACCTGCTCGACGCTGCTGGCGATCAGACCCTTGATCTCGCGCGCCGCGCCGGCCGAGCGCTGCGCCAGGGTGCGCACCTCGCTGGCCACCACGGCGAAGCCGCGGCCCTGCTCGCCGGCCCGGGCGGCTTCCACCGCGGCATTCAGGGCCAGGATGTTGGTCTGGAAGGCGATGGGGTCGATCGCGCCGGTGATGTCGGCGATCTGGTGCGAGGCCGCATCGATCTCCTGCATGGCGGCCACGACGCGCGCCACCACCTCGCCGCCGCGGCAGGCCACCGCGCTGGACGGCGTCGGCAATCGCCTCGTCCAGATGCGCCACCTGCTGCTGCACGAAGGGCTGGATCTCGCCCTGCAGCGCCAGGCTGGTGGTGTCGAAGGCGCCCATGGCGGTGTTGCCCTCCTCGGGGCCGCCGTGCACGTAGGCGCGCGCCATCGCCACGCCGGCCTCGTAATAGGTCTCGAAACGGCTGGCCAGCGCGTCCTCGAAGCGCTTCAGGCCGGAGCTGCGGGGCAAAGAGCGCCCACATCCGGCCCATCGCCGGGCGCCCGGGTCGGTGCGCGGCCGGTGCAACTCGCGCCTGGCGGGCGGCACTTCGCGGCGCGCCGCTGCGCTTCATCGCAAAGCGGCTGCGCGGTCGGGGGGCGGTTCGCACACTGCAACCCATGCCCACCCCCGCACACCACGGAGCCCGACCATGACCCGCACCCTGCCCGCCGCCGCACCCGTCGCCACCGCGCTCACCACCGGCCGCACCTCGCACCGCACCCGCCGCCAGCTGCTGGCCAGCAGCAGCACGCTGGCCACGGCCCTGCTGTGCGCCAGCCTGCTGGCCACCGCGCTGCCGCTGCCGGCCGCCGCCTCGCCGGCCACGGTGGAGGCCGCGCGGGCGCGCTTCCAGCCCGCGCTGGCGGGTGACTCGGCAGCGATCGACGCCGCGGCCACGCAGATCAAGGCCCTGTCGGACGCCGAACCCGCCGACCCGGTGCTGCGCGCCTACGCCGGCGCGGCCACCAGCCTGCGGGCGCGCACCACCATCCTGCCCTGGCGCAAGATGGCCCATGCCGAGGACGGCCTGGCCCTGCTCGACAAGGCGCTGGCCCAGCTGACGCCTGCGCACGAGATCGCACCGGCCGGCGCCGTGGCCGCTGCGCTGGAGACGCGCTACACCGCCGCCAGCACCTTCCTGGCGCTGCCGGGCATGTTCAACCGCGGCCCGCGCGGCGAGCAGCTGCTCGCGCAGGTGCTGCAGGCGCCGGCGCTGGCCAGCGCCGCACCCGGCTTCCAGGCCACCGTGTGGCTGTACGCCGGCAAACACGCCGCCCAGCTCGGCCACAAGGACGACGCCCGGCAGTGGCTGGCCAAGGCCGCCGCCAGCGCCACGCCGCGTGCCGCCGAGGCACAGCAGCTGCTCGCCCAGGGGCTGTGATGCACGCCGGCACCACGACCCCGAGCGCGCCCGGCCGCGCCACCGCGGCCGTCACCAGCACCAGCACCACCACCACCGCGCTGCGCCTGCGCGGCCTGCACAAGACCTACCAGCTCGGCGCCCACGTCGTGCCGGCCCTGCGCGGCGTCGACCTGACGCTGGCGCCCGGCGAGATGCTGGCGCTCACCGGCCCATCGGGCAGCGGCAAGAGCACGCTGCTCAACCTGGCCGGGCTGATCGACCATGCCGACGCCGGCCGGATCGAGCTGCGCGGCCAAGACGTGACCGCGCTGGGCGACGCCGCCGCCACCCGAACGTCGACTACCCGCTGCTGCTGGCCGGCCTGCCGCGGCGCGAACGGCGCGCCCGCGTGGCCGCCATGCTGGCCGCCGTCGGCCTGGCCGAGCACGCCGCGCACCGGCCGGATGCCCTGTCCGGCGGCCAGCGCCAGCGTGTGGCCATCGCCCGCGCCCTCGTCAAGCGCCCGGCGCTGGTGATCGCCGACGAACCCACCGCCAGCCTGGACAGCGCCACCGCCACCCAGGTGCTCAACCTGATGCACGAACAGGGCCACGCGCACGGCGCCGCCTTCCTGATCGCCACCCACGACGCCCGCCTGCTGGCGCGCTGCGACCGCAGCGTGGCGCTGCTGGACGGCGTCATCACGAACCCGTCCGCCACGCACCACGCGGATCACACCCGGAGCACCCCGCCATGCTGATCCCCTCGCTCGAATGGCTACGTTTCGCCTGGCTGAACACACTGCGCAACCGGCGCCGCTCGGCCGTCACGGTGGCGATCGCGGCGCTGGGCACGGCCGCCATCCTGCTGGCCGGCGGTTTCGCGCTGTCGACCTACGAGGCCCTGGCGCAGAGCGCCGCACGCGCCACTGGCCACCTCATCCTGGCCACGCCCGGGCAGTTCGCCGGTGACGAGGACGTGCCGCTGCAGCACGGCCTGGACCATGCCGACCTGCTGACGCAGCAGCTGCTGGCCGACCCGGCGGTGCGCCAGGTGCTGCCGCGCATCGTGTTCAACGGCCTCGTCGGCAACGGCGACAAGAGCGTGGTCATGCTGGCCGAAGGCATCGCGCCCGACGCCGAGTTCGCCGTCAAGGGCCCCTTCCTGAAACTGGTCGAGGGCCGCGTGCTGACCGACGCCGACCGCAGCCTTGACACCGCCCAGGTCATGCTCGGCGCCGGCCTGGCGCGCAGCCTGAAGGCGCACCCCGGCAGCGGCCTGACGCTGCTGGCCAGCACCAGCGCCGGCGCGCTCAACGCGCTGGACGTGGCGGTGGCCGGCGTCGTCAGCACCGGCGTGCCCGAGCTGGACGCGCGCCTGGTCTACGTCGACATCAGCGCCGCCCGGCGACTGCTGGTGACCGAGCGCGTCTCCAGCCTGGGCGTGTTCCTGGAATCGATGGACGCCACCGGCCCGGCGCGGGCCCGGCTGCTGGCGCAGTTGCAGACCCAGCCGTCCGGCCCGGCCGCCGCAGCCGTGCCCGAGATCCGCACCTGGCTGGACCAGGCCGCCTTCTACCGCGGCGTGCGCGACCTCTACAACCGCATCTTCGGCGCGCTCGGGCTCATCATCGGCGTCATCGTCGTGTTCGTGGTCGGCAACGCCATGGCCATGGCGGTGATCGAGCGCACCCGCGAGGTAGGCGCCCTGCGCGCCCTGGGCACCTCGCCCGCCCGGCTGGTGCAGGGCTTCGCGCTGGAAGGGCTGATGCTCGGCGGCCTCGGCGCCGGCCTGGGCGCACTGGTGGCCGCGGGCATCTCGGTCGCGCTGCTGATCTTTCCGGTGCAGATGCCGCCGCCGCCCGGGCGCAGCACCGGCTATCCGCTGCTGCTGCAGGTCGACCCGGCGCTGTACGCGCTGACCGTGGCCGCCATGGTCGTGCTGGCCCTGCTGGCCTCGGCCCTGGTGGCGCGCCGCACCGTCGGCCAGCCCATCGTCGCGGCGCTCGGCCATGTCTGAGCACCACGCCGCCGCACCCGGCGCCGGCCGGCGCGGCGATCACGGCCCCCGCCGGCCCGCAGCCTTTCATCCCCACCGCGACGCCGCCGGCCACCCGGCGCGCCGCCAGCCCGAGGACGCCACCATGCCGTCACCCGCCCCCGCACTGCCCCCGCTCGCCGCCACCGCCCTGGCGCTGCTCGTCACCCTGGCCCTGCCGGCCGCCGCCGCGCCGGATGCAGCCGCAACGGGCGCCGCAACAAGCGCCACTCCGTCGGCGCCCGCCGTCGCCACGGCGCCGGGCGTCGACACGCACGCCCTGCTCGTCGCCGCCGACCGCTGGCGCACCGGCGCCAGCCCTGGCAGCAGCATCAACCTGGCGGTCGAGACCCAGGTGCAGCTGATGGCGCGCGACGGCACGGTCGACAAGGAGCGCCGCTACACCGTCTACGTGCAGTCCGGCCGCCGCACGCTGGTGCTGATGCGCTCGCCCGCCGAGGCCGGCCAGAAGGTGCTGATGCTGGGCGACGACTTCTGGCTGCTGCTGCCGGGCAGCCAGCGGCCCATGCGCATCACGCCCAGCCAGAAGCTGCTGGGCGAGGCCTCCACCGGCGACATCGCCACCCTGAGCTGGGCCGAGGACTACAGCGCCCGGCTGGTCGGCGACGAGGCCTGCGAGCCGCAGGACGCCGAGCCCGCAGCCACCACCGCCACAGCCGCCGCCACAACGACCACCACCCCCGGCCGCCCTGCCGGCCCCGTCGCCCGCACCTGCCAGCACCTGAGCCTGCAGGCCGCGCGCAAGGGCCTGAGCTACCAGCGCATCGAGCTGTGGCTGGGCAAGGCGAGACACGAGCCGGTGCGCGCCGAGTTCTACGTGCAGAGCGACAAGCTGGCCAAGCAGGCCAGCTTCGAGGTCGCCCACGGCCGGGTCGACGCCATGGTGCTGACCGACCGCCTGGCCAACCAGCGGCAGACCCGCGTCAGCTACCTGGGCCGCCAGCCGCGCGTGCTGCCCGAGTCCAGCCTCAACCCCATGGCGCTGGCACGCAGCGCGACGCTGGAGTGAGGGCGATGTCGACCTTGCTCCACGCCGCCGGCCTGATCACCGCCGCCTGCCTGGCCGCGGCCGCCCACGCCGACCCGGGCGGCGAGCTGCGCCTGGTGCACGAGGACCGCCAGGCCGCCAGCACCGGCCCGCTGGCCGCGGCCGAGGCGCTGCAGCCGGGCATCGCTCCGCCGCTGCTGCAGCGCGACCTGGCCGAGCTGGCGCTGGACCAGCGCTGGCAGCTCGCGCCCGCGGCCAGCCGGCCCACGCTGGCGCTGGAGGCACGCGGCCTGGCCTGGGCCCGGCGCGACGTGGCGGGCGGCCCGGCCACCACCCGCCGCAGCGGCCTGCGCGTCAACGAGCTGCATGCCGGCACCGAGCTCGGCACCAGCGCGGGCACCTGGCAGCTCGCCGCCGGCCGCAAGGTGGTGAGCTGGGACGTCGGCCACGGCTACCGCCCCAACGACGTGGTGCAGCAGGAGGCGCGCCGCAGCCTGCTGCCCGGCGCGCTGCAGGGCCGCGCGCTGCTGATGGCCGAGCACCTCGACGCCGACGACGCGCTGGCCGTGGTGTGGGTGCACCCGCGCGCCGCGCGCCACACCGGCACGGCGGCCGAACGCGCCGACCGGCTCGCCGCCCTGGCACGCCAGCCGGGCGACGAACAGGCGCTGGCGCTGCGTGCCTACCACCGCGCCGGCGCGCTGGACCTGCACGGCTTTGCCCGCCAGGGCGAGACCACCGGCGCCAGCCTGGGCGCCGCCGCCGCCTGGGTGGCCGGCGACACGCTGGAGCTGCATGCGTCGCTGCGCGCGCTGCGCCACCACCTGGCCTGGACCACACCCGACGGCAGCCAGCAGCCGGGCCCGGCCGCGCTGCTGCGCGCCAACCCCTGGCAGCCGCTGCTGACCGGCCCGGCACGGCAAGGTCTGCTGGGCCTGCAGTGGACGGGCGAGCAGCAGTTCAGCCTGCTGGCCGAGGCCTGGCACGACGGCTGCGCGCCCGCAGCGTCGACCTGGCGCGCCTGGCGCGCACGCAACACCGCGCTCGCGTCCGGCGCCGCGCTGGCGCAGGCCCCCGCTGCCGCCCGCGCCGGCAACCTGATGTGGCAGGCCACGCCGCTGGACGGCGCGGTCAACCTGCAGCGCGACAACCTGCTGCTGCGCCTGGCCTGGCAGCCACCGGGCTGGCAGCTCGGCGTCGACACGCTCTACACCCCGGCCGACCACGGCCGCATCGACACCGCCGCGCTGCAGTGGCAGGGTGACCGCTGGCGCGTCAACGCCGCCTGGCGCCAGGCCGGCGGGCCGGTCGACGCGCTGGCACGGCAGCTGCCGACGCGCCGCACCCTGGCCCTGGCGCTGACCGGCGCGTTCTGACGCCGTGACGCCGGTGCACGGCTCGCCACAATCACCCGCATGCGCCTGTTCAAGCTGCCCGCCGTGATGACGGCCAACACCCGCCGCTCGCTGCCCTACCGGGCGCTGATGAACCAGCTGGTCTGCACCATCGCCACGCTGGTGTTCTGGATGCTGAGCTACCGCGACCGCAGCCTGGTCGAGGTGGCGCTGTATTCCTACGCCATCGGCAACCTGATCTGGCTGTTCATCGACGGCGGGCGCGCGCTGCTGTCGCGCCTGCTGCACACGCCCGACGGGCGCTGGCCCGGCTGGCCGGCCATGGCCGCCAACATCGTGCTGGGCACGGTGGGCGGCTACGCCGCGGGCACGGCCGGCGTGGCCTGGCTGCTGGGCCACCCGCTCGCGCTGCTGGTGCCCAGCCCGTCCAGCGCACTGCTGTCGCTGCTCACCGCGGTGGTGGCGACGTATTTCTTCTACTCGCGCGAACGCCTGCACCTCGAGATGGCCGCCGCCGAGGCCGCCCGCCGCCAGGCGCTGGAAAGCCAGCTCGGCCTGCTGCAATCGCAGCTCGAGCCGCACATGCTGTTCAACACCCTGGCCAACCTGCGCGTGCTGATCGGGCTGGACCCGGCGCGCGCGCAGGCCATGCTCGACCACCTGATCGGCTTCCTGCGCGTCACCCTGGCCGCCTCGCGCGTGCCGCGCCACCCGCTGGCGGCCGAGTTCGCCCGCCTGGGCGACTACCTGGCGCTCATGGCCATCCGCATGGGCGAACGGCTGCAGGTGCAGCTCGACCTGCCGGCCGAGCTGGCCGACATCGCCGTGCCACCACTGCTGCTGCAGCCGCTGGTGGAAAACAGCATCAGGCACGGCCTGGAGCCCCAGGTCGAGGGCGGGCTGATCCACGTCAGCGCACGGCGCGAGGGCGGGCTGCTGGTGCTGCAGGTGCGCGACAGCGGCGTGGGGCTGCACCAGGCCGCCGCCGCCCGCGGCACGCAGCCGGCAGGCGGCTTCGGCCTGGCCCAGGTGCGCGAACGCCTGGCGGCGCTGTTCGGCGCCGACGCGCGGCTGGTGCTGCAGGACCACGCCGGCGGCGCCGGCACGGTCGCACGCATCGAGCTGCCGCTGGGCGACTAG
>JBJOKY010000064.1:0-15588 GCA_046045865.1 Pseudomonadota bacterium | reverse complement strand
GGCGCGAGCTGATGGAGATCCACGGCGATGCGGTCGAGGTGGATGTGTGAAGACCGTCTTCAACGCCGCGCATGCCACCCACGCACCGACGCACGAGTTCTTCCGCGGCCGGCTGGTGCCCGCCTTCGAGACGCCGGCGCGGGCGGAGTTTCTCGTCGCGGCGCTGCAGGGCACGCCGCACGCGGCGGCGTCCACGCCGGACGGTTTCGTCGCCCCGCGCGACGTCGGCCTGGCGCCGCTGGCGCGGGTGCACGACACGGCTTACCTCGGCTTCTTGCAGGGCGCCTGGGACGAGTGGGCGGCCGAGGCGGCCGCCGCGGGCGACACCGACCCGGGTGCGGCCTTTCCGGCCGTCTGGCCCGTGCCCGGCATGCGCCGCGACGTGGTGCCGGCCAACTTCGCCGCCCGCATGGGGCTGTATTCGATGGACAGCGGCACGCCGCTCACCGCCGGCAGCTGGGCGGCGGCCTACGGCGGTGCGCAGGCCGCGCTCACCGGCCTGGCCCTGCTGCGCGAGGGTGAACGTGCGGCCTATGTCTTGACGCGCCCGCCTGGCCACCATGCCGGCGCCAACTTCTTCGGCGGCTACTGCTTCGTCAACAACGTGGCGGTGGCCGCGCAGGCGGCGCTCGATGGCGGCGCAGCCAAGGTCGCCATCCTTGACGTGGACTATCACCACGGCAATGGCACACAGGCCATCTTCTACGAGCGCGCCGATGTGTTCTTCGCCAGCATCCACGGCGACCCGCGCACCGAATACCCCTTCTACCTCGGCCATGCTGACGAGCGCGGCGCGGGCGCCGGCCTGGGTTTCAATCTCAACCTGCCGCTGGCCGCGGGCAGCCCGGTGAGCGACTGGTTCGCGGCGCTGGAAACCGCGCTGGCCGCGCTGCAGGCCTGGGGGCCCGAGCTGCTGATCGTCTCGCTCGGCGTGGATACCTATGCTGGTGACCCCATCTCGCACTTCGGCCTGCAGCGGCCGGACTTCCACGCCCTGGGCCGGCGCCTGGCCGCCTTCGGCCGCCCGACCCTGCTGGTGCAGGAAGGTGGCTATGCCACCGCCGACATCGGCCTGAACGTGCGCGCCGTGCTCGACGGCTTTGATGGCCTGCCGCTGGCGGCGGCCTGAGGTCGCCGACCTGCCTGATGGCCTGCCAGCCTGCATGCCCGGCCCGCACGTCGCCTCACACCGGCCCCGGCCCGGACCGGCCCGGAACTGACCTGAACGGCTCCACTGAATCTGCCTGACTCCATGACCCCGCATACCCCGGACCTGTTCACCGACACCCGCCCCGAAGGCCAGGCGCTGCCCGCCACCTCCCCCGCCACGACGACCGGCGCATCCGCCGCCATCCCACCCGACGCCGGCGGTGCGCCGGACGCGAGCGGCGGTGCGGCCGGCAGCGGCGGATCCGGCGGCGGTGGTGGGTCCGACACCGGCCTGCCCCTCGGCGGCGACGGCATGAACGGCGACTCGCTCACCCTGGCGCATTACGCCGAGCGGGCCTATCTGGAATACGCGCTCAGCGTGGTCAAGGGCCGCGCGCTGCCGGACGTGTGCGACGGCGCCAAGCCGGTGCAGCGGCGCATCCTGTATTCCATGCAGCGCATGGGCCTGACGACCACCCAGGGCCCGCAAGGCCCGGGCGGCGCGCGGCCGGTGAAGAGCGCGCGCGTGGTGGGCGACGTGCTGGGCCGTTTCCACCCGCACGGCGACCAGGCGGCCTACGACGCCCTGGTGCGCATGGCACAGGATTTCAGCCAGCGCTACCCGCTCATCGACGGCCAGGGCAATTTCGGCTCACGCGACGGCGACGGCGCCGCGGCCATGCGTTACACCGAGGCCCGCCTGGCGCCCATCGCCCGGCTGCTGCTGGACGAGATCGACGAAGGCACGGTCGAGTTCATCCCCAACTACGACGGCTCCACGGTCGAACCCAGGCGGCTGCCGGCGCGCCTGCCCTTCGTGCTGCTCAACGGCGCGAGCGGCATCGCCGTGGGCCTGGCGACCGAGGTGCCGAGCCACAACCTGCGCGAGGTGGCGGCGGCCGCCGTGGCGCTCATCAAGGACGACAAGCTCGGCGACGATGCGTTGTACCAGCTCATTCCCGGCCCGGACTACCCCGGCGGCGCCCAGCTCATCTCCAGCGCGCAGGAGATCCGCGACGCCTATGCCTCGGGCCGCGGCTCGCTCAAGGTGCGCGCGCGCTGGAAGATCGAGGACCTGGCACGCGGCCAGTGGCAGCTGGTGGTCACCGAGCTGCCGCCCGGCACCAGCTCGCAGAAGGTGCTGGAGGAGATCGAGGAACTCACCAACCCCAAGGTCAAGGCCGGCAAGAAGGCGCTGAGCGCCGAGCAGCTGCAGCTCAAGACCACGCTGCTGGCGGTGCTGGATGCCGTGCGCGACGAGTCGAGCAAGGACGCCGCGGTGCGCCTGGTGTTCGAGCCGCGCAGCCGCACGGTGGAGCAGAGCGACCTGATCCAGACCCTGCTGGCGCAGACCAGTCTCGAAACCACCGCGCCGCTCAACCTCACCGTGGTGGGCGCCGACGGCCGCCCGACGCAGAAGAGCCTGCGCCAGATGCTGGCCGAGTGGCTGGCCTACCGCGTCGACACGGTGAAGGCGCGCACCGCGCATCGCCTGGGCCGCGTGCGCGACCGCATCCATGTGCTTGAAGGGCGCATGCTGGTGCTGCTCAACATCGACGAGGTGATCCGCATCATCCGCAATGCGGACGAGCCCAAGCCGGCGCTGATCGAGCGTTTCCAGCTCAGCGACCGGCAGGCCGAGGACATCCTGGAAATCCGGCTGCGTCAGCTGGCGCGGCTGGAGGCCATCCGCATCGAGCAGGAGCTGAAGGAGCTGCGCGCCGAAGAAGCCAAGCTGGCCGAGATCCTCGACAGCCCGGCGGCCCTGAAGCGCACGCTGATCAGGGAGATCGAGGCCGACGCCAAGGCGCATGGCGATGCGCGCCGCACCCTCATCCAGGCCGAGAAACGCGCCGTGGCCGAGATCAAGGTGGTCGACGAGCCGGTGACCGTGGTGGTGAGCGGCAAGGGCTGGGTGCGCACGCGCGGTGGCCATGGCCACGAGGCGGCGAGCTTTGCCTTCAAGGCCGGCGACGGCCTGCACGGCACGTACGAATGCCGCAGCGTCGACACCCTCGTCGTGCTCGGCAGCAACGGCCGCGCCTACAGCGTGCCGGTGGCCAGCCTGCCGGGCGGGCGCGGCGACGGCCAGCCGGTGACAACGCTGATCGACCTCGAATCCGGCAGCCAGCCGCAGCACTATCTGGTCGGGCCGGCCACGAGGATGCTGCTGCTGGCCGGCAGCGGCGGCTACGGCTTCATCGCCAGCCTGGGCGACATGACCGGGCGGCAGAAGGGCGGCAAGGCCTTCGTCGACCTCGAGGCCGGCGAGAACCTGCTGGCGCCGCTGGCCATCGACCCGGCGCGTCCGCAACTCGCCTGCCTGACGGGCGACGGGCGGCTGCTGACCTACCCGTTGGCAGAACTCAAGCACCAGCCTAAGGGCGGGCGCGGCCTGATGCTCATGGATGTGGATGCGCAGGCGCCGCTCATCGCCGTGGCCACCTTTGCCGGCGTGCTGACCGTGCTGGGCAGCGGCCGTGGCGCCAAGCCACGCCAGGAGCTGTTGCGACACTCAGCCCTGCAGGCGCACGCCGGCAAGCGCGGCCGCAAGGGCAAGCTCGTCGAGGGCCTGATGAAGGTCGGTGGCCTGCTGGGCGACTGAGCTGCGGACGCGCCACGGGCGCCGCAGCACGACGGTGCCCGCGCCCTTGCGCGCTGTGCGCGGGCGGCCCCCCCAGACTCAGTGGTGCCGGGCGCTGGGGCCGCGCACGTGCCGGGCTGCCAGGGCGGCCGTGTGCAGCTGCGGCTGGCTGGAGGGTACGGCTGACTGCGCCGGTGTGTTGTCGGCCCGCAGAGGGGGGGCTGGCGGCGGTGCCAGCACGACGCCGGCCGGTGGCCAGGGCATGACGGGCAGCGAGTTCATCCACCATGACATCCACAGCCGCCCGGCTTCGACCCATTCGGCCCATACCCTGGCGGTGGCCTGGGCGTCGAACTCGATCGGCAGCGCCATGTGGCTGGTATCGGCGCTGTAGGAGCTGGCGCTGTCGGTGGTACCGCGCGCGGTGCTTGACGAGGGATCCGGCTTTTTCATGGCTGTCTCCGTAGTGGCCGGGCATGAGCTTCGCCCCGGTGTGACGGATCATGCGGCGCGCGGGCGGCACATGCAAGCACGTCCACCATCCCGGGGCCGGTTGCCACCGGTGTCTTGCCGTGTGCGTCACCAGTCGCGGTAGGGCAGGCCGTTCAGGCCCTTGCCTTCGGCGCGCGAGTAGACGTCGAAGACGTCGTCGCCGGGCGCCGGCTGGTCCGGTGGACTGTTGTACGCGCGCAGGCCCCAGGTGGCCGCAGCCGGCAGGCTGGGGTCGGCGAAGGGGTCACGTGGCAGCTCGCGCAGGAAGACGATGCTGGACTCGACGGTCTTGGTGTCACCCGGCTTGGTGTCGGCCTTCACCGGCGTGACGCCAGCCAGCGCTTCCAGCGTGGGCGGATAACCAGAGCTGCCGACCTTGCCGGAGATCAGGCCGGCGTCGGCAGCGCGCTTGTAGGCGTCGATGGCCTGGCGCAGCGACTGCAGCCCGGCGTGCAGCTGACGTTCCTTGCTGCGCTGCACGGCCATCTCGGCCAGGGGCGCGGCCAGGCTGGCCAGCACCCCCATCAGCGCCAGCGTCACGACCAGCTCCATGAGGGACAGACCCAGCATGCGCGCGCGGCCTGGGGTGTCTGCTGCACGGCTGCGCGGGACTGGCCGGCGGCAGGGCGGGGTGTCAAGGTACGGCCTGGTCTGCGCGGACATGGCGGTGGATCGTGGACTGGGGTGGGGGGGGAGCGGCATGCACGCCATTCTTCAGTTGGACGGCACGGCGCGATAGAACTGCACCAGATGGATGCCGATGTTGGCCCGGCCCGGCTTGCCGGCGCCGGGCAGCCATTCGATCGACTCGATGGCCAGGTTCGGGAACTGGTCCTGTGCCTGCGCGAGCAGGCGCTGCAGCTGGGCGTCGCTGCCGCGCAGGGCCAGGTCGACCCGCAGGCGCGCCAGACCGGGCAGCTGCGAGGTTTCGAGTGCGTAGTCGGATTGCACCACCGTCAGCCCGGCACCGGCTGCCACACCCAGCAGCATGCGCAGATCGCTGCCGCGCTGGCTGCCCGGCGGCAGCAGTTCGTTGATCAGGGTCTGCAGCGACTGCCGCCCTGCGCTGCTGGCCGGCGTAGGTACCGACGCAGGCACGGGTGCCGGCGCGGCCGCGCCCAGGCTGCGAAAGGCGGCGCTGGCCACCGGCGACGCCGGCATGCCGGACACGGGCTGACTCTGATGACCGCTGCCGCGCAGGTCGCGCAGTTCGTCCCAGCTGCTGTAGAGCACCGGTCCGCCGACAGCAAGCACGGCCAGGCCGAGTGTCGCGGGCAGACCGAAATACAGGCGCCATAGCAGTTGCAGGCGTCGCCACAGCGGCTGCTCGATGCCCAGGCGGTCGATGTCGGTGCTGCTGGATCTCATGGGCGGCTCACCACGTCGCGTGCGGGGACTGACGGACCCTGGCGGGGGGCGTCCGGGTTGCCGCGCCAGCCCAGCACGATGCTGAAGCGCAGGCCGCTGCCGTCCGGCTCGGCCAGCACGGGCGACACCAGCGTGACGTCGTGCAGCCGGCTGTCTGCCTGCAGCGCGTCGACGTAGGCCCGCATGCGCGCGTCGTCAGCCGCGCGGGCCGTCATGCGCACCCGACCGGCCGGCGTCGCCACCACGCCGTCCGGGCCCAGGCCGACCAGGCCCACGCCACCGTGCAGGTGGGCCTGCAGCACGGCCAGGATGTCAGCCCAGGGCAGGGCCTGCGGCCCGCCCAGGGCACGCGTCTGCCGCAGCTGGAACTGTTCGCGCATGTACCGGGCGTCCGCGTAGGCGTCGCTCATGGCTGGCAGCGCAGGCACGGCCTGTGCGTCGGTGGCGCGGCCCGCCTCGGCCTGGCTGGCTGCCGCTGAAGGCAGGCCGGCATCCGATGCCGCCGACGGCACGGCCGATGCCGCGGCTTGTGGCTGTGCCGCGCCGGATGCCGGCCCGACTGCCGTGGGTGGCACCAGGTCCACCGCCGCCACGACCGGTCGCAGCCCGGACGCTGCCGGCGGCAGCGACAGCGCGACCGCGGGCGGCTCGGCCGGCGGCGCACTCTCGGTGGCCGACTGTCGGCGGGGCAGAGGCTCCACGCCATCCGGTGCCCTTGTCATCCAGAACACCCAGGCCAGCCCGACCAGGGTAGCTCCGGCCATCATCAGCAGGATGTATCCGGCCCAGGGCCGTGCGGGCGGTGCCAGGAAGTCGAGCGGCCTCAGTCGCTTCATGCGCGGTGGCTGCGGCGGCGTTCGACGCCTGCGTAGGCGCGGCGGGCGCGCTGGAGTTCGGCGTCGGTGAGTTCCGCTGCCTCGTCGGCCAGTGTCGGCAGTTCCGGACGGCCGGCCTGCACGCTTGGCGGCTCGTCGGCACGTGGGGCGAGCGGCAGTTCGGCCTCAGGCACGGGTACAGGCTGGGCCCAGATCAGCGCGGCAGCCGGATTGCGGCGCCGCTCGCCGGGTGGGGCTGGTGCCGGCACGTCGTCGATCTGCGGCCGGGTGGGTTGCCAGCCGACCGAGGCCAGTTCGTCCTCGCGCACGAAGGCCAGCTCCAGCGCATCCTCCATCTCCAGCAGATGGGCTTCGTCGTCGTGGGCGTCGTGCGAACTGGTGGTGGCGGCCTCGGCCTGGCTGGTCTCGTCGGACTGGACGGTGTCCTGCCACTCATCGGGCAGCACGCTGCCGGTGGGGGAGAAGTCGCGGTGGTGGAAGGCGCTGTCCGCAGCCAGTTCGGCGTCTATGCGCTTGCGTTCCAGCCGCCGGGCCCGGCTGCGCTGCAATGCCTGGCGCAGGCGGGTGGCCAGCGCAGTCAGGGCGGCCGTGCCGGCCGTGGTGACCCCGCGGCGCCGCGAGGGGGCAGTGTCATACGGGTCGCTCGCGTCGTCATGATCCAGGTCGCCGCTGGCTGCATCCTGTCCGCCCTTGATCAGCTGCATGCGCGCGCGCTGGCCGCGGCCGGAGTCATCGACAGTCGGGCGCGAGGCATGGCCCCTGCCTGCGCTGGCACGCCGGCGGCGCTGCAGGTCGACCACCGTGTCGTTGTCGTCGCCGCCGCCGCGTCTGCGCCTGCCGCCCGGAACGGACAGACCATTGCCGCTGGCCAGGGCCTGCTCGAAGGCGGAAGGCTCCTCGATGCGGCGCCGGCCGGGGTGAGCGCCGAGCTTGTCGTCGTCCAGGCTGGCGCTGTACAGGCTCAGTGTCTTGCCGGGCGTGTAGAGGTAGATGGCCACGGGCGGCCCTGAGGTGTCGGCCTGGCCCATGCGCGGCACCGGCCCGGGCGCGGTGTTGTGCACGAAGGTCTGCAGGCGCTGGTCGAGTGCGCCGCTGTCCTGCGGGTCGAACAGCTCCCAGGCCAGGGCGCCGGGCACCCCACCTTCCAGCCGCACCAGGGTCACGCCCTGGTCGCGGATCAGCGCGATGACGGCGTCGTCCTCGCGGATGTGGTCGGCCAGCTCGATCAGGTCCTGCACCAGGGCCGGGTGCAGGTGCTCAAGACGGATGCCCGCGTCGGCCAGGGCGTCGGCCCAGGAGTGCAGGTGCGTCTCGAGCAGCGCGGCGGCCAGCCAGCCGCTGCCGGCAGGCAGGGGTGTGACCTGCACGACCAGATCCTCGCGACCCAGGGCGTGGATGAACTGCTGGGTGGCATCTTCCAGCGCCTGCTGGGCTGACACCTGCGCGTCGAGCAGGGCGTAGAACACGTATTCGTCGGCCACGGTCAGGCGGGCATCGGACGGCAGCAGGGCGCTGTCGTCGACCAGCTGCAAGGCGCTCAGGGCCGCGCTGATGGCGGCCGCACCTGTGCCTGCGCCGCTGGCGCTGGCAAGCAGCCGGCGCTGCCAGCCGGCCCCGCGCATCTCGGCCTGGCAGCCGCCGATGCGCAGGTCCAGCCGCAGTTCACTCTTCCACAGCCTGGTCATCTCGAGCTCACGTGGCCCGGCGGGCGGCCGCTGGAGGGGGGGCGATGCACGCCGGGAGCCTGCGGTCCGGCAAGCACGTCACCAGGACACGACGTCGGCGGCTTCACCCTCGCCACCGGCCTGGCCGTCGGAGCCCAGGCTGGATAGGTCGTATTCACCATGCTGTCCGGGCGAGACATAGATGTAGGGACGTGTCCACGGGTCGTTCGGGATCTCGCGCTTGAGGTAAGGCCCCTGCCAGCGGGCCTGGCCCTGGGGTGCGGTGCGCAAGGCTGCGAGACCTTGCTCCGTGCTTGGGTATTGGCCGACGTCGAGGCGATATTGGTCCAGCGCCTGGCCGAACGATTCGATCTGGGCGCGTGCCACCTTGGTGTTGGATTTTCCGAGCTGGGCGAAATATTGCGGTGCGACGATACCGGCCAGCAGGCCGATGATGACCATCACGACCAGCAGTTCAAGCAGGGTGAAACCACGCTGGGTCAGGGTGGTGCGTGCGCATGCACGGCACGTGGCCGCTGTGCCGGGGATCGTGCGGGGCAGGTAGGAAGGCAAGACATTCTCCGTATCGGGCAGCGCAGGCGGCAAACGGCGTGCGGCTGACTGGCAAAGGGACGTGGCGGGTTATATCGGTGCGGGCGGCAGGGCTGCCCGTCGATGTCGGCGCGCATTTTCAGCGCACAACCTGCTCCGCAAGCCTGACTGCCATCATCTTTTCGGCAAGCCGGCGCGGGCGATATTAGGCCTCAAGCCCGGTCACCGGATGCACCCGGGTGTGCGGGTCTGTGTGCCGTTGTGCCCTCATGCCCGGGCTGCCTGTGGCGCACGCCGCTGAATTCCCGCCCCGGCGACGCCGGCGCTGTCCCGGCGGCGGTCATGCCGGCCAGGCGGGCAGCGCGTTCAGCGCGATGCCGTGCGGGCAGCCGCGCCGGTCGTCGCGACGTCCTGCCCGGTCGAGCCGGCCTGCACATGGGTACGGTCGACGGCGGCGAATTCGCGCGCGTAGTGGGCCCGCCAGGCCAGCACCTTGGGAACGTAGCGGCGGGTCTCGTCATAGGGCGGGATGCGCCTGCCCGCGCGCAGCACGGCGTTTTCGCCGGCGTTGTAGGCGGCCACGGCCAGCGTGACGTCGCCGCGGAAGAAGTCGGTCAGCCAGCGCAGGTAGGCGGCGCCCCCTCGCAGGTTGTCCTCGACCGACCACACGTCCTGCACGCCGAAGCGTCGAGCCGTGGCCGGCATGAGCTGCATGATGCCCTGCGCGCCCTTGGGCGACAGTGCCCGGGCATCGAAGCGGGACTCGGCTGCGGCGACTGCAGCGATCAGCTCCGGGCCCACGCCGTGCTCGCGTGCAACGTCGGCGATCAGGCGGTGCAGGTTCACCGGCTGGTCCTGGCCACGTCCACGCGTTGCACCTCGCTGTGGCTGGGCGTCGACCAGGCCACCGGGGCGTGCCGCATCCGGGTAGCGCTCGCCACTGGTCGGCGGCTTCGATTGCGCTGTGTCAAGTCCGGTGCCGATGTTGGAGAGGACGATGCTGCCGCTGTCGTCGTCGGGACGTGTCATCGTGATCTGCGCGTTCGCCGGCGTGGCGCAGCACAGCAGCATGGCCACGATCGATGCAGCAGCGGTGGCGAGGCGCTCGGGTTGGCGCCATGCCCAGCTTGTCGACGCCCGGCGGGGCGGGCTGGCGGGTGAGGTGATGGCGCCGTCGTGCGCGCGCAAGCTCGGGCGGGAGGTGAAGGACACGGGTATCTGGCTCTGTGAGGGAGGGACAGCCCGGCCGGGCGGGATGCCACGCGCGCCACATGCTGCTGGCGCAGCACCGGCACACGATCTCGAAGCTGCAAACCTGCAGCCTAGTGCCTGTTCACCTGGAGACGTATCCCTCGACAGGGGATGGTGTATGCACGAAACGGGTGCCTGTCACACGAGGTGCATTGGTTACATTTGTCGGGCGCCGGGAATCGTGGCCGAATGGCGGGCGGGAATGCTGGCGGTGGTCGCTGATCACGCCAGGGTGATGGCACGACCTGCCACGTGGCGGTCGGGCAACCTGGATCATTAGGCTGGAGTAAGAATAGATGCGCGTATTGCTCGCGGAAGATGACGCAATGCTGGGGCGGGCCACCTGCCTGGGCTTGATGCAGAGTGGGTATGCGGTGGACTGGGTGACCAGTGCCGAACAGGGGCTGGCCGCGCTGGACACGCAGAACTACGACTGCGTGCTGCTTGACCTGGGATTGCCTGGAATGAGTGGCGAGGAATGCCTGCGCGTGATGCGTACGCAGTCGCGCTACACGCCAGTCATCATCATCACTGCACGCGGTCATGTGGAAGACCGTATCCAGCTGCTGGACGAGGGTGCCGATGACTACCTGGTCAAGCCCTTCGATCTCGACGAGGTCGCTGCCCGCGTGCGTGCCGTGGTGCGCCGCGCCCAGGTCGGCGATGTCGGCGAGGAGGAAGTGGTGCACGGCCCGCTGACCCTCCAGCCGGCCAGCCGTTCGGTGCTGTGGAACGGCCGCCACGTGGCGCTGACCACCAAGGAATTCTGGGTGCTCGAACTGCTGATGCGCCGACGCAGCCGTACCGTGTCGCGCCAGCAGATCGAGGAGGCGCTCTACGGCTGGGGCGAGGAGATCGAGAGCAACGCCGTGCAGGTGCATATCCATCACCTGCGGCGCAAGCTCGACCCGCGTCTCATCATCACGACGCGCGGCATGGGCTACCAGCTCGCACCGCCGCAGATGCTGGCCAGCGAGACCGCTGCCGCCTCCGGGGACGCGACGTGAATGCAATCGTCGGTCATGCTGTCCCGCTGGGCGGGCCGGTGCGAGCCGATGCCGGTGCACCGCCGGGTGCCAGGCCGCGCTACTGGTCGCTGCGTCGACGCCTGCTGCTCATGGCGGTGGGGTCCATGCTGGCGGCATGGATGATCGGTGCCGTGGCGATGTACTGGTCGGCGGCGCGCCAGAACGAGCGCCTGCACGATGACCGCCTGGTCGAACTCGCCCGCACGGTCATGGCCTTTGCCGACCACGAGCTCGACGAGATGGGTGGTGATGCGTCCAACGGCCTGAACGTGCGTGTCGACCAGGAAACCTCGGGCGCGCTGCAGGATCGCTACCGTTACCAGATCTGGTCGACCAGCGGCAAGCTGTTGCTGCGCAGCGCCAATGCGCCCTCGACCCGGCTGGGCCAGACGACCAAGAGCGGCTTCGACCACGATTTCATCGATGGCCGTGAAGCCTGCGTCTATGTGCTCAAGGCGCCGTCGGGCGCCTACGAGATCCATGTCGCCGACATGGAGGACCAGCGCACCGCGGCCCTGACTGAAAGCCTCACCGGCCCCCTGGTGGCCTTCTGCATGGCCATCGTCGTGATGGTGGGCCTGATAGGTGGCCTGATGACGCGGGTGCTGCACCCGCTGTCGGATACCGCCAACCAGCTGGTGAACCGTCGTCCGACCGAGCTTGAACCGGTGCGGGTCGATTCGATGCCCACCGAGATGCGACCCATGATCGACGCGATCAACGGCCTGTTCAGCCGCATCCAGGCGGCCATGGCGCGCGAGCGTGACTTCAGCGCGGTCACCGCCCACGAATTGCGCACGCCGCTTGCGGCGCTGCGCCTGCACGCCCAGATCGCCCAGCGTGCCGACGACCCGGAGATCCGCAAGGAAGCCCTCAACGGGCTCAAGAGCAGCGTCGATCGCTGCGCCCACTTCGTCGACCAGCTGCTGGCCATGGCACGGGTGGAAGGTGATCCGCTCGACGCGCCGCACGAACTCGTCAAGGTCGACCAGCTCGTCAGCGAGGTCATCACCGACCTGTCGCTGGAGGCGCAGCGCCGCGACGTGCGGCTGCAGCCCATGGTGCGCGCCGAGCGCATGCACGGCCGCCGCTTCGGCATCCAGACCCTGCTGCGCAACCTGGTCGGCAATGCCATCCGGCACGTGCCGCCGGGCGGACGGGTCGAGATCACGGCCGAGGCCGGGGCCGACTGCGTCACGCTGCGGGTCGACGACGCCGGCTGCGGCATTCCGCCCGAGAAGCGCGCCGTGGTCTTCGACCGTTTCCGCCGGCTGCGCGACGACGGCACGGGTGTCGGGCTGGGCCTGGCCATCGTGCGCCGGGTCGCCGATGCTCACGGCGCGACCATCGAGCTGGGTGATTCGCACCTGGGCGGTCTGCGAGTCGAGGTGCGGTTTCCGCTGCCGTCGACCCACAAGGCCTGAGCGCCGATCCGGGCGCATTGCCCACGCCGCCTGCCGGTGCCCGGTCAGGCGGCGTCATCTCGTCTGCTGCCTGATCAGCGCCTGGCACGCCAGAGCAGCACTGCCACGGTCGTGACCACCGCGAACAGCAGGCAGCTCCACAGCTCGTAGGGCACGCCCAGCAGTCTGACCGCCGCATCGGCGCACGAGGCCCGCACCTCGAACAGCTCGGGCACCAGGGCGTCGACGCCCAGGCCGGACACGATACGGTCGGCCAGCGTCATGTCGCACGAGGGTAGATGCGCAGCCACCAGGTTCTGGTACAGCGCGGCGGCCATGCCGCACAGGCCGAGCAGCCCGGTGATCGAGGCCGTGGCGCGCAGTCCCCGGCCCGGCCGGGCGCGCAGCGCCAGGCTGGCCAGCGCGGCTGCCGCGATGGCCAGGAAGATCAGGCGCTGCAGGATGCACCATGGGCAGGGCTGCATGCCCTGCACATGCTGGCTGAACAGCGCCGCACCCACGGCTGCGAGCGAGCCGGCTGCCGTGCCGGACAGCAGCAGTGTCGGATGGCGCGAGGCGGTGGTCGGATCCAGCGTCATGCCAGCTCGGCGACGAGTTCGATCTCGACGCAAGCGCCCAGCGGGATCTGTGCGACGCCGAAGGCGCTGCGTGCGTGGGCGCCACGTTCGGTGCCGAACACGGCGACCAGCAGCTCCGAGGCGCCGTTGGTGACCAGGTGCTGCTCGGTGAACTCGCTTGTGCTGTTGACCAGGCTCATCACCTTGACGATGCGCTTGACGTTCTCCAGGCTGCCATCGGCGGCCGCCTGCAGCGTGCCGAGCAGGTCGATCGCGACCGCGCGGGCGGCCTGCTGGCCTTCGGCGGTGCCCAGGTCGCGGCCGAGCTGGCCGACCCAGGGCTTGCCGTCGCGCCTGGCGATGTGGCCGGACAGGAAGACCAGCGAGCCGCTGCGCACATAGGGCACGTAGGCGGCCGCGGGGGTGGCGACGGCGGGCAGGCTGATGCCGAGTTCGGACAGGCGCAGGGCGATGCTCATGGTGGCTCGATGTCTGGGTGGCGGGGCAAACCGGATGGCGCAAATCCTACACTGCGGCCCAGGCGGCCCTCGGCCGCAACAACATGTCGACCCCCTGGTTGCTGCCCCTGATCGGGCTGGCCTGGCTCGCTGGCACGGCGCTGCAGCTGCAGCGTGCCGCGCTGTGGCCGCCCGTGGGCGCCTGGTTGCTGCTGGGCGCGGGGGTGACCTGCGCATGGCTGAGCCTGCGGCTGGTATCGGCGCGCCACTCTGCACACCAGACCGGGCGTGCCGGCCCGACCGGCTGGCACACCGGCGGGCGCGCAGCCCGGGCCGCGGCCAGCCGCACCAGCCTGCTGCTCGCGACGGCCGCCGGCCTGGCCCTGGGCTATGCGCAGACCGAACTGCGCGCACACGAACGTCTGCGCGATCGGCTCGCGCCGGCGCTGGAGCGTGTCGACCTGCTTGTCACGGGCGTCATCGCCGACCTGCCGACTCGCCGCGCAGAAGGCGTGCGCCTGCGCCTGCAGGTCGAGTCCGCCCGGCGGCTGGCCGACGGCACGGTCGTGCGCCTGCCCGAGCTCGTCTCGCTGGGCTGGTATGCCGACCCGCGTGCAGCGGCCGGCAACGATGAACCGGCCTTCGACCCACGTGCCGTGCGGGCCGGCGAACGCTGGCGTCTGGTGGTGCGCCTGGGTGCGCCGCACGGCCTGTTCAATCCGGGTGGCTTCGACTACGAGCTGTGGCTGTTCGAGCAGGGCGTGGGCGCCAGCGGCAGCGTGCGTCTGCGCGCCGGCCCGCCGCCGCTGCGCCTGGACGCCGCGGCAGGCCAGCCACTGCAGCGCATGCGCCAGGGTCTGCGCGATGCCATCCACGCCCGTCTGGGCAACGACAGCCGGGCCGCTGGCGTGGTGGCGGCGCTGTGCGTGGGTGACCAGGCCGGCATCGCGCGCGAGGACTGGGAAGTCTTCCGCGCCACGGGCGTGGCGCACCTGGTCGCGATCAGCGGCGTGCATCTCACGATGCTGGCCTGGCTGGCGGCGGCCATCATGCGCCGGCTCTGGCCGCTGCACGCCGGGCTGGCGCTGTGGCTGCCGGGGCCGCACGCCGCGCGGCTGGCCGGCGTGCTGCTGGCCCTGGGCTACGCCATGCTGGCCGGCTGGGGCGTGCCGGCGCAGCGCACGGTGCTCATGATCGGCGTGACCGCGCTGGCGCCGCTGGCCGGACGGCGCTGGCCCTGGCCGCTGACGCTGGGCGCGGCCGCCTGGCTGGTCGCGACGCTGGACCCCTGGTCGTTGCTGCAGCCCGGCTTCTGGCTGTCCTTTGTCGCCGTCGGCCTGCTCATGCTGCAGGGCGAGGCACCGGCATCCGGGCCGCCTGCGTACGCTGGCGGCAACGCCTCGTCGGCGTGGGGTGCGCCAGCCGGCCATCACCAGCTGTCCCAGTCACCCCAGCCTTCCGCCTGGCGCGGCCTGCTCGCCGCCGTGGTGCGGGCGGGTGGGGCCGGGGTGCGCACCCAGGCCGTGGCCACGGTCGGCCTGGCGCCGCTGTCGCTGCTCTTCTTCCATCAGCTGGCGCTGCTGGGCTTCCTGGCCAACCTGCTGGCCATACCGCTGGTCACGCTGGTCATCACGCCGCTGGTGCTGGCCGGCATGCTGCTGCATCCGCTGTGGGATCTGGCGGCGTGGCTGGTCGAGCTGCAGGGGCTGTGGCTGGGCAGCCTGGCCGCGCTGCCGCTGGCCAGCTGGCAGCCGCCGGCCGCGCCGGCCTGGGCGCAGGCTGCCGCCCTGCTGGGCGCCTTGCTGCTGCTGCTGCCGGCGCCGTGGGCGCTGCGGATGACCGGCCTGCCGCTGGTGCTGCCACTGCTGTGGCCGGCGACCGCCGTGCCGGCCGAGGGCGAGTTCGAGCTGCTGGGCGCCGACGTCGGCCAGGGCCAGGCCGTGCTGCTGCGCACGCGCACGCACAGCCTGCTGTATGACGCCGGCGGCCAGTATTCGCGCGACAGCGATGCGGGCGAGCGGGTGCTGGTGCCGCTGCTGCGCCGCCTGGGGGTCGCGCCGCTGGATCTGCTGATGATCTCGCACCGCGACACCGACCACGTGGGCGGCGCCCGCGCGGTGCTGGCCGGCGTGGGCGCGCGGGCGCTGTCCAGCTCGCTGGAAGCCGGCCACGCCCTGCGCGCCAGCCACGCCGCCGTGCATGCCACCTGCCTGGCTGGCCAGCGC
>JBJOKY010000063.1:0-15599 GCA_046045865.1 Pseudomonadota bacterium | reverse complement strand
GACCGGCACCGGCCAGCGCATCTTCCTGATGGCGCCGCTGCATCACCACTACGAGAAGAAGGGCTGGGTCGAGACCCAGGTGGTGGTGCGCTTCTGGATCATCACCATGCTGCTGTGCCTGGTCGGCCTGGCCACGCTCAAGCTGCGCTGAACGAGTTGCTGCACTGCAATAAGCCATGAACTTCCTGCGCGACCTCCACGTCCTGGTGCTCGGCCTGGGTGACTCCGGCCTGGCCATGGCGCGCTGGTGCGTGCGCTGCGGCGCGGCCTCGGTCACGGTGGCCGACACGCGCGCCACGCCGCCCGGCGCGGCCAGGCTGGCCGGCGAACTGCCCGGCGTGCGCCTGGTCTGCGGCGCCTTCACGCCCGCGCTGCTGGACGGCGCCGCGCCGGCGGCCGGCGTGCAGCTGGTGCTCAAGAGCCCCGGTCTGTCGCCGCTGGCGCCCGAGGTGGCCGTGCTGCTCGACGCCGCCGCCGACCGCGGTGCGCTCGTGCTGGGCGAACTCACCCTGTTCGCCCACGCGCTCAAGGACCTCAAGGCCGCGCGCGGCTACGCGCCCAGGGTGATCGCCATCACCGGCACCAACGGCAAGACCACCACCACCTCGCTCACTGCCCAGCTGCTGGAACGCTGCGGCTGGCGCGTCGGCCTGGCCGGCAACATCGGCCCGACTCTGCTCGACACGCTCGGTGCGGCGCTGGACCTGGAGCCGGTGGTCGAGGTCGCGCCCGCCGTGCCGCAGCCCGGCACCGACATCGTGCCCCCACCCGCCGTGCCGCAGCCCGACGCCGAACCGGACGACCACGCCGTCGAGCTGTCCGCCGAGGCCGAGGCGAGTGTCGACGCCACCACGTCGGCCGTGCTGCCGCCGGCCGACGACGCCCAGGGCGTGGACATCGACCCCATCGGCGGTGGCCCGCCGCCGCACCTGATCCCGCCGCCGCCGCCCGGCCCGGTGTTCCAGCACCTGCCGCAGGCCTGGGTGGTGGAGCTCTCCAGCTTCCAGCTCGACGGCGTGAGCCTGTTCGAGCCGACCTCGGCCACGGTGCTCAACGTCACGCAGGACCACCTGGACTGGCACGGCGACATGGCCGCCTACGCCGCGGCCAAGGCTCGCGTCTACGGCCCGGCCGACACCAGCCGCGCCGTGGCGACGGTGATGATCGTCAACCGCGACGACCCGGCCGTGCTGGCCATGGTGCCCCAGGCTGCGCCGGTGCCGGCCGAAGCGCCGCGCGAGCCCGGCAAGCGCGGCCCGGCCAGGGCCAAGCCGGCGAAGTTCGTGCCGCGCGAGGTCTGCAGCTTCGGCCTGGACCTGCCGCAGCAGCCGGGCGACTTCGGCCTGCTGGACGAAGGCGGCATGACCTGGCTGGTGCGCGCCCATCCGCTCGACCCGCTGGACGCTGCGCCGGCCGGTGCACGTGCCGGTGCCCGACGTGCTGCGGCTGCCCCCCACGAGCTGGTCATCCAGCGCCTCATGCCGGCCGACGCGCTGCGCATCCGCGGCCGCCACAACGCCGCCAACGCGCTGGCCGCGCTGGCGCTGGCCACGGCCGCCGGCGCGCCGCTGGCACCCATGCTGCACGGTCTGCGCGAATACCGCGGCGAGCCGCACCGGGTGGAGTTCATCGCCATCCTGGGTGGCGTCGAGGCCTACGACGACAGCAAGGGCACGAACGTGGGCGCCACGGTCGCCGCACTCGACGGCCTGGGGCTGGACAAGGCGCCGGGCAAGCTGGTCGTGATCCTGGGCGGTGACGGCAAGAGGCAGGATTTCTCTCCACTGGCCGCACCGCTGGCGCGACATGCACGCGCCGTCGCGCTGATCGGGCGAGACGCCGACGCCATCGCCGCCGCCGTGCAGACGGCCTGCGACGGCGCCGGTGTGGTGCTGGAGCGTTTCGCCGATCTGCCGGGCGCGACGCGCTGGTGCTTCGGGCAGGCGCGCTCGGGCGACGCCGTGCTGCTCAGCCCGGCCTGCGCCAGCCTGGACATGTTCCGCCACTACGGCCACCGCGCCGAGGTCTTCGTCGACACGGTGCGCGCCGTCGCGGCCGAACAGGGCGAGGTGCTGGAATGAAGCTGGCTCTGCCCGCCTTCGGCCCGGTGCTGGCACGCGCCGGCCGTGGCCTGCTGAATGCCGCGGCGACAGCCGGCTCCGGCATCCGCGAAACCCTGGCCGGCCTGCTGCCCGGGCGCCTGGGCGCCTGGGTGGGCGGCTCGGGCGAACGTGTGGGCAAGGTGCCGGTGCGCGACTGGGTCAGCGTGTCGTCGGGCGAGCCCGGGCGCTGGGTCGGTTTCGACGCCAGCCTGGCCTGGGTCATCGTGGCGCTGCTGTGCCTGGGCCTGGTGATGGTGTACTCGGCCTCCATCCAGCTGCCCGACAACCCGCGTTTCGCCAAGTACACGCCGACCTACTTCTTCAGCCGCCACCTGCTGTCCATCGTGCTGGCGGTGGTCGCGGCCGGCTTCGTGCTGTGCGTGCCCATGCGCAAGTGGGAGCAGTGGGCGCCCTGGCTCTTCCTGTTCTCGCTGCTGCTGCTGGTGATCGTGCTGGTGCCCTTCATCGGCAAGGTGGTGAACAAGAGCCGGCGCTGGATCCCGCTGGGCATCATGAACTTCCAGCCCAGCGAACTGGCCAAGCTGGCCATCACGCTGTATGCCGCCAACTACATGGTGCGCAAGATGGAGCTCAAGGAGCAGTTCCTGAAGGCCGTGCTGCCCATGGCCGCCGCCCTGGCCGTCACCGGCGGGCTGCTGCTGGCCGAGCCCGACATGGGCGCCTTCATCGTGATCGCGCTGATCGCCATGGGCATCCTGTTCCTGGGCGGGGTGAACGGGCGCATGTTCCTGCTCAGCACCGCGGTGCTGCTGGGCGTGTTCGTGCTCATCATCAGCTTCAGCGAGGTGCGTCGCGAGCGCATCTTTGCCTACCTCGACCCCTGGAACGAGAAATACGCGCAGGGCAAGGGCTACCAGCTCACGCACTCGCTCATCGCCTTCGGCCGCGGCGAGGTGCTGGGCCAGGGCCTGGGCAGCTCGGTCGAGAAGCTGCACTACCTGCCCGAGGCGCACACCGACTTCATCCTGGCCGTGATCGGCGAGGAGCTGGGCCTGGTGGGCGTCATCGCCGTGCTGCTGGCCTTCTTCTGGATGGTGCGGCGCATCTTCCACATCGGCCGCCAGGCCATCGCGCTGGACCGCGTCTTCGCCGGCCTGTGCACCCAGGGCATCGGCATCTGGATGGGCGGCCAGGCGCTCATCAACATGGGGGTGAACCTGGGCGCGCTGCCGACCAAGGGTCTGACACTGCCGCTGCTGAGCTACGGCGGCTCGGCCGTGCTGCTGAGCTGCATGGCGCTGGGCATCGTGCTGCGGGTGGATCTGGAAAACCGCCAGCTCATGCGCGGGGGGCGTGCATGAGCGCCGCACGTCACCTCGTCATCATGGCGGCCGGCACCGGCGGCCACATCATCCCGGGCCTGGCGGTGGCGCGCGAGATGCAGCGCCGTGGCTGGAGCGTGAGCTGGTTCGGCACCCGCCATGGCATGGAGAACAAGCTGGTGCCGCCCAGCGGCATCACGCTGGACACGATCGACTTCGCCGGCCTGCGCGGCAAGGGCCTGACGGGGCGGCTGCGCGGCGCCTGGCAGCTGCTGCTGGCGCTGTTCAGCAGCCGCGCCATCCTGAACCGGCGCAGCGCCACCGCCGTGCTGGGCATGGGCGGCTACGTCTGCCTGCCGGGCGGGCTGGTGGCCTCGTGGCTGGGCAAGCCGCTGGTGCTGGTGAATGCGGACGCCGGTCTGCTGCTGTCCAACCAGCTGCTGGCGCGCCGCGCCGGGCGGGTGGCCTTCGGCTTCGAGGGCGAAGCCTCGCGCCGCATGCCGCGCGCGGTGGTCACCGGCAACCCGGTGCGCGCCGAGATCGAGGCCCTGCCCGCGCCGGCCGAGCGTTTTGCCGGCCGCAGCGGCCCGCTGCGCGTGCTGGTGGTGGGCGGCAGCCTGGGCGCGCAGGTGCTCAACCAGACCATCCCGGCGGCGCTGGCGCTCATCGCCATCGACAAGCGTCCGCAGATCGTCCACCAGACCGGCGTGGCCCACCACGCCAACGTGCTGGACGACTACCGCGCCCTGGGCCTGATCGGCGCCGAGCCGGGCGCCGTCAAGCGCGTCGACGTGCGCCCCTTCATCGACGACATGGCCGCCGAGCTGGCGGCCTGCGACCTGGTGATCTGCCGCGCCGGCGCGGTGACGGTGAGCGAGCTGTGCGCGGCCGGCGTGCCCGCCGTGCTGGTGCCGCTCATCGTCAGCACCACCAGCCATCAACACGACAACGCCGAATGGATGGCCGGGCAGCACGCCGCCATCCACCTGCCACAGACCGAACTCGCCGCCCCCGCGCTGGCCGCCATGCTGGGCAGGCTGGACCGCACCGCCCTGCTGGCCATGGCCGAACGCGCACGCGCGCTGGCCCGGCCGGCCGCGGCGCAGAAGGTGGCCGACGAGATCGAGGCCGTGGCCGGCATGAAAGGAACTGCATGAAACATGCCGTCAAGCACATCCACTTCGTGGGCGTGGGCGGTGCCGGCATGAGCGGCATCGCCGAGATCCTGCACAACCTGGGCTACACGGTGTCGGGCTCGGACCAGGCGCCCAGCGCCGTCACGCGCCGCCTGGCCGAACTGGGCGTGCGTGTGCACCTGGGCCACGACGCGGCGCACATCGCCGGCGCGCAGGCCGTGGTCACCTCCACCGCGGTGAAGGCCGACAACCCCGAGGTGCTGGCCGCACGTGCCGCCCACGTGCCGGTCGTGCCGCGCGCCGTGATGCTGGCCGAGCTGATGCGGCTGAAGAGCGGCATCGCCATCGCCGGCACGCACGGCAAGACCACCACCACCTCGCTCGTGACCAGCGTGCTGGCCGAGGCCGGCGTGGACCCGACCTTCGTCATCGGCGGCAAGCTCAACAGCGCCGGTGCCAACTCGCGCCTGGGCTCGGGCGACTACATCGTGGTCGAGGCCGACGAATCCGACGCCTCCTTCCTCAAGCTCACGCCCATGCTGAGCGTCGTCACCAACATCGACGCCGACCACATGGACACCTACGGGCATGACCTGTCGCGCCTGAAGGCGGCCTTCGTCGACTTCCTGCACAAGATGCCCTTCTACGGCGCGGCCGTGCTGTGCGTGGACGACCCGGGGGTGCGATCGATCATGGCCATGATCTCGCGTCCTGTCATTGCCTACGGCTATGGCGAGGACGCCCAGGTGCGCGCGGTCGACGTGCAGGCGCTGCATGGCGGCCAGATGCGTTTCACCTGCCAGCGCCGCAAGGGGCCGGGCGACCTGGCCGACATGCCCGACCTGCAGATCACGCTGAACCTGCCGGGCGAGCACAACGTGCGCAACGCGCTGGCGGCCATCGCCGTGGCGACCGAACTCGAACTGCCGGACGAGCCCATCGTGCGCGCGCTGGCCAACTTCGGCGGCGTGGGCCGGCGCTTCCAGCGTTACGGCGACCTGCCGGCGCAGGGCGGCGGCAGCTTCACGCTGATCGACGACTACGGCCACCACCCGGTCGAGATGGCCGCGGTGCTGTCGGCCGCGCGTGGCGCCTTCGCCGGCCAGCGCATCGTGCTGGCCTTCCAGCCGCACCGCTACACCCGCACGCGCGACTGCTTCGAGGACTTCGTCAAGGTCATGGGCAGCGCGGACGCCGTGCTGCTGACCGAGGTCTACGCCGCCGGCGAGGCGCCGCTGGTGGCCGCGGACGGCCGCAGCCTGGCCCGTGCCCTGCGTGTGGCCGGCAAGGTCGACCCGGTCTTCGTCGACGACGTGGCCGAGCTGGCCGCTGCCATCCACGACCATGCACGCGGCGGCGACGTGGTCATCGTCATGGGCGCGGGCTCGATCGGCACCGTGCCGGGCCAGGTGGTGGCCATGCTCGACGACAACAAGCAAAAGTCTGGGGAGCCCGCATGACGCAGCCAAGTGAATCCATGGTGCACGGCGCCATCCCGATCGATCTGCCCGACCCGGCCAGCCTGGGCCTGGTCGCGGTGCTGATGGGCGGCAGCTCGGCCGAACGCGAGATCTCGTTGCTGTCCGGCCACGGCGTGCTGGCGGCGCTGCGCTCGCAGGGCGTGGACGCGATCGCCTTCGACCCGGCCGAGCGTCCCCTGCACGAACTGCAGGGTCTGGGCGTGCAGCGCTGCTTCATCGCCCTGCACGGCCGCCACGGCGAGGACGGCACGCTGCAGGGCGCGCTCGAGCTGCTGGGCCTGCCCTACACCGGCTCGGGCGTGATGGCCTCGGCCATCGCCATGGACAAGGTCATGACCAAGCGTGTCTGGCTGGCCGAGGGCCTGCCCACGCCGCGTTTCGTGCGTCTGGCGCCGGGCGAGCAGCAGGCACGCGAGCGCGTGCGCCTGGTGCCCGACGTGCTGGGCCTGCCGCTCATCGTCAAGCCGCCGCGCGAGGGCTCGTCCATCGGCGTGACCAAGGTGGCGGGCTACAGCGAGATGCAGGCCGCGGTCGAGCTGTCGGCGAAGTACGACCCCGACGTGCTGTGCGAGGAATTCATCGAGGGCGACGAGCTCACCTGCCCGGTGCTGGGCGAGGGCGACAGCGCCATCGCCCTGCCGGTGGTGCGCATCGTGCCGCCCGCGGCCGGCTACGACTACCAGAACAAGTACTTCACCGACGACGTGCGCTACCAGTGCCCGAGCGGCCTGCCAGCCGAGGAAGAGGCGGCCATCCAGGCCACCGTGCTGGCCGCCTACCGCGCGCTGGGTTGCCGCGGCTGGGGCCGTGCCGACCTGATGCTGCGCAGCAGCGACCGCAAGGCCTTCCTGCTGGAGATGAACACCTCGCCGGGCATGACCGGTCACTCGCTCGTGCCCATGTCGGCGCGTGCCGCCGGCCTGGCCTATGAACAGCTGTGCCTGCACCTGCTGGCTGGCGCGCGCCTGGACGCCGCGCCCCGTACCTCCTGACGACCGCACCACCCCGGAATCTGCCTGCCAACCGGACAGCTCGCGCAGAAACACACACATCAGCCAGCCCGACGACAGTCCGCCACCTCACCTGACCGCAGCACGCACCGATATCTCCTGGACCACCATGAGCTCCACCACCGCCTCCAGCCCCAACTTCGCCGCCCAGGCGTCGGGTGGTCGCGGCGTGAGCAGCCCGGCCGACGTGGCGCCGTGGGAGGACGAACTGCCCTGGACCGACATCGGCCAGGCCACGCCCCAGCCTTACCGCGAGCCCGGCGCCGCCGCCGCAACCGTGCAGGAGACGGCCGCGACCCAGGCTGCCCCCGAGCCGGCCCGGCGTGAGCAGGCCGCGCGCGATCGCGCGGCGCAGGAGCGTGCCGGCCAGGAGCAGGCCGCGCTGGCATGGGCGGCGCAGCACAAGGCGGCGCAGGATCTGGCGGCACGCGAGCGGGCCGCCCAGCAACGTGCCGAGCAGGAACGTGCCGCCCGCGAGCAGGCTGCGCGTGACCAGGCCGAGCGTGAACGCGCCGGCCGGGCCGCGGCCGAGGCTGCCGAGCGCGAAGCCACGGCGGCACGCCAGGCAGCCCGGCGCGAGAGCAGTGCCCGCAAGCGCGCGGCCGACAAGGCGGTCGAGACGGCCGCGGCGGCACGCGCCACCGACACGCCGCGTTTCGAGCAGGCGCGTCGGCCGTCCTCCGTCCAGGCAGCGGGCGAACCACTGCTGCGCGACAGCGGTGGCGGCGGCGCGCCCGGCAACCCGGTCGACCAGGCCCTGGCGCAGGCGCTGGACCTGCGCCTCATGCGCCTGGCGTCGCGCACCCTGGTGGCGCTTGCCGTGCTGGCCCTGCTGGGCTGGGGTCTGGTCTGGCTGGCCAGCGGGCCCTGGTTCGCGTTCAGGCGCCTGACGCTGCAGGGCGACGTCGGCCACAACAGCGTCGAGGCCCTGCGCAGCCAGGTGCTGAGCCAGCTGCACGGCGGCTATTTCACGCTCGACCTGCAGGCGGCCCAGGCGGCCTTCGAGTCCTCGCCCTGGGTGCGCAAGGCCCAGGTCAAGCGCGTCTGGCCTGATCGGCTGGTGGTGCGCATCGAGGAGCATCAGCCGCGCGCCGTCTGGAAGCTCGAGGACGAGGAGGACCAGCTCGTGAATGCGCAGGGCGAGGTCTTCGAGGGCAACGCCGCCGAGCTGGATGACAGCGTGGCACAGGCCCTGCCCGTGCTGAGCGGCCCGGCCGGTTCGGCGCTGCAGATGCTGACCATGCGCGAGCGCCTGGCGCCGGTGTTCGCCGCCCTGCAGTTCGAGCTGACTCGGCTGGAGCTGAGCGAACGCGGTTCCTGGCGCGCCACGCTGGCCAACCGCGCCGTCATCGAGCTGGGGCGCGGCGAGCCGGCCGAGATCGAGCAGCGCACGCGCCGTTTCGTCGCCACGGTGGGCGAGGTGAGCGCCCGGTTCGGCCACCGGGCGGTGGAATCGGCCGACCTGCGGCACCAGGAAGGTTATGCGCTCAAGCTCGTCGGCATGGGCACGACAACCCGTCCGGCTGGCCCGGGCAACAAGGGCCGCTGAAGGGCGGCACGGCAAGGACACAGGGCAATACAAGCAATGGCCAAGGAATACAAGGATCTCGTCGTCGGGCTGGACATCGGCACCGCCAAGGTGATGGCGGTGGTGGCCGAGGTCATGCCCAATGGCGAGCTGCGCCTGGCCGGCCTGGGGGTGGCGAGCGCGAATGGCCTGAAGCGCGGCGTGGTGGTCAACATCGACGCCACGGTGCAGAGCATCCAGCAGGCGCTGAAGGAGGCCGAGCTGATGGCCGACTGCAAGATCACGCGCGTGTACACCGGCATCACCGGCAGCCACATCCGCGGGCAGAACTCGACCGGCATGGTCATCGTGCGCGACAAGGAAGTGACACCCATCGACGTGGCCCGCGTGGTCGAGACGGCCAAGGCCATCAACATCCCGAACGACCAGCGCCTGCTGCTGGTCGAGCCGCAGGAATTCGTCATCGACGGCCACGAGGTCAAGGAGCCCATCGGCATGAGCGGCGGGCGCCTGGAGGTCAAGGTGCACATCGTGACCGGCGCCCAGAGCGCGGCCGAGAATATCGTCAAGTGCGTGCGCCGCTGCGGCCTGGAGGTCGACCAGCTGGTGCTCAACCCGAGTGCCTCCAGCCACGCCGTGCTGACCGCCGACGAGAAGGACCTGGGCGTGGCCCTGGTCGACATCGGCGCCGGCACGACCGACGTGGCCATCTTCACCGACGGCTCGATCCGCCACACCGCCGTCATCCCGATCGCCGGCGACCTCATCACCAGCGACATCGCCATGGCGCTGCGCACGCCGACCAAGGACGCCGAGGAGATCAAGGTCGAGCACGGCGTGGCCAAGCAGCTGCTGGCCGATCCGACCGAGCAGATCGAGGTGCCGGGCCTGGGCGACCGCGCGCCGCGCCTGCTCAGCCGCCAGGCCCTGGCCGGCGTGATCGAGCCGCGCGTGGAGGAGATCTATTCACTCGTGCACCAGGTGATCCGCGAAAGCGGCTACGAGGAGCTGCTGTCCAGCGGCATCGTCATCACCGGAGGCACGGCGGTGATGCCCGGCATGGTCGAGCTGGGCGAGGACATCTTCCTCAAGCCCGTGCGCAAGGGCCTGCCGCTGTACCACGGCGGCCTGTACGACATGGTGGCCAGCCCGCGCTCGGCCACCGCCATGGGCCTGCTGGAAGAGGCACGGCTGGCACGTGCGCGCGGCATCAAGGCGGCCCAGCAGGCCGGTTCGGTCGGCAGCCTCATGGGCCGGGCGCGCGACTGGTTCCTGAAGAACTTCTGAACAGGCAGCGGCATGCAGGATCAACACCCACACCAGTCGTCGCCGGCGGCACGGCAGGCGCGCATGCGCCAGCGTGCCGACTGGCCACGCGAACGCTGGCGACGTTGCTGTGGCGCAGCACTTCCAGGCCCACGCCACAGCCAGGTGGATATCGCCACGCGACAGACAGACAAGACAGCGTCAACAGACACAATCATCAGAGCAGTAGCAGCACGGATTAGGAGAGCGGCATGGGCATCGAAATGATCGAGGAATTCAATCAGGGCACGCAGATCAAGGTGATCGGCGTGGGCGGCGGCGGCGGCAACGCGGTCGAGCACATGATCAGCCAGGGGGTGCAGGGCGTGGAGTTCATCTGCGCCAACACCGATGCGCAGGCGCTCAACCGCTCCAACGCCGACCAGCTGCTGCAGCTGGGTCATACCGGCCTGGGCGCGGGCTCGCGTCCCGAGGCCGGCAAGGCGGCGGCCGAGGAGGCGCAGGACCGCATCCGCCAGTCGCTCGACGGTGCGCACATGATCTTCATCACCGCCGGCATGGGCGGCGGCACGGGCACGGGCGCCGCACCCGTGATCGCGCGCATCGCCAAGGACATGGGCATCCTGACCGTTGGCGTCGTGACCAAGCCCTTCGAGTTCGAGGGCGCACGCCGCATGAAGCAGGCCGACGCCGGCCTGGCCGAGCTGGAGGCCAACGTCGACAGCCTGATCGTGGTGCTCAACGAGAAGCTGCTCGAGGTCATGGGCGACGACGTCACCCAGGACCAGGCCTTTGCCGAGGCCAACGACGTGCTCAAGAACGCCGTGGGCGGCATCAGCGACATCATCCACATCCCCGGTCTGGTGAACGTCGACTTCGAGGACGTCAAGACCGTGATGAGCGAGCCTGGCAAGGCCATGATGGGCACAGCCACCGCCAGCGGCCCGGACCGCGCCACCAAGGCCGCCGAGGCGGCAGTGGCCTGCCCGCTGCTGGAAGGCATCGACCTGTCGGGCGCACGCGGCGTGCTGGTGCTCATCGCCGCCAGCAAGCAGAGCTTCCGCCTGGCCGAGAGCCGCAATGCCATGACGACCATCCGCCGCTATGCGGCCGATGACGCGCATGTCATCTTCGGCACTGCCTACGACGAGAGCCTGGGCGACGCGCTGCGCGTGACCGTGATCGCCACCGGTCTGGCTCCGGCCTCGCGCCGCAACCAGGCCACCATGAGCGTGGTGCAGACGGTGCAGCGCACCGGCACGGACAACATCCCCGTGCTGACCAGCGCGCTGCATGCGGCGCCGGCCGCCGCGGGCCAGCCCGGCGCGCAGCACGCCCAGGCGGGTCACGGCCAGCCGGCAGGTGTCATGCAGGGCAATCCGGTCGTGACACCGCAGCCGCAGGTGACCCTGAACCCGCAGGAGTACGTCGTGCCCAGCGTGTGGCGCACCAACCGCACCCAGGCTGCGGCCAAGGTCGACGCCCTGGCCAACAACGGCATGGACGAGATCGAGATCCCGGCCTTCCTGCGCAAGCAGGCGGACTGAGCAGCCACCGGCGCCCGCCCGCTCGCCCGCCCGCCCGCCACCACCTCGCAACGCGCCAGCGCCGGCACCCCGGTCTGGTGGGCGGTCGGCCGCACCAGCGTACACAGGCAGGTCGACTGCGCACGCAGGCAACGCGGGCAGGCGATGCGGGGCCGGCCGGCGTCGCTCAGCCGGTCGGCTCGCCGGCCGCAGTGCGCTCGAGCCAGCGCAGCAGCAGCTCGTACAGGGTCGCCGGGTCGACCGGCTTGCTGACGAAATCGTCCATGCCGGCAGCGCGGCAGCGGGCCTGGTCCTCGGCGAACGCGTTCGCGGTCATCGCGATGATGGGCAGCGCGGCCAGGTCAGGGCGCTGCCGGATCACGCGGCAGGCGCCCAGGCCGTCCAGCCGGGGCATCTGCATGTCCATCAGGACGAGCCGGTACTTGCGCTGCAGCGCCATCTCCACCGCGGCTTGACCATCCCGTGCCAGGTCGACGACCAGCCCTGCATCCGCCAGGATGGCCTGCGCCACCTCGGCGCTGACGTCGTTGTCTTCCGCCAGCAGCACGCGCGCGCCCCGATGGCGCTGCCGCAGCGCCGCCTCGGCATCGCTGGTGGGCAGCGGCAGGGCGGCGCCGGCGGCTGGGGCGGCACGGCGCACGCGTGCCGTGAACCAGAAGGTGCTGCCGGCGCCGGGGACGCTGCTGGCCCCGGCCTCACCACCCATCAACGTGGCCAGCCGGCGCGTGATGGCCAGGCCCAGGCCTGTTCCGCCGGTGCGCCGGGTGGTCGACGGGTCGGCCTGCTCGAAGGCCGCGAACAGCCGCGGCATGACGTCGGCGTCGATGCCGATGCCCGTGTCCTGCACCTCGAAGCGCAGCAGCGCGCCGGCCTCGTCCTGCCCGAGCAGCCGCGCGCGCACGACGACCTGGCCCCGTTCGGTGAACTTGATGCCGTTGTTGACGTAGTTCAGCAGCGCCTGCTGCAGCCGCGTCGGGTCGCCCACGAGATCGGGCGGCATCTCGTCCACCTCGCTCAGCAGGCGCAGCGACTTCAGCTCGGCGCGCTCGCCCAGCATCGACAGCACGTTGGCCACGGTGGACTCGACGCGCAGGGGCAGCGTGTCCAGCACCATCTTGCCGGCCTCGATCTTGGACAGGTCGAGCACGTCGTTGAGGATCTCCAGCAGGTGCCTGGCGGCCGACTCCAGCTTGAACAGCCGGTCGGCCTGGCGGGCACTGAGGTCCTCGCGCCGGATCAGGTGCGCCATGCCCATCATGGCGTTCAGCGGCGTGCGGATCTCGTGGCTCATGTTCGCCAGGAAGGCGGTCTTGGCCAGGCTGGCCGCCTCGGCCCGCTGGCTGGCATCGGCCAGCTGGCGGGTGCGCCGCTCGACCGTGTCCTCGAGCTGCTGGCGGTGTGCGTCGAGCGCCTGCTGGGCCTGCTGCCGCGCAGCCTCGCGGTCGAAGTTGTCGAGCGCGAAGCTCACGTTGGCCGCCAGGTCGACGAGCAGCCGCCGCGTCTCCTCGTCGAAGGCCTGCGCCTCGCCCGCGCAGATGGTCAATGCACCCACCACCGTCGTGCCGCGCCGCACGGGCAAGGCGGCCAAGGCCTGGACCGCCAGCTGCGGCGCCAGCTGGTGCCAGTGCTGCGTCAGCGGGCCCGCGGTGACGTCCTGGCACCACACCGGCTGGCCGGTGCGCAGGGCCATGCCGGCCGGCCCCCGGCCCTGTGCGTCGGCACGGCCCAGGTCGAGGTCGACGTCGAGGCGGTCGTCGGCGCGCGCGCCGGCCTGTGCCTGCACGGCCAGGCTGCCGGCCTCGTCGACCAGGCTGACCCAGGCCAGCCTCATGCCCGCAGCCTCGATGATGGCGCGGCAGATCGCGTCGAACAGCGCGGTCTGTGTCGCGCAGCGCGCCACCGCGGCATTGCACTGCGACAGGCACAGGTAGATGCGCGACTGCCGCTGGGCCCGGGCGCGCGCCGCGATGCGCTCGGTGATGTCGCGCGCGATGGTCGAGGTGCCGACGATGCGACCGTCGAGGTCACGGATCGGCGACGCGGCCACCCACACGTCGAGGCGGCGGCCGTCGCGGTGCAGGCGCTCGGTCTCGAAGTGCGGCACCGCCTCGCCGCGCACGATGTGCGCGACGATGTCGCGTTCCTCGCCCAGGCGTTCCTCGGGGATGATGGTCTCGATCGACCGGCCCACGGCCACGGCCGCGGGGTAGCCGAACAGGCGTTCCGCGCCCCGGTTCCAGCTGGTGACGGTGCCCTGCAGCGTCTTGCTGATGATCGCGTCTTCGGACGAGTCGACCAGCGACTTGTAGCGGTTCAGGTCCACCTCGGTGCGGCGCCGCTCGGTCACGTCCAGCGCCACGCCGTCCCAGAAGGTCGAGCCGTCGCTACGCCGCTGCGGATGCGAGCGCACGTCGAGCCAGCACACCCGGCCGTCGGCCCGGTCGAAGCGCAGGGTGGCACCGAAATCGCTCAGGCTGGCGGCGCTGCGTGCCTCGTCGGCGGCGTAGCGGGCGCGTGCCTCGGGCGACAGCATCGCGAACAGGCGCCCCGCATCGGCCATCACGTCGGCCGGCTTGAGCCCGACGGTGCCCTCGATGCCGTCGCTGACGTGGTGGAAGCGGCTGCGGCCATCGACCACCTCGTAGCGGTAGATGAAGCCGGCCGGCAGGTTGTCGCCCATCGACCGCAACTGCTGCTCGCTGGCCTGCAGCCGTGTGGCGCTGGTGCGGTGCTCCCATTCGATGCGCTGCGAGTTCATGCTGATCAGCGTCAGCGTGATCAGCTGCACCGACAGGATCTGCGCCAGCGCGTAGACGCTGCCGAAGCTCCTGATCGTCTCGAAGGCCGTGCTGACGTTGGACAGCTCCTGCGCCGCGCGGCCGAAGGTGATCAGCGCGAACAGCAGCAGCCACAGTGCCAGCAGCACGTCGTTGGAGCCGAAGTGGGGCGGACGCCGCCGCAGCGTGACGATGACGGTCGCCAGGTTGAGAGCACCGGAGAACAGGCAGTAGACGACGATACGGGCGGCCAGCTGGCCTCCGTCCAGGCTGAGGACGCCGAAGGGCAGCAGGAACAGCAACGCGAGCCCGGCCTCAAGCCAGGCGCCGACGCGGATGCCGCGGAACAGGAGCATGCCGCGCAGCAGCAGCAGGTGGCCGCACAGCAACATGGCGTTGCGGGCCAGGCGCACGGCCCAGCTCGACGGCAGTACGCCCGGGATCAGCATGCCTGCGCCCAGCGCCAGGCAGGCGATGCCGGCCGTCCAGAAGCCGAAGCCGGGGTAGGTCTTGCGCGTGCGCAGCACCACCGCCATGACCATGGCCGCGGCCGACGACAGCAGCGCGTTGGTGGTCAGCAGCGTGGTGGCGTCCATCATCGGCAGGAGGATAAGCGTGGCGGGGCTGGCGGCTCGTGGCGGTGGAACGGACCTGACGGGCTCAGGCGGGATCGGCGGGGCGTCGCCAGCGTGGCCACCGCCCATCGGTGAAAATGCCGGCACCATGCTCAAGCAACGCACCCTGAAGTCGCTCACCCGCGCGGTGGGCGTCGGTCTGCACAGCGGCCAGCGCGTCGAACTCGTGCTGCGCCCGGCCGCGCCCGACACGGGCATCGTGTTCCGCCGTGTCGATCTGCCCGTGCCGGTGGACATCCCGGTCAGTGCGACGGCCGTGTGCGACACACGCATGGCCTCGACCATCTCGCCCGGCGGCGACCCCGGCGCGCCCAAGGTGCAGACCATCGAGCACATCCTGTCGGCCTGCGCCGGCCTGGGCCTGGACAACCTCTACATCGACATCACCGCCGACGAGGTGCCCATCCTCGACGGCTCGGCCGCCAGCTTCGTCTACCTGCTGCAAAGCGCCGGCATCGAGCTGCAGAACGCGGCCAAGAAGTTCCTGCGCGTCAGGAAGCCGGTCGAGGTGCGGGTAGGCGAGGGCGAGCGCTTGATGTGGGCGCGCCTGACGCCCTACAACGGCTTTCGCCTCAACTTCGAGATCGAGTTCAACCACCCCGCCGTGGACGCCACCGGCCAGCGCGTGAGCTTCGACATGGGCTCGGGGCGCTACAAGAGCGACATCGCGCGCGCGCGCACCTTCGGCTTCACCAAGGATGTCGAGATGATGCGGGCACGCGGCCTCACGCTGGGCGGCAGCATGGACAACGCCATCGTGGTGGACGACTACCGCGTGCTCAATGCCGAGGGCCTGCGCTACGACGACGAGTTCGTGAAGCACAAGATCCTGGA
>JBJOKY010000006.1:0-42556 GCA_046045865.1 Pseudomonadota bacterium | reverse complement strand
ATGCCGCTGCTGCGCCTGCCCATGCTCGACCGCAGCGCCAGTTACCGGCTGCGCCAGGTCGAGCCGGCCGGCAGCCGCGGCCGCCAGCTCTACGACACCACCACGCCCTGGCTGCAGGCGCTGCGCGGCGACGCGGACGGCGTCGGCGGCGGCTGCATCGCCCACGGCGCCTGGCTGGCCGAGGCCGGCCTGGCCGTGCCGCGCAGCAAGGCCGAGACGGCCTTCCTCCTGCACCTGCAGCGCGTCTGAACCGCCCACTCCTGCCATGAACACCTCATTCGACCCCGCCGACCACAGCCACCGTCGCCGCAACCCGCTCACCGGCAGCTGGGTGCTCGTTTCGCCGCACCGCGCCAAGCGCCCCTGGCAGGGCCGGCAGGAAGCGCCCGCTCTGGCCGCCGGCCCGGCGCATGACCCGGGTTGCTACCTGTGCGCCGGCAACACCCGCGTGACCGGCGAACGCAACCCCGACTACACCGGCACCTTCGTCTTCACCAACGATTTCGCCGCGCTGCAGCAGCAGGCGCCCGATGCGCCGGCGGCCGAAGGCGGCGTGGGCGAGCTCTTCCAGCTGCAGGCCGCGCGCGGCACCAGCCGGGTGATCTGCTTCTCGCCCGACCACGGAAGGACGCTGGCCGAGCTGCCGGTCGAGGCGGTGCGCCGCGTGGTGCAGACCTGGTGCGCGCAAAGCGCCGAACTGGGCGAGCGTTGGCGCTGGGTGCAGGTGTTCGAGAACAAGGGCGAGCTGATGGGCTGCTCCAACCCGCACCCGCACGGCCAGGTCTGGGCCTGCGACTTCCTGCCCAACGAGGCGGCGGCCGAGGACCGCGAGCAGCGCGCCTGGCATGCCCGCACCGGCCGGCCGCTGCTGCTGGACGTGGCCGCGGCCGAGCTGGCACGCGGCGAGCGGGTGGTGACGGCCAACGACGACTGGCTGGTCGTCGTGCCGTACTGGGCCACCTGGCCCTTCGAGACCCTGCTGCTGCCGCGCTTCGCGGTGCAGCGCCTGCCGCAGTTGAGCGATGGCCAGCGTGACAGCCTGGCCGCCATCGTGCGCGAGCTGGCGGCGCGCTACGACAACCTGTTCGAGTGCGCGTTCCCGTATTCGATGGGCTGGCACGGCGCGCCCTTCGACGTGGCAGGCAGCAAGCCCGCCGACGAGGCACCCTGGCAGCTTCACGCACACTTCTATCCGCCGTTGCTGCGCTCGGCCTCGGTGCGCAAGTTCATGGTCGGCTTCGAGATGCTGGCCGAGGCGCAGCGCGACCTCACGCCCGAGCAGGCCGCCGAGCGTTTGCGCGGCTTGTCCGTCACGCATTACCGCCAGCGCGCGGCGGCGGTGGGGGTGCCGGCATGAGTGGCAGCAGCACACCGGCCTTGCCGCTGCTGGGCCGCCTGGCCGGCCTCTTCCAGGCCACCTACGGCGCCGCGCCGGCGCTGGTGGCGCGTGCGCCCGGCCGGGTCAACCTGATCGGCGAACACACCGACTACAACGACGGCTACGTGCTGCCCTGCGCCATCGACCACCACACCCTGGTGGCGGCGCGTGCGCGCGACGACCGCCTGGTGCGCGTGCTGGCGGCCGACTACGGCGAGGCGCTGGACGAGTTCTGGCTCGACGAGCCCATCCGCCCGGTGGCCGGGACCGACCCGCTCACCGGCGGCTGGGCCGACTACGTGCGCGGCATGGTCTGGGCGCTGCAGCAGGCCGGTCACATGCTGTGCGGCGCCGACCTGGCCATCAGCGGCAACGTGCCGCAGGGCGCGGGCCTGTCGTCGTCGGCGGCGCTGGAGGTCGCGGTCGGCCAGGCCTTCAAGAGCCTGTGCGGGCTGGACCAGCTCGACGGCACGGTGCTGGCGCTGCTGGCCCAGCGGGCGGAGAACGACTTCGTCGGCTGCCGCTGCGGCATCATGGACCAGTACATCAGCGCACGCGGCCAGGCCGGCCACGCCCTGCTGATCGACTGCCGCAGCCTGGGCGCCGAGCAGGTGCGCCTGCCCGACGATTGCGCCGTGCTCATCGTGCATTCGCGCGTGCGGCGCGGCCTGGTCGACAGCGAATACAACCTGCGCCGCCAGCAGTGCGAGGCCGCCGCGCGCCACTACGGCGTGGCTGCGCTGCGCGACCTGGACCTGGCCCGGCTGGAGTCCGGCGCCGCCGGGCTGGACGCCGTGGTGCTGCGCCGCGCCCGCCACGTGGTGAGCGAGAACGCCCGCACGCTGGCGGCCGCGCAGGCGCTGGCGGCTGGCGACCTGGTGGCGATGGGGCGGCTGATGGCCGAGTCGCACGCCTCGATGCGCGACGACTTCGAGATCACCGTGCCGGCGATCGACGGACTGGTGCGCATCCTGGCCGAGGCCATCGGCCCGCAGGGCGGCGCACGCATGACCGGCGGCGGCTTCGGTGGCTGCGTGGTCGCGTTGCTGCCCACGGCTCGGCTGTCAGCGGCGCAGTCCGCAGTGACCGGGCACTACCGCTCGCCGCAGGGCGAGGCGGCCGTGATGTTCGTCTGCCGGGCCAGCGCCGGCGCAACCACGCTGGCATGAGGTGGTGGGTGAAATCGATTCCGGTACGGGTAAACCAGCGCCCCCGCAGCTTCGTTGGGCGAGGGCGCTGCCCATTCCGGACAGGACCGGAATGCACAGGGTGATTTGATCGGGCCTGGTGATCGTCACTAGGGGAAAGTCCGGATCAATTTGTAAACGCAATCGATTGCGTCATCAGGGTTGCATCGTTAGAGTCTCGACCATTGCGGCGTCGGGGCTCGCGGCTGTTGATGGGTCGACAGTGGAGGGGTTCCGGCGGCGCAAACGTTCAGGCACGAGGGCCTGAACCGCCGTGGCGCGCAAGGCGCCGTCGAACCGAACACCCTGGAGACACATGATGATTCGCCGTTTTGCGCAAGGCCTGCAGCGCCTGCTGACCGCCGCCACCCTGGGCCTCGTGCTGACGCACGGCGCAGTTGCACAAGGTACTGGTACCGCCGCCGCCACGCCGGCTGCCACCATTGCGGCCCCGGCGGCCGACACGGCTGCCGCGCCTGCGCCTGTCTCGCCGTCGGCCAAGCCCGCCACCGCCAAGGTCGACAACCCCTACGGCATCGGTGCGCTGTGGGAAGGCTCGGACTTCGTCGCCAAGGGCGTGCTGCTGATCATGGCCGTGATGAGCATGGGCTCGTGGTACATCATCATCACCAAGGTGCTCGAGCAGTCGCGCATCAACAAGCAGGGCCGTGAGGCGCAGGAGAAGTTCTGGGCCGCCGGCAATGTCGGCCAGGGCGTGGACACGCTGGCCGAGGCCAGCCCCTACCGCTTCATCGCGCGTGCCGGCCTGGACGCCTCGGGCAAGCACGAGGGCCTGCTCGGTCACATCGCACTGACCGACTGGGTCACCATGAGCATCCAGCGCAGCACCGAGCGTGTGCAGTCGCGCCTGCAGGACGGCCTGGCCTTCCTGGCCACGGTGGGTTCCACCGCTCCGTTCGTCGGCCTGTTCGGCACGGTGTGGGGCATCTATCACGCACTCACCGCCATCGGCGTGGCCGGCCAGGCCTCGATCGACAAGGTCGCCGGCCCGGTGGGCGAGGCGCTCATCATGACCGCCATCGGCCTGGCCGTGGCCGTGCCCGCGGTGCTGGGCTACAACTGGCTGGTGCGCCGCAACAAGGCCGCCATGGACGACGTGCGCGCCTTCGGCGCCGACCTGCACGCCGTGCTGCTGTCGCAAGGCATTGCCCAGGGCGCCAGGTAAGGTGGACGTGATGCTGGTGCTGCTGATCATCTTCCTCATCACCATCCCGGCGGTGAACTACTCGATCGCGATCAACCTGCCCAAGGAGCGCAACGAGGTGCGCGAGACCAAGCCCGAGAACATCGTGCTCAGCGTCGACACCAAGGGCCAGCTGTACTGGTACGACGCCAAGGTCGCCGGCACCGAGGCCCTGGTGGACAGGCTCAAGAAGGTCGCGGTCATGAACCCGCAGCCCGAGGTGCACATCCGCGGCGACATGCAGGCGAACTACGACTCGGTGGGCAAGATCATCTATGCCTGCCAGCGCGCCGGCATCGCCAAGGTCGGGTTCATCACCGAACCCCCGCCGCGCGGCTGAGCAGCGCGCGGCCCAGAACAAGGAGACACCCCCATGGCCATGAACATGCCCAGCAGCGGTGGCAGCGATGAACCCATCATGGACATCAACACCACGCCGCTGATCGACGTGATGCTGGTGCTGCTGGTGATGCTCATCATCACCATTCCCATCCAGCTGCACACCGTCAACCTCAACATGCCGGTCGGCGCCCCGCCGCCCAGCGACGTCAAGCCCGAGGTCGTGAAGATCGACATCGACGAGAACAGCAAGGTCTACTGGCAAGGCGTGGTGCTGACCAGCCGTGCCGAGATGGAAGACACTGGCCAAGTACAACGCCTTCGCCGAGGTGATGGTGAGCGCCAACAAGATCGGCCTGGTCAAGCTCGGCGTGATCGGCTCCGAGCAGTTCATCGGACAGCAGTGAGGACAGCCACGTGAACGCCTCACCCGCCAATCCGTATGAATACGCCGGCTCCGGCCAGCGCCGCTACACCGGCATCATCATCGTCGTGCTGCTGCACATCCTGATCGTCTACGGTCTGGTCTCGGGTCTGGCGCGCAAGGCGGTCGAGATCATCAAGAAGCCGATCGAGATGAAGATCATGGAGGAGGTCAAGCTGCCGCCACCTCCGCCGCCGCCCCCGCCGCCGCCCAAGCTGGAGAAGATCCCCGACCTGCCTCCGCCGCCCGAGGCGCCGCCGCCGCCCTTCGTGCCCCCGCCCGAGGTGCAGCTGCCGCCGCCGCCGGTCGCGGCCCCGGCCATCCAGGCCGTGGCGCAGGAGCCGCCACCCAAGCCGGTGGAGATCAAGCCCCCGCCGCCGCCTGCACCGCCCGCACCGCCGGCGCCACCGCCACCAGCACCTGCGCCGCCACCCAAGGCCGAGATCGGCCTGGCCTGCCCGGGCTACAAGGAGATCCTGGCGTCGAGCCTGGCCGGCCAGTACGACCGCTTCGGCGTGACCGGCATCGTCAAGGTGATGATCAAGATCCAGGGCAAGCAGATCGTCGACGTCACGCCCGTGTCCGGCCCGCGCGAGTACTACCGCGCGGTGCAGAGCGCGGTGCGGCGCATGAGCTGCACCGCCTCCGGCGCGACCGAGCTGATGGTGCCGCTGGAAGTGGCCTTCCGCGAAGAGTGATGCCTGCGCCGCGTGCACGTCCAGACGGCACGCGGCGCCTTAACGTTTGATCCCATGAAAGCAAGAACAAGGAGCGAGACATGAGCACGGCCAAGCCAAGGCTGTCGCTGTGGCAGATCCTGAACATGAACTTCGGATTCTTCGGCATCCAGTTCAGCTTCGGGCTGCAGCAGGGCAACATGACGCCCATCTACCAGTACCTGGGCGCGGACGAGGGCAGCCTGCCGCTGCTCTTCCTGGCCGGCCCCGTGACCGGGCTGCTGGTGCAGCCCATCATCGGCGCGATGAGCGACCGCACCGAAAGCCGCTGGGGGCGGCGCACCCCCTACTTCCTGATCGGCGCGCTGCTGTGCAGCCTGGGCCTGCTCGTCATGCCCTTCAGCCCCACGCTGTGGTTCGCTGCCGGCCTGCTGTGGATCCTGGACGCGGCCAACAACGTGACCATGGAGCCCTACCGCGCCTACGTCAGCGACCGGCTCGTCAAGGAGCAGCACGGCCTGGGCTTCCTGTCGCAGAGCGCGTTCACCGGGCTGGCGCAGACGCTGGCCTACCTGGCACCGTCCATCCTGGTGTGGATGGGGATGAACAAGGATGCGGTGAACAGCCACAACATCCCGTACATCACGATCGCGGCCTTCGTGATCGGGGCGGTGTTCTCGATCACCACCGTGTGGTGGAGCGTGCACACCACGCCCGAGCTGCCGCTCACGCCGGCCGAGCTGGCGCACATCCGTGCCCAGCCCAAGGGCGTGAAGGCCACGCTGATGGAGATCGTGCAGGCGCTCAAGGACATGCCACCCACCATGCGCCAGCTGTGGTGGATGAAGCTGTTCCAGTGGTACGGCATGTTGTGCTACTGGACCTACATCGTGCCCGCGCTGGCCAGCAGCATGTACGGCACGCACGATGCCACCACATCGGGCTACCGCGACGCCAGCCTGCTCAACGGCCAGATCGGGGGCTTCTACAACGCCGTGGCCTTCTGTGGCTGCTGTTCGTGCCGATGATCGGCGTGGGCCTGGCCTGGGCCAGCATCATGGGCAACCCCTACATCCTGCTGGCCGGCAGCATCCCGCCCGAGCGCGCCGGCGTGTACATGGGCATGTTCAACATGTTCATCGTCATCCCCATGATCATCCAGCAGCTGACCGTGCCGCTGTACTACCACAGCCTGCTGGGCGGCCAGCCCGAGAACGCGATCCGTCTGGCCGGTGTCCTGCTCATCGCCGCTGCCGTGGCAGTGTGTTTCGTCAAGCCGGCCGCAGCCGGCGCCCAACAGCCATGAAGAACCAAGTCCAACTCATCACCTATGTCGACCGGCTGGGCGGTGGCGGCCTGCGCGAGCTTGACGCCCTGCTGCATGGTGCCGACGAGCCGGGCGCGCTGGCCGGCCTGTTCGGCGGCGTGCACCTGCTGCCCTTCTTCCACCCCATCGACGGCTCGGACGCCGGCTTCGACCCGATCGACCACACCCTGGTCGACCCGCGCCTGGGCGACTGGTCGCACATCCGCACCCTCACCGAACACACCGAGGTGATGGGTGACGTGATCGTCAACCACATGTCGAGCGATTCGCCGCAGTTCCGCGACTACGCGGCGCGCGGCTCGCAATCACCCTACGACGGCCTGTTCCTCACGCACGGCGCCGTCTTCCCGCAAGGCGCGACCGAGGCCGAGCTGCTGGCCATCTACCGTCCGCGCCCGGGCCTGCCGTTCACGTATGCCACGCTGTCCAACGGCGAGAAGCGCATCCTGTGGACGACCTTCACGCCGCAGCAGGTCGACATCGACGTCAGGCACCCGCAGGGCCAGGCCTACCTGGCCAGCATCCTGCAGACTTTCGCGGCCAACGGCATCCGCATGGTGCGGCTGGACGCGGTGGGCTACGCGATCAAGAAGGCCGGCGCCTCGTGCTTCATGATGCCCGAGACCTTCGCCTTCATCGACGAGTTCGCCGCCCAGGCCAAGGCGCTGGGCATCGAGGTGCTGGTGGAGATCCACTCGTACTACCAGCGCCAGATCGAGATCGCCGCGCGAGTCGACTGGGTCTACGACTTCGCGCTGCCGCCGCTGGTGCTGCACGCGCTGTTCTTCGGCACCGCCGCGCCGCTCAAGGCCTGGATCGCGCAGCGCCCGAACAACGCGCTCACGGTGCTGGACACGCACGACGGCATCGGCATCATCGACATCGGCGCCGATGCCGCCGACCGCGCGAACCGGCCCGGCCTGGTGCCCGACGCCGAGCTCGACCAGCTGGTCGAGATGATCCACGAGCGCTCGCAGGGCCAGAGCCGCAAGGCCACGGGCGCGGCGGCGTCCAACCTCGACCTGTACCAGGTCAACTGCACCTTCTACGACGCGCTGGGACGCGACGACCGGGCCTACCTGATCGCCCGGGCGATCCAGTTCTTCCTGCCCGGCGTGCCGCAGGTCTACTACGTCGGCCTGCTGGCCGGCCACAACGACATGGACCTGCTCGAGCGCAGCAAGGTCGGCCGCGACATCAACCGCCACCACTACACGGCGGCGGAGATCGACACCGAGCTGCAACGCCCGGTGGTGCAGCAACTGATCGCGCTGATCCGCCTGCGCAACAGCCACCCGGCCTTCAACGGCAACTTCGAGTGCCTGAGCTGCGCGGTGCACGAACTGCGCCTGCGCTGGAGCCAGGCTGACGCCAGCATCGAGCTGACCGTGAACCTGCAGACGCTGGAACACCACATCAGCACCAGCGGCGCCGGGGTGGCCACGCCGGCACCGGCGCTCACCGAGCCGGCCTGATCCGGCGCCAGGCGGGCCACCGGCCATGGGCGACACTCGGTCGTCATGGTCGCCCCGCCTGCTTGCCACCCCGCGCCGATGCCGTCGCTGACGCTCGCGCCGCCTTGGGGCGCCGGCATAGGCTGGCGCCACCCGCATTACCGCGAGCTGCTGGAGCTGCGGCCCACGCTGGGCTTCATCGAGGTCCACAGCGAGAACTTCTTTGCCGACGGCGGTGCGTCGCTGGCCCTGCTGCGCCAGGCGCGTGAACACTATGCGCTCGGCCTGCATGGCGTGGGCCTGTCGCTGGGCTCGGCCGCGCCGCTGGACGACTGGCATGTGCAGCATCTGGCCCGCCTGGTGCGCCAGATGCAGCCCTGGCTGGTGAGCGAGCATGCCGCCTACGCGCGTGGCCGCCCGCCCGGTCGCGGCGGCGCGGTGCTGCATGCCAACGACCTGCTGCCCATTCCCTTCAGCCGCGCAGCGCTGCAGACCCTGGCCGACCATGTGGACGAGGTGCAGGTGGCGCTCGGGCGCGCCATCGCGATCGAGAACGTGTCGGCCTACCTCGTGCCGCCGGGCGGCGAGGAACTGGCCGAGCCCGAGGTCGAGGCCGGCTTCCTGCGCGAACTGTCCGAGCGCAGCGGCTGCCTGCTGCTGGTGGACGTGAACAACCTGGTCGTGAACGCGCTGAACCGGCGCAGCCATGGCGGCAGCGATGTGGTCGACCTGCTGGCTCACTGCGAGCGCTGGCTCGACCAGCTGCCCGGCGAGCGTGTGGCCGAGATCCACGTCGCCGGCCACGATGCCAGCGGCCCGGTCGTGATCGACCACCACGGCGCCACCGTGCCCGAGCTGGTGTGGCAGGTCTACCGCGCGGCCATCGCACGCTACGGCGCCGTGCCCACGCTGGTGGAGCGCGACAACCACATCCCACCGCTGGCCGAGCTGCTGGCCGAGGCGGCGCGTGCCGATGCCGAGGCCGCAGCCGCGCTGGCACAGCGGCACCGGCCCGGGCGCGCCACCGGGCCTGGCGCGTGTGCTCTACCGGGCGAACCGCGGCCGGTGGCGCAGTTGGCGCCACAGGAGCTGCTCCGCCTGGCACATGGCCAGGGCGAACTGCTGGGCTGGATCCGCGGTGCGGGTGCGCCGGCCGCGGCCCTGTCCACCGGCCTGGCGGTGTACCGCAACAACGCGCGTGGCCTGGCAAGGCGTTGCCTGGGTGCGGTGTACCCGGTGCTGCACGAGCTGCTGGGGCCGGCTGTGTCTGCCGCCCTGGCGCAACGCTACTGGCACGACGAGCCGCCCACCCGCGGCGACCTGGCCGACTGGGGCGCCAGCCTGGCGGACTGGCTGCGGGCGCAGCCGGACGCCTGCGCCGCCGGGCTGCTGGCCGACGCCCCCTACCTGCCCGACATCGCCCGGCTGGAATGGGCGCTGTACCGCGCCGAACTGGCGGCGGATGAACCGGCCGACGATCTGGCCGACGGTGACGGTGACCGCGACGACTGTGTCGACGACCACGGTGCGGGTCGCGGCGAGGACCGGCCAGGCCGGCCGGCCGGTGCTGCGTCTGACCTGCCCGACCTGGCGCTGCTGGGCCAGGCCGACCCGGCCGACCTGGTGTTGCGCCTGGCCCCGGCCTGCCAGCTGCTGGCCTCGCCCTATCCAGTGGCCGCGATCTGGCAGGCGCACCGGGACGAGGGCGACGACACCACCGTGCCCGGCGCCGACCTGATGCCCGGCGCGCTGCCCGGTCCGGACGAGGCTGCCGCACCCACCACCACCGACACCGGCGCGCAGATGGCAGTGCGGCAGCGCCAGGCCCGGCTCGGTGCGCGGCTGCAGGCCATCGCCGCGGCCTGGTCGGCCGACGCGGGCGCTTGCCGGGTGCTGATCTGGCGACCGCGGTGGCGCGCGCGGCTGCGCGAGGTGGACGTGGCCGAGCAGGCCTTCGTGCAGGCGGTGCTGGCGGGCGCCAGCCTGGCCGCGGCGCTGGACGCCGGCCTGGCCGCGCGGCCGCCGTTGGACTTCGGCCGCTGGCTGGTGCAGGCGCTGCAGACCGGGCTGCTGCGCGGCGTGGTGCACCGGCCCGGCTGACCCGGCCGGGCTGCGCGGCCGGCGTCGGCCTCGATCTGGCCGTGCGCGGCACGGCTGTTCGGCGCTTCAGATGTGCGCGCTGCGGCCGAAGATCCCGGCAGGCCTCGTCCCTGCCGTCGGCAGCCTGCGACGGGTGTCGCCCACACGCCATTGCCCGGAGATGCTCCATGTCCATGTCCACAACCACCCTGACCACCCTGGCCACCACGGCAGTCGCCGCGCTGGCGCTGCTCGCGGCACCGTTGCAGGCCCGCGCCGCCGACCATGCCACTGCCGCCGAGGCCACCGCCATGGTCAAGAAGGGCGTGGCCTACCTGAAGAAGAACGGCAAGGACAAGGCCTACGAGGAGATCGGCAGGAAGGACGGCCAGTTCGTCGACCGCGACCTCTACCTGGTGATCTACGGCCTGGACGGTGTGGTGCGCGCCCATGGTGCCAACGAGAAGATGGTGGGCAAGAACCTGATCGAGCTCAAGGACGTCGATGGCAAGGCCTTCGTCAAGGAGCGTGTCGAGCTGGCGCAGACCAAGGGCACCTTCTGGCAGGACTACAAGTTCACCAACCCGGTGAGCAGGAAGATCGAGCCCAAGTCCATGTATTGCGAGCGTGTCGACGATGCCGTGTTGTGTGGCGGCATCTACAAGTAAGCCGGTGGGCGCCAGGCCGCCGGCCTGGCCTGGTCCACCCCTGACCGCACACGAGGAGACCGCATGAAGCTGAGCCTGAAACTGATGATGGCGCCCGCCCTGGCCGGCCTCATGATGCTGCTGACCCTGGCTGCCGCCCTGTGGGTGCTGGCCACCTACCGCGATCACAGCGAGCACAGCCATGCAGCGGCGGTGCAGGCCTATGCCCTGGTGGCCCGGGAGCAGGACGTGTTGTCCGACGCCCAGGCCGGGCTGTACCGCACCATGACCATCATCGGGTCGATGGACGATGCGGCCGTGAAGTCCTACCGCACCAGCCTGGCACGTACCCTGGGCGAGGTGGCACGCACGGCGCGCGACGCCGCCGGTGCTGCCGGTGCCACTGGTGCTGCGCCTGCCGCCGCCGGTGCAGGTTCCGCGACGACCCAGGCCGCAAGCCACGACGGCACTGGCATCGCCGCCGACTACCTGCAGCTGGCCCAGCTGGCCGAACGCTGCCTGAAGGCAGCCGACAGCGCCGTCGACCTGGCCACGGTGGACCCGAACACCGGCGTGGCAGCCCTGCAGACGGCGGATGCCGAATTCAAGGCGCTGGACGCCGTGCTGGGCCGCCTGTATGCGAAGGCGCAGGACGGCTCGGCGCGGGAATCGGCTGACCTGGGTGCCAGCGCCCAGCGCAACACGCTGGCGCTGGCCGGCCTGGGCCTGGTGGCGGCGCTGTTGACCACCGCGTTCGCCTGGTCGGTGCAGCGGCGCATCCTGGCCGACCTGCACCAGGGTGCCCAGGCCGCGGCTCATGTGGCTGCCGGCCGGCTGGATGTCATGCCCGCCAGCGATGCGCCCGACGAGGTGGGTGACCTGATCCGTGCCCTGGCCGCCATGGTCGCGCAGTTGCGCGGCACGGTGCATAGCGTGCAGCAGGTCAGCGAGACCATCGGCGTGGCCTCCAGCCAGATCGCCAGTGGCAACCAGGACCTGAGCCTGCGCACCGAGCAGACCGCCAGCAACCTGCAGCAGACCGCCAGCTCGATGGAGCAGCTGACCGGCACGGTCAGGCACAGCGCCGAGTCGGCCGCCACCGCCAACCAGCTGGCCAATTCCGCCGCCGCCGTGGCGCGGCGCGGCGGCGAGGTCGTTGCTCAGGTCGTGGCGACCATGGACGACATCAACACCAGCTCGCGCAAGATCGCAGACATCATCGGCGTGATCGACGGCATCGCCTTCCAGACCAACATCCTGGCGCTCAATGCGGCGGTCGAGGCCGCCCGGGCCGGCGAGCAGGGCCGCGGCTTTGCGGTGGTGGCCGGCGAGGTGCGCTCGCTGGCACACCGCTCCGCCGACGCGGCCAAGGAGATCAAGAGCCTGATCGGCAGCAGCGTCGACCGCGTCGAGGCCGGAGCACGCCAGGTGCAGGAGGCCGGCACGACCATGGACGAGATCGTCGCCTCGGTGCGCCGCGTGAGCGACGTGATCGGCGAGATCACCGCCGCGGCGCATGAGCAGAGCCAGGGCATCGGCCAGGTCAACGCCGCGGTGAGCGACCTGGACCGCATGACGCAGCAGAACGCCGCGCTGGTCGAGCAGAGTGCCGCAGCGGCCGAAAGCCTCAAGCAGCAGGCCGGCGTGCTGGCGCAGGCGGTCTCGGCCTTCAGGCTCGACGGCGCACAGGTCGTGCCGGCGTCCAGGGCCCAGCGCAGCGACCTGTCAGGTGCCACCCCTGCCAGGACCGCCCTGCTGCGCAAGGTGCCTGCCCGGCCCGTGCCGCCGCAGCCCGTCGCAGTCGCGGCAGGCCACGGCGAGGACAGCTGGGAGCACTTCTGACCGTGCTGACCGTGGCCAAGCGGTGCTGAACTCCGCTGCCCGACCCCGTTGGCGCACCGGACGCACCACCGCGTTCAGCCGCGCCCGGCGGGCCGCGACCGGCGGGCGTGGCGTGCCGGATCCTGCCTGAAGTAGCTGGCCAGCAGCGCGTACAGCGCCGGATGGTGGGCGCGCAGGTCCAGCGGCGCAACGAAGAAGGCCTCGGACGCGACCGGGAAGAATTCCTCCAGTCCGTTGGCGGCGTAGGGGTCCAGCCAGGTCTCGATGCCGGCGTCGAGGTCACGGCACAGGGCCGCGTGTTCGGCCTGCATCACCGCCAGCCAGTGCGCGCGCGCGGTGCGGTCGGGCAGTGGCGGCACGCCGTCGGCGTCGCCACCGCCGGCCATGTCGATGACATGCACGAACTCGTGCACCACCACGTTGTAGCCCATGGCAGCGCTGTCGCCCGCGTCGGCCACGTCGGGCCAGGCCAGCATGACCGGTCCGCCCGGGACGGCTTCACCGGCCAGCAGCTCGCTGCCTTCGTGGGTGATGCCGTGTTCGTCGGTCCAGCTGCGCTGCACCTCGACCTGGTCGGGCTGGATGACGATGCCGATGAAGCCGTCGTAGCACTGCAGCCCCAGCTCCAGCACGGGCAGGCAGGCCTGGGCGGCGATGGCCAGGGCCATGGCGTCGTCCAGCACCAGGCCACCAGCGGCGTGGAACTGCTTGCGCGCCAGGAAGAGCGTGGCGAGCTCGCGCAGGCGCAGCAGGTCGGCCAGCGACCGGTGCTTGAGGAAGGGGTAGGCCGCCAGCGTGGCCAGCCAGAGCTCGTCCGGGATGGCGCGGTGCTGCAGCACGTGCGCCTCGCGCCGGCGCCGCCACCAGTCCAGCAGCATGGCGCGGCGCTCAAGCCGGGCAGCCCGGCGGCGCCAGGCGGTGCCAGCCACTGCCGTCCAGGCGCAGGACCTGGGCGCGCGCCGGCTCGGCGTGGTCCAGGTCCCAGTCGCTCAGCACCAGGCGCTGCCAGGTCCGGCCATCCCCCTGCGCGAGCACGTGGCGGGCCGGCCGGTGGGTGTGGCCATGCACCAGGGTGTCGGCGCCGGCGGCCTGCAGCCAGGCCAGTGCGGCCGGGTGGTCGACGTCGGCGTACAGCGCGTCGCCCGGGGAACTGGCGGCATGCAGGACCTGGTGGCGTGCCTGGCTGGCCTGACGCATCTGGCGTGCCAGGGCCAGCCGCTCGGCCAGCGGGCGGGCGAGGAAGGCGGCTTGCCAGGCGGGGCTGCGCACCTGCGCGCGGAAGCGCTGGTAGCCGGTGTCGGCCAGGCACAGCGCGTCGCCGTGGCTGAGCAGCACGCGCCGGGTCGGGAAGGCCGGGCCGAGCAGCAGCAGCGTGGGGTCGGCCAGCGCGTGCAGGCCGGCGCGCGCCAGCCAGCGCTGCCCGACGAGGAAATCGCGGTTGCCGGCCATGCAGCCCCACCAGCGTCGTGGCGCCTGTCCGGCCAGGTCGGCCAGACGGGCGGTGAAGTCGCGTTCGAAGCCGTCGCCGGCTGCGGCCGGTGCGTCGGCCATGTCGTCACCGACCCAGGCCTCGAAGATGTCGCCGAGCAGGAAGACGGCGTCGGCGTCGGTGTGGCCCAGATGGGCGAGCAGGGCGGCCGCGGTGCGTGGCAGCTCGGCGCACAGGTGCAGGTCGGAGATGAACTCCACGCTGTGCCAGTGCGCCGGGGCGTCCAGCAGCACTGCCGCCGGCGGCAGCGCACCGGCCGAGGGCAGATCAGGCGACGACAACGGCGCTCTTGATCACCACGGCCTCGACCGGCACGTCGTCGTGCATGCCGCGCGAGGCGGTGCGCACGCGCTCGATCTGGTCGACGATCTCGGTGCCGGCCACCACGCGGCCGAATACGGCGTAGCCCCAGCCCTGCGGCGATTCGCTGCGGTGGTTGAGGAAGTCGTTGTCGGTCACGTTGATGAAGAACTGCGCCGTGGCCGAGTGCGGCGCGTTGGTGCGCGCCATGGCCAGGGTGTACTTGTTGTTCTTCAGGCCGTTGTTGGCCTCGTTCCTGATCTCGGCCTGGGTGGGCTTTTGCTTCATGGCCCCGTCGAAGCCACCGCCCTGGATCATGAAACCCTTGATGACGCGGTGGAACACCGTGCCGTCGTAGTGGCCGGCCTTGACGTAGGCGAGGAAGTTGGCGACCGACAGCGGCGCCTTGGCGTCGTCGAGCTCGATGCGGATGACGCCCGCCGAGGTGTTCAGGTCTACTTGAGGTGCTGCCATGTCATTGCTCCAGGGTGGCCTTCTTGATGAGGACGGGGTCGACCGGCACGTTGGCGTGCGGGTTCTTGGTGGTGGTGGGCACGGCGCGGATCTTGTCGACCACATCCATGCCGGCAACGACCTTGCCGAACACGGCGTAGCCGTTGCCGTCGCGCGCGTTGGCCTTGTCGAGGAAGGCGTTGTCCTTCAGGTTGATGAAGAACTGCGCCGTGGCCGAGTCTGGCACCGAGGTGCGCGCCATGGCGACGCTGCCGCGCACATTGGCCAGGCCGTTGCCGCTTTCCAGGGCAATCGCTGCGCGGGTCGGCTTCTCGTGCAGGCTGGGGCCGAAGCCGCCGCCCTGGATCATGAAGTCGGCGATCACGCGGTGGAAGATCGTGCCGTCGTAGTGGCCGTCCTTGACGTACTGCACGAAGTTGGCCACGGTCTTGGGCGCCTTGGTGGCGTCCAGCTCGATGACGATGTCGCCCATCGATGTCGCGAGCTTGACCTTTTGCTGGGCCAGGGCGGCACCGGTGGCGCACAGGCTCAATGCCACCAGGGCGGTGGTGCGTATCCATTTCATTCGATCACTCCTTCTGAATAAAGCTTCCAGTGTCCCTGCTCGTGGTTCCAGTACTGGCGGTGCATGACACCCTTGCGTGAACCACGCGTGTATTCGGTGAAGCTGATGACGGCGCGGTCACCCTCGTCCTGCCAGGCCAGCACGCTGATCTCGCGCAGGTCGCGTTCACGCGGCGCGCCGCTGGCGATCTCGCGCTCGACGGATCGGCGCGATTCAGCCGGGGTGGCGTCGCTCATGCGGTAGTCGGCGGCGTGAAAGGCCAGGGTACGCGGCACGTCGCCGTTGGAACGTGCCTGGCGCCAGCTTTCCAGCACCGCCAGCAGTTCGCGGCGCTGGGTCGACAGCGAGGCCGGCGTGACCCAGTCGAGGTGGCGGGCGATCACGACCGGCGTGTTCTGGGGCGTGAGTTCGCGCCACAGCAGGCGCAGGTCGTCGTTGGCCAGCACGATGCAGCCGTTGGTGGAGTCGGGCGGCGGGCTGTGCTGGGCCGTGGGGGTGCCGTGCACCCAGATGTCGGCGCCGGTGCGCCCGCTGCGGCGGTCGTGCTCGTTGGGGTAGTTGAGCGGCAGGGCGCCCACACCGTAGAAGTCGTCGAGGTCGCGCGCGTCGAGCCGGCCGCTGATGAAATACACGCCCAGCGGTGTGCGCAGGTCGCCCTCGCGGCGCTTGCCCACGCCCTGGCGGCCGGTGGCGATGTAGTGGCTGCTGGCCAGCACCAGGCCGCTGGCGCGGTTCTCGAACACGTACAGGCGCGAGTGGGTGGCGTCCACGGCGACGGCATGCCGCGTGGTCGACGCCAGCTGCACGAAGGCGCTGGGCACCGTGCCCAGCGGTGGCGCGGCGCGCAGCGCGTGCAGGCGCTTGATGGCTTCCTGCTGCAACTGCGAGACCTGAGCGCCTGCGCTGCTGCCCAGCCTGGTGGCGCCCTGGCCGAATCCGTCCAGCGGTGCACCCTGTGCCAGCAGCAGGTCGCCATAGACCAGCTGGGCGAGCTGGAAGTTCGGGCTGTCGTTGATCAGTGCCTCGGCATGGGCCAGGGCCTGGCGCGTCTCGGCCGCACCGATGAGGCGGTAGATCTCGATCAGGCGCGCTTCGGCCGATTGCTGCAGGGTGCTGACCGGGCTGCTGTCGCTGCCGCCCTGCTCGGTCTGGTGGGAGGATCTAGGCTTGGCGGCATGGCTTTGCACCGCAGCCATGGCCAGCACGACGAGCATGGCGATCAGCAGCATGGCGCTGGCGATGCGCCCGGCGTTTATCTGCAGCGCGGCACCAAGCCGTCCCGCGCTGGCGGCGGGGGGTTGGGGCAGAGGGGGGGGCTCGTCGGTGGTGGCGCTGTCGCGCTGGCCGAAGAGTGCGCGGTCCAGCCAGCCGGCGTGGCTGGAGCGGGGTGTCTCGGGTACAAGATGCCGCGCAGGCTGATCAGCGCCAGGTCGGGCCGCTGGTACCGGCGCGCTGCCTGCGGTGGTCGCAGCCGGGGTCTCGGTCAGGCCGTGGGCGGTGGGCATGGTCATGGGCGGCAAGGTCGACGTGCCGAGTTCGGCGATGGTCCGGTAGCGCTCGCGCGGGTCGGCCGGGTGCCAGGGCTCCTGAAGGGCCTGGGCATAGGCGCGCGATGCCAGCTCGCCGTAGAGCTGACGCAGGTTGTCGAAGGCGACGGCATGGCTGTTGCTGCTGCGCAGCGCCGCCTCGAAGGTCTGCCGTGCCTGAGTCAGCTGACCGGCACGAACCTGCAGCACGCCCAGATTGTTGAGCGCTTCGGTGAGGTCCGGCTGCTGTTCGACCAGTTGCTGATATGCCTGCAGGGCCTCGGCATCGCGGCCCTGGGTCACCAGCTGGTGGGCATGCCGGTGACGTTCGTGCAGGTCGGATGCCGGCTGCAGGCTCTGAGTGACGGGATCGACCGGCTGCGTTGCCGGCAGGACTGCTGCCGAGGCATCTGGCGCGGTCGCGGGCAGTGCAGGCCGGGTCATGGCCGATGTTGTCGTCGATGGCTGGGCAGGGCCTTCGACGCGAGCTTTCAAGGCGGGAAGTGCCAGCCACACCAGAGCGATCACGGTCAGCGCCAGGCCGCTGATCGTGAGGTACTGGTAGAACCAGGTAAGCGCCTTGATACGGTTCTGATGACGCTCGGGCAACTGCCGGGCCTGGGCAACCGCAGCTTCGGGATAGACGCGACGGTGAACCACGGCCTGGGCTGCGTGCCGGCCCACGCCCGGGCCGGCATGGCGCGTCGAAGGCGTGGCGTGTGGACGCGTGGGCAGGGTCATCTCGGGGTGATTGCGCAGCAGCAGGAAGATTTGTGGCGAGCCGGGGGAGCCGGATCCATCGAGCCTGACAGTGCCGAAGGAGCGGGTCGGCGCCAAGGGTCGACCGCTATACTCGTTTCATTGTAGTCGAGGCAAGATGCCACCGAGCCCGGGGCGACGACCCTGGTTTGCCTTGTTCAGATCCATCACGACGCCGCACCGCCCCGCTCTGGGTGCGTGCTGCGGTTCGTCCCCCTTCGCGTTCGATGACACTGCGCATCCACAACAGCCTGACTCGTCGGCTCGAGGCATTCGTGCCTCTCGAAAACGGCAAGGTCCGCATGTACGTGTGCGGCATGACCATCTATGACCTCTGTCATGTCGGGCATGCCCGCATGATGATGGCCTTCGATGTGGTGTATCGCTGGCTGCGCGCCAGTGACCTCGAGGTCACGTACGTGCGCAACATCACCGACATCGACGACAAGATCATCCGCCGTGCGCTCGAGCGCGGCATCAGCATCCGCCAGCTCACCGACGAGATGATCGCTGCCATGCGCCAGGACATCGGCGCGCTGGGCATCGCCACGCCCACGCACGAGCCGCGCGCGACCGACTACGTGCCCCAGATGCTGGACCTGATCGACCGGCTGGAGCAGCGTGGCCTGGCCTATCGTGCCGGCAACGGCGACGTCAACTACGCCGTGCGGCGCTTCGAGGGCTACGGCAAGCTCTCGGGCAAGTCGCTCGACCAGTTGCGCGCGGGCGAACGCGTGGCCGTCGCCGACGGCAAGGACGATCCGCTCGACTTCGTGCTGTGGAAGGCCGCCAAGCCCGACGAGCCCGAGGACGCGAAGTACCCCAGCAGCTACGGTGCGGGCCGTCCGGGCTGGCACATCGAGTGTTCGGCCATGAGCTGCGCTTTGCTGGGCGAGACCTTCGACATCCACGGCGGCGGGCTGGACCTGCAGTTCCCGCACCACGAGAACGAGATCGCCCAAAGCGAGGGTGCCAGCGGGCAGCCCTTCGTGCGCTACTGGCTGCACAACGGATTCCTGAACGTCGACAACGAGAAGATGTCCAAGTCGCTGGGCAACTTCTTCACCATCCGTGACGTGTTGAAGCGCTACGACGGCGAGACGGTGCGCTTCTTCATGCTGCGCGTGCACTACCGCAGCCCCTTCAACTTCAGCGACGCCGGTCTGGACGACGCACGCAACAGCCTGCGCCGCCTGTACACCGCGCTGGACGCCGCGCCCGCGGTGGTCGTGCCTGCGCCCATCGACTGGTCGCATCCGGTGGCCGTGCGCTTCCGCGCCGCGATGGACGACGACTTCAACACGCCGGTGGCCGTGGCCCTGCTGTTCGAGCTTGCGGCCGAGCTCAACCGCGGTGCGGCGGCCGACGTTGCAGGCCTGCTCAAGGCGCTGGGCGAGGTGCTGGGCCTGCTGCAGCAGGATGCCCGCGGCTTCCTGCAGGCGCAGGGCGGATCGGCGTCGACCGATGGTCAGGCCGGCGTCCTGGATGTCGCTGCCATCGAGGCGCTGATCGCTGCGCGTGCACAGGCCAAGCTGGCGCGCGACTTCGCCGCCGCCGACCGTATCCGCCAGGAATTGACGGCGCAGGGCATCGCGCTGAAGGACAGCGCCCAGGGTACGACCTGGGTCAGGGCATGAAGTCATCGCCCAAACCGACGCCGGTCATCGGGCTGACGGCGGCATTGCCCGACGCCGTCGCGCCCGTGCTGGTCACGCCTGCCTACTGGGACGAGGCGTGCAAGCACCTGACCAGGCGTGACCGAGTGCTCAAGAAGCTCATCCCGCAGTTCGGCGAGGCACGCCTGCAAAGCCGTGGCGACGCCTTCACCACGCTGGCGCGCTCGATCGTGGGCCAGCAGATCTCGGTCAAGGCGGCGCAGTCGGTGTGGGATCGCTTTGTGGCACTCATCGGTGCCGACATCCACCATCTGCAGCCCGCGAAGGTGCTCGATCTGGCGGTCGATTCCATGCGCGGTGCCGGCCTGTCGGCGCGCAAGGTCGAGTACCTGCGCGACCTGGCCAGTCATTTCGTCGACGGCGCGGTGCACGAGACCGCCTGGTCCGACATGGACGACGAAGCCATCATCGATGAACTCGTGGCCATCCGCGGCATCGGTCGCTGGACGGCCGAGATGTTCCTGATCTTCCACCTCATGCGGCCCAATGTGATGCCGCTCGACGACGCGGGCCTGATCAAGGGCATCAGCCTGAACTACTTCAGCGGCGAGCCGGTGTCGCGTGCCGAGGCGCGCGAGGTCGGCGAAGCCTGGGCGCCCTACCGGTCGGTGGCGACCTGGTACCTCTGGCGCAGCCTCGACCCGCTGCCGGTCGAGTATTAGACTTCCCGCGCGCCGGCCGGCAGCGCCGCCTTTTAGATCGACACAGCAGGATCCAGTCCATGAGCAAACGACACTTTCTCGAATTCGAGCAGCCCCTGGCCGAGCTTGAGACCAAGATCGAGGAACTGCGCTATGTCCAGAACGAATCCTCGGTCGACATCTCGGAAGAGATCGACCGCCTGTCGAAGAAGAGCCTGCAGCTGGCCAAGGACATCTATTCGCACCTCTCGCCCTGGCAGGTGACGCAGATTGCCCGCCACCCCCAGCGCCCGTACACGCTGGACTACGTCAACGACATCTTCACCGACTTCCAGGAACTGCACGGCGACCGTGCCTATGCGGATGACCTGTCCATCGTCGGCGGGCTGGCGCGCTTCAACGGCCAGGCCTGCATGGTGCTGGGCCACCAGAAGGGCCGTGACACCAAGGAGCGCGCCGCGCGCAACTTCGGCATGGCGCGCCCCGAGGGCTACCGCAAGGCGCTGCGCCTGATGAAGCTGGCCGAGAAGTTCGGCCTGCCGGTCTTCACCTTCGTCGACACGCCCGGCGCCTACCCCGGCATCGGCGCCGAGGAGCGCGGCCAGTCCGAGGCCATCGGTCGCAACATCTTCGAGATGGCCCAGCTCGAGGTGCCCATCATCGCCACCATCATCGGTGAAGGCGGCTCGGGCGGCGCCCTGGCCATCAGCGTGGCCGACCAGGTGCTGATGCTGCAGTACTCGGTCTACTCGGTGATCTCGCCGGAAGGTTGTGCCTCCATCCTGTGGAAGACCGCCGAGCGCGCCAGCGACGCGGCCGAGGCCCTGGGCATCACGGCGCACCGGCTCAAGGCCCTGGGCCTGGTCGACAAGATCGTCAACGAGCCGGTCGGCGGTGCGCACCGCGACTACAAGCAGATGGCGGCCTACCTCAAGCGCACACTCAACGACGCGCTGCGCCAGGTGGCTGACCTCAAGCCCAGGGATCTGGTCAACAAGCGCTACGAGCGCCTGCGCGAATACGGACGCGTCAACGACACCCGCGCCTGACGACGCTGGCGTGAGCGCACCCGGTGGCGCTGCGGCCCTGCCGCCGGGTGTTGCCGTTGCCTACAGCGGCGGGCGGGATTCGACCGCGCTGCTGTACGCCACCGTGCGGGTGGCGCATGAACTGGGTCTGCACGTGCATGCCCTGCATGTGCACCATGGGCTGAGCGCGCATGCCGACCACTGGCTGGAGCACGGACGTGCGGCGTGTGCAGCCTGGGCCGACCAGGGCTGGCCGGTGAGCTTTCATGCGCGCCGCATCCACGTCGACCCGCGCGGCCGTGGCATCGAGGCTGCCGCACGTGACGGACGCTACCGTGCGCTCGCAGCGATGGCGCGCGACGCCGGCTGTGACCTGGTGCTGCTGGCCCATCACCGTGAGGATCAGGCCGAAACCGTCCTGCTGCAGGCCCTGCGTGGTGCCGGCATCGCCGGTCTGGCTGCCATGCCCCGGCAGGCGCAGCGCGGTGGGGTGATCTGGATACGGCCCTGGCTGGCGCGGCCACGTGCCGAGCTGCAGGCCTATGTGGACCGCCACGACCTGCGCCATGTCGAGGACGACAGCAATGCCGATCCTCGCCATGCCCGCAACAGGCTGCGCCTGCAGGTCTGGCCCGTGATCTCGGCAGGTCATGACGCGGCTGCCGACGCCCTGGTCCAGGTGGCCCGCCATGCGCAGGAGGCCAAGGCCTGTCTGCAGGCGCTGGCCGAGATCGATCTGGCTCGTGCTGTGAGGGACGACGGCCTGGACATCGTTGCCCTGCATGAGTCGACGCCACCGCGACGTGCCAATGCCTTGCGCCACTGGCTTGGTGCGACAGTAGGGCAGCCGCCTGCAGCCAGCCTGCTGCAGCGCCTGGCAACCCAGCTCGACGTGTCGCGCGCCCTGTCGTGGCCGATCGATGGCGAGCATGAACTGCGGCTTTATCGCGGCGTGCTGCGTGTCGCGCGGGTTGATGCCTGCGCGGGACGGGTTGCGCCGGTGGCCCCGGCCGTGCGTGAGCAGCGCATGCAGGTGACGGCGCCCGGTGTGTACCCCTTGCCCGGATGGGGTGGTGTGCTGGTGGTCGAACTGGCCGGGGCAGACGCTGCCACGGCGGGCGTGGCAGCATTCGTGGACCTGGCGCAGCTGGTGCAGGTGGAGTTGCGCGCCCGCAGCGGGGCGGAGCGTTTCCAGCTGGGCCTGTGCCGGCCCGCGCGCAGCCTGAAGAAGCAGTTCCAGGCGCTGGCTGTGCCTGAAGGTGCGCGCGGCGGCCCTGTCCTGTGGATCGGTGAGCGCCTGCTGTTCGTGCCGGGTCTGGGCGTGGATGCGAGCTGGCACGAGGCTGCGCGCCGTGCCGCACAGCCCTGTACCCTGGCCTGGCGCTCGCTTGTGGTGCCGATGCTGCAGCGCGGCGGCTAAACTTCGCGGTCTTTTTGGGCGCGGTGGCGCCCCAACACTCCGCGCAGTCCGCTGCGCCGACGACCATGGCATTGATCGTTCACAAATACGGTGGCACATCGATGGGCTCGACCGAGCGCATCCGCAACGTCGCCAGGCGCGTCGCCAAATGGGCCCGCGCCGGCCACCAGATGGTGGTGGTTCCCTCGGCCATGAGCGGCGAGACCAATCGCCTGCTCGGCATGGCCAAGGAGGTGGCGCCTGCCGCGCATGACGCAGCCACGCTGCGCGAGCTCGACATGATCGCCTGCACGGGCGAGCAGGTGTCGGTCGGCTTGCTGGCGCTGGCGCTGCAGTCCGAAGGCATGCAGGCGGTGAGCTACTCGGGCTGGCAGGTTCCGATCAAGACCGACAGCTCCTACACCAAGGCGCGCATCGAGAGCATCGACGATGAACGGGTGCGCGCCGACCTGGCCGCCGGCAAGGTGGTGGTGATCACCGGTTTCCAGGGCGTGGACGAGGACAACAACATCACCACGCTCGGTCGCGGCGGTTCGGACACCTCGGCCGTGGCCGTGGCCGCAGCCATGAAGGCGCATGAGTGCCTCATCTACACCGATGTCGACGGTGTCTACACCACTGACCCGCGTGTCGTGCCCGAGGCCAGGCGCCTGGCCACGGTGAGCTTCGAGGAGATGCTCGAGATGGCCAGCCTGGGCAGCAAGGTGCTGCAGATCCGCTCGGTCGAATTTGCCGGCAAGTACCGCGTGCCGCTGCGCGTGCTGTCGAGCTTCACCAACTGGGACATTCCGATCGAGGACGAGGCCAAGTCAGGCACCCTGATCACTTTCGAGGAAGATGAAAAGATGGAACAAGCGATCGTTTCCGGCATCGCCTTCAACCGCGACGAAGCCAAGATCACCGTGGTCGGTGTGCCCGACAAGCCCGGCATCGCCTACCAGATCCTGGGCCCGGTGGCCGAGGCCAACATTGACGTGGACGTGATCCTGCAGAACGTCTCGCACGCCGGCAAGACGGACTTCTCGTTCACCGTCAACCGTAACGACTACGCCCGCACCGTCGACCTGCTCAAGAGCAAGGTCGTGCCGGCGCTGGGTGCTGCCGACGTGGTGGGCGACACGCGCATCTGCAAGGTGTCCATCGTCGGCATCGGCATGCGCTCGCACGTGGGTGTGGCCAGCAAGATGTTCCGCTGCCTGAGCGAGGAAGGTATCAACATCCAGATGATCACCACCAGCGAGATCAAGACCTCGGTCGTGATCGACGAGAAATACATGGAGCTGGCCGTGCGTGCGCTGCACCGCGCCTTCGAGCTCGATCAGCCTGCCACTGCCTGAGTGCATGCAGGCGCAATGGCCCGTCCTGACGGGTCATTGTGAAGATCGCCCGTGTGCGGCCTGACGATGTCGAGCCTGTTTCGAGGGTGATTTGCAGCTTGCTTGCAGACAACTTCAAACACGGCGTTTTCTTGGCTACAATGCTGGTTCTTTGGAGACGTGACCGAGTGGCCGAAGGTGCTCCCCTGCTAAGGGAGTATGCGCGCTAAAACGTGCATCGAGGGTTCGAATCCCTCCGTCTCCTCCAAGACCATCTGGCTTGACAGCTTGATCCGTTAGCCCTTGACGCCTTGGTGCTGCCAGGCTCAGGGGCTTTGTTTTTAGTGGGCCGCATGCCGCTGGCGGCCCGAAGCACTGATCTGCACGGCGCAGCGCTGGCGCCGCTGCAACGCACGAGGTGTCCATGACTGCCCGCACGCTCTACGACAAGCTCTGGGACGAGCATGTCGTCCACACCGAAGAAGACGGCACCGCCGTTCTCTATATCGATCGCCACCTGGTGCATGAAGTCACCAGCCCGCAGGCCTTCGAGGGGCTGGACATCGCCGGACGCAAGGTCTGGCGCCTCGCGGCCAACCTGGCGGTGAGCGACCACAACGTGCCCACGACCGACCGCAGCGCCGGCATCGCCGACCCGATCTCGCGCCTTCAGGTAGACACGCTCGACGCCAACTGCGACCGGTTCGGCATCACCCAGTTCAAGATGAACGATCGCCGCCAGGGCATCGTGCACGTGATCGGCCCGGAACAGGGCGCCACCTTGCCTGGCATGACGGTGGTGTGCGGCGACAGCCACACCTCCACGCATGGCGCCTTCGGCGCGCTCGCGCACGGCATCGGTACGAGCGAAGTCGAGCATGTGCTCGCGACGCAGACCCTGCTGGCCAAGAAGGCCAAGAACATGCTGGTCCGGGTCGACGGCCAGCTGCCGCGCGGCTGCGGCGCCAAGGACATCGTGCTGGCCATCATCGGCAAGATCGGCACGGCCGGGGGTACGGGCTACACCATCGAGTTCGGCGGCCCGGCCATCCGCGCCCTGAGCATGGAAGGCCGCATGACGGTGTGCAACATGGCCATCGAGGCCGGCGCGCGCGCCGGCCTGGTGGCGGTGGACGACACGACGATCAACTACGTCAAGGGTCGCCCCTATACGCCGCAGGGCGTGGAACTCGACCAGGCCGTCGCCTACTGGCGCACGCTGCACAGCGACGCCGGTGCCCAGTTCGACACCGTGGTCGAACTCGACGTCAGCAAGCTGTCGCCGCAGGTGACCTGGGGCACGTCGCCCGAGATGGTGCTGTCCATCGACGACCGTGTGCCCGATCCCGACCGCGAGCGCGACCCGGTGCGCCGTGGTGCCATCGAGCGTGCCCTGGCCTACATGGCGCTGGAGCCGAACAAGGCAATCTCGGACATCCGCATCGACAAGGTCTTCATCGGTTCGTGCACCAACAGCCGCATCGAGGACATGCGCGAAGCTGCCGCGGTGGTGCGCCACCTCGGTGGTCGCCTGGCCGCCAACGTGCGCCTGGCCATGGTCGTGCCCGGCTCGGGCCTGGTGAAGGATCAGGCCGAGCGCGAAGGGCTCGACCAGATCTTCAAGGCCGCGGGCTTCGAATGGCGCGAGCCGGGCTGCTCGATGTGCCTGGCCATGAACGCCGACCGGCTGGAGCCCGGCGAGCGTTGTGCCTCCACCAGCAACCGCAATTTCGAAGGCCGTCAGGGCGCGGGTGGCCGCACCCACCTGGTGAGTCCGGCCATGGCGGCGGCGGCGGCCATGCAGGGCCATTTCGTCGACGTGCGTCGTATTGCCTGACCGGCCTGAAGGGAGAGATACACCATGCAAGCCTTCACCGTGCACAAGGGCCTGGTCGCGCCGATGGACCGGGACAACGTCGACACCGACGCCATCATCCCCAAGCAGTTCCTGAAGTCGATCAAGCGCAGCGGCTTCGGCCCCAACCTGTTCGACGCCTGGCGCTACCTGGATGCGGGCGAGCCCGGCCAGGATCCGGCCAGCCGCAAGCCCAACCCCGACTTCGTGCTCAACCAGCCGCGCTACCAGGGCGCCTCGGTGCTCGTGGCGCGCAGCAACTTCGGCTGCGGTTCGAGCCGCGAGCACGCGCCCTGGGCTCTGGAGCAGTACGGCTTCCGGGCGCTCATCGCGCCGAGCTTTGCCGACATCTTCTTCAACAACTGCTTCAAGAACGGCGTGCTGCCCATCGTGCTGCCCGAGTCGGCCGTTGCTCGCCTGTTCGACGAGATGTACGCCTTCGTCGGCTACCAGCTCACCATCGACCTGCCGCGCCAGGTGGTGGTCAAGCCCGACGGCACCGAACTGGCCTTCGACGTGCAGCCCTTCCGGAAGTACTGCATGGTGAACGGCTACGACGACATCGCGCTCACGTTGCGCCATGCCGACAAGATCCGCGCCTTTGAAGCCGAGCGCATCGCCAGGAAGCCCTGGCTGGGCCAGCGGCTGGCTGGCTGATCGCTGCGCAATGCCGCGCCTCACGGCAACCTGACGTTTCCATCGACGACCTTCACTGACCATGACGCACAAGATCGCAGTTCTGCCGGGTGACGGCATCGGCCCCGAAATCATTGCCGAAGCCGTCAAGGTGCTGAAGGTGCTCGACCTCGACCTGAGCCTGAGCACGGCGCAAGTGGGTGGCGCAGCCTACGAAGCGAGTGGTCACCCACTTCCTGCGGCCACGCTGGCGCTGGCTCAGGAAGCCGATGCCGTGCTGTTCGGCGCCGTGGGCGACTGGAAATACGACAAGCTCGAGCGTGCACTGCGTCCCGAGCAGGCCATCCTGGGCCTGCGCAAGCAGCTCGGCCTGTTCGCCAACTTCCGCCCGGCGATCTGCTACGAACAGCTGACACACGCCTCCAGCCTCAAGCCCGAGCTGATCGCCGGGCTGGACATCCTCATCATCCGCGAGCTGACCGGCGACATCTACTTCGGCCAGCCGCGCGGCCGCCGTAGTGCGCCGGACGGCGCCTTCGCCGGTGCCGAGGAGGCCTTCGACACCATGCGCTACACGCGCCCGGAGATCGAGCGCATCGCCCACGTGGCCTTTCAGGCAGCGCGCAAGCGCAACAAGAAGGTGACGAGCGTCGACAAGGCCAACGTGCTGGAGACCTTCCAGTTCTGGAAGGACGTCGTGACCGAGGTGCATGCCCAGTACCCCGACGTGGCGCTGGAGCACATGTACGTGGACAACGCCGCCATGCAACTGGTGCGTGCACCCAAGAAGTTCGACGTGGTCGTCACCGGCAACATGTTCGGCGACATCCTGTCGGACGAGGCCGCCATGCTCACCGGCTCGATCGGCATGTTGCCGTCGGCCTCGCTGAACGCGCGCAACCAGGGACTGTATGAACCTAGCCACGGCAGCGCGCCGGACATCGCCGGTCAGGGAGTAGCAAACCCGCTGGCTACAATTTTGTCCGCTGCCATGATGTTGCGTTTTTCCCTCAATCAAGCCGAAGCTGCCGCGCGTATCGAGGCGGCCGTGTCGCAGGTGCTCAGCGACGGCCTGCGCACGGCCGACATCGCCTCGGCAGGCACGCGCCGGGTGGGAACGCGCGAGATGGGCGACGCGGTGGTCGCCGCCCTGGCCGGTCAGACCGGCAGCATTAAAACCACCTCGATCAAGAGCTGACACAGCTCCGGTTCGTCTCGCCCCTCTCCCCGGACCAGGCGAACGAGCCGGGGGACAGTAGAAGATTCATTTCTCATCTTCAACAAGGGGCCTAGTGATGAAACTGACGGGTTTGGTGGGTTGGCGCGGCATGGTTGGATCCGTGCTGATGGACCGCATGCAGCAGGAGGGCGACTTCGCCCTGATCGAGCCGAGATTCTTCAGCACGAGCAACGCCGGTGGTGCCGCACCGGCAGCGGCGCGCAACGAGTCGACGCTGTACGACGCCTATGACATCGAGGCCCTCAAGGCCTGCGAGATCATCATCACGGCGCAAGGTGGCGACTACACCACCGAGGTCTATCCCAAGCTGCGTGCGGCGGGCTGGAACGGTCACTGGATCGACGCCGCCTCCACGCTGCGCATGAAGGACAACGCGGTCATCATCCTCGACCCCGTGAACATGCCGGTGATCAAGCGCTCGCTGGCGGCAGGTGGCCGTGACTGGATCGGCGGCAACTGCACCGTGAGCTGCATGCTCATGGGCGTGGGTGCCCTGTACAAGGCAGGCCTGGTCGAATGGATGAGCACTCAGACCTACCAGGCCGCCTCGGGCGGTGGTGCCCAGCACATGCGCGAGCTGCTGACCCAGTTCGGCACGCTCAACGCCGAAGTGCGAGATCTGCTGGCAGACCCGAAGAGTGCGATCCTGGAGATCGATCGGCGCGTCATCGCCAGGCAGCGCAGCCTGGGCGAGGCCGAGACTGCGAATTTCGGCGTACCCCTGGGTGGCTCGCTCATACCCTGGATCGACAAGGATCTGGGTAACGGCAGCTCGCGCGAAGAGTGGAAAGGCATGGCCGAAACCAACAAGATACTCGGCCAGGGCGAGGGTTTCGGCAGCCCCGCGGTGCCGGTCGACGGTTTTTGCGTGCGTGTCGGCGCGATGCGCTGCCACAGCCAGGCACTGACGTTCAAGCTGCGCAAGGACGTGCCGCTGGCCGACATCGAGGCCATGATTGCCGCCGACAACCCCTGGGTGAAAGTGGTGCCCAATACCCGCGAAGCGACCATCCGCGACCTGACGCCGGTGGCCGTCACAGGCACCATGACCATACCGGTCGGGCGTTTGCGCAAGCTTGCCATGGGCACGGAATATCTGGGTGCGTTCACAATTGGTGACCAATTGCTCTGGGGGGCGGCCGAGCCCTTGCGTCGTATGTTGCGCATCCTTTTGGATGCCTGAAACCGCAAGAACCCACGCCGGTGATCGCCTGCGTGGGTGACTCAAGCCACCAATATGAACGTACCGCCGAACATCAGGCAGTGCATGAGCTTGTCTTTGTATCTCGTTGATGTTATTGTGATTTCATATTTGCCGGGTGGCGGTCACCCGGGTTAACTCATGCGGTATGTCGCGGTCCGGTGGTCGGGACATCGTGGGAGACGCCTTGAAAACCGATATGAAACGTGCCGGACGATGGGCTCTGAGGGAAGTGGCGGCGATGGCCGCGGTGTCTGCTGCCTTGCTGGCGGCGGAGCCTGCACTTGCCTTGAGTCTGGGCCGCTTGTCCGTGCAATCGTCGCTGGGAGAGGCCCTCAAGGCCGAGATCGACGTCACATCACTCACGCCTGAAGAGGCGGCGAACCTGCGCGTGCGTGTGGCGCCGCCTGATTCGTACCGTGTGGCGGGCATCGACTACAACCCTGTCCTGCCGGTCACCCAGGTGCAACTGGAGAGGCGACCGGATGGCACGGCGTTTCTGCGCATCTCGAGCGACAGGTCGGTGCAGGAGCCGTTTGTAGACCTGATCCTCGAGCTTTCCTGGGCAACAGGGCGCCTGCTGCGTGAGTACACACTCCTGTTCGATCCGCCGTCCGGGCGTCAGTCGCCGCCAGCGACAGCGGCGGTGACGGCACCGGTCGCAGCCGCTCCTGCGGTCCCGGCCGTGCCGCTCAATCCGCCCGCGCCTGCGGTCAAGCCAGCACCGGCCCAGCCTGCCGGCAGCACGGCTGAACTGCCTGCCCGCGCGCCTGTGCGCAACGGCAGCACCGAGGACAAGCCACGCGCGCGCAATACCCCGCCAGTCGAGCCAGCCCCCGCAGAACGGTCTGCGGGCGGAGCGGAGGGCGGGCGTGAGGTCCAGGTCAAGCCTGGCGACACCCTGGCCAAGCTGGCCGCCGGTCAGCTTGCGCAGGGCGTGTCGCTCGACCAGATGCTGGTCAGCATGTTCCGCGGCAACGCCAATGCCTTCATCGGCAACAACATGAATCGCCTGCGCACCGGTTCGGTCATCGCCCTGCCGTCGGCAGAGCAGGCTGCTGCGGTCGATCCGGTCGAGGCGCGCAAGTTCATCCAGGCCCAGAGCGCGGACTTCAATGCCTATCGCCAGCGTCTGGCCGGTGCGGTGCCTGCCGCGCAGGAAGGTGGCGACCAGGCCCGCCGTTCGGCGGGCAAGGTCCAGGCCGAGGTGCAGGAGCGCAAGAGCGGGGCGGCAACCAGCCCGGATCAGCTCAGGATCGACCGCGGCAGCAAGGATCTGGCTGCCGAGGAGAAGATCTCCAAGGAGCGCGAGCGCAAGGAGGCTGCAGCTCGCGAGGCGGAGGTGAAGCGCAATCTCGACGAACTGGCCAAGCTGCGTTCCGCGTCCTCGCCGACTACCGGCGTGTCGCCTGTCGCCGCCAACCGCAGCGGCACGGGCCTGCCCGTGGTCGTGCCTGCATCGGCGCCTGCGCCTGCAGCTGTGGCAGCAGCTTCCGTGGCGCCTGTGCAGGCCGCAGCGTCGGTGCCGGCCAGCAGTCCGGTGGCGGTGGCTGCCAGTGCACCCGCCAGCGTCGCAGCCGTGTCGCCGGCCAGTGCCGTGGCCGTGGCACCTGCGGCGTCCGAGCCGCTCAGCGTGCCGCGCGCGGCTTCAGCTCCGGCTGCGGTGCCACCGGCCGAGGAGCCTTCGCTCATCGAGACCCTGGCGGACAATCCGCTCGTCCTGCCGGGTGCCGGCCTGCTGCTGGCTGCGCTGGCCGGTCTGGGTTGGTACCGCCTGCGTGGCAAGAACAAGAACGAGGAGGGTGTGACTTCCTTCCTTGAAAGCCGGTTGCAGCCCGACTCGTTCTTCGGTGCCAGCGGCGGCCAGCGCATCGACACGCGCGACGCCACCGGCGCGCCATCGTCGATGAGCTATTCGCTCAGCCAGATCGACGCGATCGGCGACGTGGATCCGGTGGCCGAAGCCGACGTCTACCTGGCCTACGGTCGCGACCTGCAGGCCGAGGAAATCCTCAAGGAAGCCATGCGCGCCAACCCGGACCGCCTGGCGATCCGGACCAAGCTGCTGGAGGTCTACGCCAAGCGCCGCGACATCAAGGGCTTCGAGCTGCTGGCTGGCGAACTCTATGGCCTGACCGGCGGCCAGGGCGAGGAGTGGACCAAGGCGCAGGAACTCGGTCGTACTGTCGACCCCGAGAACACCCTGTACGAGCCGGGTGGTTCACCCAACGGCGGCGGCGACAGCGGCACGCCCGAACCGCTGGGCGCGAGCACCATGCCGCAGTCCATCGTGCCGTCGCCGTCGCGCTACGACAACGGCGCACAGGACGTCGGTTTCGACGAACCCCTGCACACCGGCTCCAGCGCTGCGGTCGACCTCGACATCTCGGTGCCTGCGCCGATGGAGGAGCCGCCGCAGTCGCGCCCTTCCAACTTCGGCTTCACTACCGCGTCGGGCACGGGTCGTCTGGATACCAGCAGCAACAGCGTCGACTTCGACATGAGCGACATGCCGGCCGAGCCGGTGCGTTCGGCGCCCATGCCGCAGGTGGATCTGGGCGGCATTTCGCTCGACCTGGACGACCTGCCGCCCAGTGCGCACGGCCCGCTGGGCCAGGCTTCGGCACCGCTGGACCTGCCGCCCATCGAGGACGACGGCGCCGATCCGCTGGCGCGCAAGATCGAACTGGCCGAGGAGTTCCGCCAGATCGGTGACAACGAAGGTGCCCGCGACCTGCTGCAGGAAGTGGTCGAGAAGGCCGAAGGTGCGCTGCAGGCCAAGGCCCGCAGCATGCTGGAGCAGCTTTCCTGATCCGCTAGCCGACGCGACCTGGCGCGGCTTTCCACAACTTCGGCCCGCCGATCGGGCTGCGCCAGACGCAGCGGATCGGCGGGCCGAAGTCCTTGTTGTCAACCACTGCTTGCGTGCGCCCCGGGCAACCGGCGCACGGTCTTGGATGCCACGCATCGCCCTGGGCCTGAGTTACCGCGGCAGCGCCTACCAGGGCTGGCAGAGCCAGCCCGGCGGCAAGACGGTGCAGGACCACTTGGAAGCCGCGCTGGCCGAGTTCGCCGACGAGCCGCTGCGCACTGTGTGTGCCGGGCGCACAGACGCCGGCGTGCACGCTGTCAACCAGGTGGTGCACTTCGACACGACGCGCGAGCGCGCCGATTTCTCGTGGGTGCGCGGCACCAACCGCTACCTGCCGTCCGACATGGCCGTGCAATGGGCCCGCCCGGTGGTCGACCACTTCCATGCGCGCAACCTGGCGCGGGCGCGACGCTACGTCTATGTGCTGCGTGTGTCGGCGGCCCGGCCGGCGCTGGACGCCGGGCTGGTCGGCTGGAGCTTTCGCCCGCTCGATGCCCCACGCATGCGTCTGGCCGCCGCCCAGCTCATCGGCGAACACGACTTCAGCGCCTTCCGCGCCGCCGAATGCCAGGCGGCCAGTCCGGTCAAGCACATGCGCGAGATCACCATCACGCCGCTCGGCGCGCAGGGCCTGTACTGGCGCTTCGAATTCGAGGCGGTCGCCTTCCTGCACCACATGGTGCGCAACCTGATGGGCAGCCTGCTGGCCGTGGGCAGCGGCCTGCACGAGCCGGGCTGGCTGGGCGAGGTGTTGCGCTCGGGCGACCGCAAGCTGGCCGCGCCCACCTTCGCACCGGACGGCCTGTATTTTCTGGGCCCGCGCTACGATGCCGAACACGGCCTGCCCACCTCCGGCCCTGCCGCACAGTGGTTGCCGGGTGGTGCCTGACATTCACGCCCAAGACCATGCATACCCGTACCCGCATCAAGATCTGTGGCCTCACCCGCAAGGTCGATGTGGCTGCGGCCGTCGACGCCGGCGCCGACGCCGTCGGCCTGGTGTTCTACGAGCGCAGCCCGCGCCACGTCACGCTCGACCGCGCCGTCGCCCTGGTACGTGAACTGCCACCCTTCGTCACGCCGGTGGGCCTGTTCGTCAACGCGCCGCGCGCGGTGGTCGATGCCGCCTGTGCCGCCATCCCCGGCCTGCTGCTGCAGTTCCACGGCGACGAATCTGTGGCCGAGTGCGAGGCGCCAGCCCGACCGTATCTACGTGCCGCGCGCATGGCCGAAGGTTTCAACTTGTTAGACTTCGCCCTGAAATTCAGCAGCGCCCAGGCCATCCTGCTCGACGCCCATGTCGAGGGGTATGGCGGTGGTGGAAAGGTCTTCGATTGGTCTGCGATTCCTCCAAACGTCAGCCGTCCGGTCGTTTTGTCTGGTGGGTTGAGTCCTGCAAACGTGATCGATGGGGTCGTGCGCGTGCGGCCCGTCGCGGTTGACGTGAGCTCGGGCGTCGAAGCTGCCAAGGGCATCAAGGACGCCGACCTCATGCAACGCTTCTGCGCTGCCGTGCGCGAGGCTGATGCCCGGCTCGAAGACGCCGGGCATTGATCCGCCACAGCCACGGGTGAGCCGCCTGCACAGGCAGGTGTCTCTGCACCCCATGGCTTCCATCCAGACCCCGGCTGCGCAGCGCGACGCGCGCGCCAAGCCCTGACGAGAACCCCTCATGTCCAGCTACAACCAGCCCGATGCCAGCGGGCATTTCGGCGTCTACGGCGGCAGCTTTGTCGCCGAAACACTCTCGCACGCGCTCGACGAACTACGCCATGCCTACGAGCACTACAGCAAGGACCCGGCCTTCATCGCCGAATTCAAGCGCGAGCTGAAACACTTCGTCGGCCGCCCCAGCCCGATCTACCACGCCGACCGCATGAGCCGCGAGATGGGCGGCGCGCAGATCTACCTCAAGCGCGAGGACCTGAACCACACCGGCGCGCACAAGGTGAACAACACCATCGGCCAGGCCCTGCTGGCCCGGCGCATGGGCAAGCCGCGTGTCATCGCCGAGACGGGCGCCGGCCAGCACGGCGTGGCCACCGCCACCATCTGTGCGCGCTACGGCATGGAATGCGTGGTCTACATGGGCAGCGAAGATGTGAAGCGCCAGAGCCCCAACGTCTACCGCATGCACCTGCTGGGCGCCAAGGTGGTGCCGGTGGAGAGCGGCAGCAAGACGCTCAAGGACGCCCTGAACGAGGCCATGCGCGACTGGGTCACCAACGTCGAGAACACCTTCTACATCATCGGTACCGTCGCCGGCCCGCACCCCTATCCGGCCATGGTGCGCGATTTCCAGAGCGTCATCGGCGAGGAATGCCTGACGCAGATGCCCGAGCAGATCGAGTCGCTGGGCGGCCCTGCCGGCCGGCAGCCCGACGCCGTGATCGCCTGCGTGGGTGGTGGCAGCAACGCCATGGGCATCTTCTACCCCTACATCCCGCACGCCGGCACGCGCCTGATCGGCGTGGAGGCCGCCGGCCTGGGGCTGGACAGCGGCAAACATTCCGCCTCCATCAGTGCCGGCTCGCCCGGTGTGCTGCACGGCAACCGCACCTATCTGCTGCAGGACGAGAACGGCCAGATCATCGAGACTCACTCGATCTCGGCCGGCCTGGACTACCCCGGCGTCGGCCCGGAGCACGCCTACCTGCACGACATCGGCCGGGCCGAATACGTCGGCATCACGGATGACGAGGCGCTCAAGGCCTTCCACTACCTGTGCCGCACCGAAGGCATCATCCCGGCGCTGGAATCCAGCCACGCCGTGGCCCACGCCATGAAGCTCGCCAGGACGATGCGACCCGACCAGCACATCCTGGTCAACCTGAGCGGCCGGGGCGACAAGGACATCGGCACCGTGGCCGACCTCAGCAACGCCGATTTCTACTGCCGGCCTTCGTGCCGGGGCCAGTCGGTCAAGGGCGGGGTGGAAGCAACCGTGAGCTTGCCCGCCACGACCCAAGGAGCCGCACGATGAGCCGCATTGCCGCCACCTTCCAGGCCCTGGCCGCGCAGGGCCGCAAGGCGCTGATCCCCTATGTGACGGCCGGTGATCCGTACGCCGACGTCACCGTCGAACTGATGCAGGCCATGGCCAGCGCCGGTGCCGACGTCATCGAACTCGGCGTGCCGTTTTCCGACCCCATGGCCGACGGCCCGGTCATCCAGCACGCCAGCGAGCGCGCCCTGGCCAAGGGCATCGGCCTGAAGCACGTGCTGGCCATGGTGCGCGAGTTCCGGCTGACCAACCAGAACACGCCCGTGGTGCTGATGGGCTACGCCAACCCGGTGGAGCGCTACGGCGCCGAGCGTTTCGTGGTCGACGCGGCCGAGGCCGGCGTGGACGGCGTGCTTATCGTCGACTACCCGCCCGAGGAATGTGCCCCGTTCGCCGCCAGCCTCAAGCGCCACGGCCTGGACCTGATCTTCCTGCTCGCGCCCACCTCGACCGAGGCGCGCATGCAGGCGGTCGGGCGCATCGCGCACGGCTACGTCTACTACGTGTCGCTCAAGGGTGTGACCGGCGCCGGCCACCTGGACACCGACGCCGTGGCGCGCATGGTGCCGCGCATCCGCGAGCATGTCAGCGTGCCGGTCGGCGTGGGTTTCGGCATCCGCGACGCCGCCACCGCGGTCGCGGTCGCCCGTTCGTCAGACGCCGTGGTGATCGGTTCCCGTATCATCCAGCTGATCGAAGGCCAGCCGCGCGACCAGGTCGCGCCCGCGGCAGCGGCCTTCATCGCCGAGATCCGCGCCGCGCTCGACGCGGCCTTCACGGCATGAACCGCCCCCGTCCCTGCCCCTTCCTCAAGATTTCCACAGGAGTGACTGCATGAGTTGGCTCGACAAACTGCTGCCGCCCAAGATCCAGCAGACCGACCCGAGCGAGCGCCGTTCGGTGCCCGAAGGCCTGTGGGTCAAGTGCCCGTCGTGCGAGACGGTGCTCTACAACAGCGATCTGGAACGCAATGTCAATGTCTGCCCCAAGTGCAGCCATCACCACCGCATCGGTGCGCGGGCTCGCCTGGACGCCTTCCTCGACGCCGAAGGCCGTTACGAGATCGGCCAGGAAGTGCTGCCGGTCGACGCCCTGAAGTTCAAGGACAGCCGCAAATACCCCGACCGCCTGAAGGAAGCGCTGGAAAGCACCGGCGAGACCGACGCGCTCATCGTCATGGGCGGCTCGGTGATGAGCATGCCGCTGGTGGCGGCCTGCTTCGAGTTCGACTTCATGGGTGGCTCGATGGGCTCGGTCGTGGGTGAACGCTTCGCGCGTGGCGTGGAAGCCGCGGTGGAGCAGAAGCTGCCCTTCGTGTGTTTCACCGCCACCGGCGGCGCGCGCATGCAGGAAGGCCTGCTGAGCCTCATGCAGATGGCCAAGACCAACGCCTCGCTGACCCGCCTGGCCAAGGCGAAGCTGCCCTACATCAGCGTGTTGTGCGACCCGACCATGGGCGGCGTGTCGGCCAGCTTCGCCTTCATGGGCGACGTGGTGATCGCCGAACCCAAGGCGCTGATCGGCTTCGCCGGTCCGCGCGTGATCGAGAACACCGTGCGCGAGAAGCTGCCCGAGGGCTTCCAGCGCTCCGAATTCCTGGTCGAGAAGGGCGCCATCGACATGATCGTCGACCGCCGCGAACTGCGTTCCACCATCGCCCGCTCGCTGGCCATGCTGCAGCGCCAGAGCGCCGACGCCGTGGCCTGAACCGGCCGGCTCGCGGGCGCTGCTGTCACGGGCTGAATCGCCCGCAGCGCCTGCAGATCCCAGGGGCGTCCACGCGGACGCCCTTGTCGTTTTTGCGAAAGATGACCATGACCCCCCAGCCACACGCCGACTGGCGCCTGGCCGACTGGCTTGCCCATGGCGAACGCCAGCACGTGAAATCCATCGACCTGAGCCTGGAACGTGTCGCCCAGGTGCGCGACGCCCTGGGCCTGGCCATGCCAGCGCCGGTCTTCACCGTGGCCGTACCGCGTGGCGGTCTACACCAGCCCGCACCTGGTGCATTTCGAGGAGCGCCTGCGCATCAATGGCGAGACCGTGCAGGGCGACGAACTGCTGGTGCATTTCGCCGCGGTCGAGGCCGCGCGCGGCAGCGTCGGGCTGACCTACTTCGAGTTCACCACCCTGGCCATCCTGCGCTGCATCGCGGCGCAGGAGCTGGACGCCGTCATCCTCGAAGTGGGCCTGGGCGGGCGGCTCGATGCGGTCAACGTCATCGACCCGGACTGCGCCATCATCACCGCGGTCGACATCGACCATGTCGACTTCCTGGGGCCCGACCGCGAGAGCATCGGGCGCGAGAAGGCCGGCATCCTGCGCGCCGGGCGCCCGGCCATCATCGGCGACCCGGTGCCACCGGCCAGCGTGCTGGCGCATGCCGCCGCGATCGGCGCCGACGCCTGGTGCTTCGGCAAGGATTTCAACTACTCGGGCGACCGCCAGCAATGGGGCTGGAGCGGGCGCGGCCGGCGCCACAACGCCCTGGGCTACCCGGCGCTGCGCGGGGCGAATCAACTCATCAATGCCTCGGGCGTGCTGGCGGCGCTGGAGTCCATGCGCCCGGTGCTGCCCGTGCCGGCGCAGGCGGTGCGCAACGGCCTGGCCATGGTGGCGCTGCCCGGGCGGTTCCAGGTCGTGCCCGGCCAGCCCACCCTGGTGCTGGATGTGGCGCACAACCCGCACGCCGCCGCCGCGCTGGCGCACAACCTCGACCAGATGGGCTACCACCCGCGCACCCACGCCGTGTTCGGCGCCATGGCCGACAAGGATCTGGCCGCCCTGGTGGCGCCGCTGCACGCCCTGGTCGACCACTGGCACTGCTGCGACCTGCCCACGCCGCGCGCCGCCAGCGCGGCGGCCCTGGCCGAGGTACTGGCCGCCGCAGCGCGCAAGCCGCGCCTGGGCGGCCTGCCGCCGGCCACCGTCCACACCCATGTCGACCCCTGTGCTGCATTGCACAAGGCGCTGGAGGCGGCAGACCCGGCTGATAGAATTTTGGTCTTCGGGTCCTTCTACACGGTGGGTGGTGTCCTTCAAAATGGCCTGCCGCGCCTGGGTGCTGCCCATCTGGGTTGAGTCACTGCCAGCACTTCCGACCGCGCCATGCCGGGCCGGCCGGTCCACCGGGAAGGCGGTTCTCCCGCCATATCCTGCATAGGCAAACGCTGACTTCATGGGCCTGCTGTCCTTCTTTCGCCGCGACAAGAGCAAGCCGCGCTCCGTGCAGCGTGGGCGTGAGGACATCGCGCTCGTGCGTGTGCGGGCCAGGCGCCGCTTGATCGGCGCGATCGTGCTGGTCACGGCGGCGGTTGTCGGCCTGCCGTGGCTCCTCGAAACCCAGCCGCGCCCCTTGTCAGCCGACATCGCCACCGATGTGAGCCGCGACAGCCAGTCGGCGCCGGCATCTGTTGCTGCCTCGGGACTGCGGCCGCCGTCGTCCGACCTGCGTGTTGGCTCCAGCATGCCGCCCACGGCGGATACGGCGGTGCCTGCCGTGTTGCCCGTGTCGCCCGTGGCGGCAGCCCCGGTGCGGGTACAGGCCTCCGCCCAGCCGGTGGCACCGGGCCAGCGCCAGGCCACAGCGGCGGTCACCCCGATCAACCCTGTCACGACGGCAGTGCCGGCCCCGACGGTGCATGCACCTGTGCCCAAGGTCGTGCCCGCGCCCAGGCCTGTACCGGCGCCTGTCCGTATGGCGCCGGCACAGGCCGAGGCCCGCCCCTTGCCCCCCACACGGGCGACGGTCCCGGCCAAGGCCGACGAGGCACGTGGCCGACCGCCAGCTGAAGTCCGCCCGGCTGCGCCAGTGGCGAGCCGCTTCGTCGTGCAGGTGGGGGCGTTCGAACACGCCACCGCTGCGCGCGAGACGCGTGGCAAGGTCGAGAAACTGGGGCTGAAGGCCTATGAGCAGGAGGTGGATGCCGGCGGCGCGCGCCGCATCCGCGTACGTCTGGGGCCGTATGCCAGCCGTGAAGAAGCCGAACGCATGCTCGCCCGGCTGCGTGCCAGCGGCATGAATGCGAGCGTGATGCCGCAATGATGTCGCGATGAAGCCGCGTGTCATGAACGCCCAGCGTCGATGGCCGGCCTGACCTGGGTCGATGGCGTCTTCCTGCTCGTGCTGGCCGGCTCCATGCTGGTGGGGACGGTGCGTGGGCTGGTGTACGAGGTGCTGGGTCTGCTGGGCTGGCTGGTGGCGTGGCTGGTGGCGCAGGCCTGGGGCGTGGAACTGGCGACCACGCTGCACCTGGGTGCCCACGGCTCGGCGCTGCAGCGGGGATCGGGTTATGTGCTGGCTTTCGTGCTGACGCTGCTGGCCTGGCGCATCATGTGCTGGGCCGTGCGCCAGGTGATGCATGCGTCGCCGCTGGCGCCGGTGGACAGGTTGCTGGGCGCCGGTTTCGGCGTGTTGCGCGGCCTGGTCATGCTGCTGGTGCTGGTCGGCCTTCTGGATCTGACGCCTGTGGCGCATGCGCCGTGGTGGCACAGGGCCGAGGCCGTGCGCCACGTGCGCTCGCTTCTGGTCGTGCTGGCGCCGATACTGCCGGGCGGGGCGCTGGAGCGCCGGGGCCTGAGCGCCCGGTCTGATTTGTAGTTGTTACTAGCTGCGCGGTCCGTCCGCGCCTTGGAGTAGTGGATGTGTGGCATCGTCGGTGTGATCGCCAGATCACCAGTGAACCAGTTGATCTATGACGCATTGCTGCTGCTGCAGCACCGCGGCCAGGACGCCGCCGGCATCGTCACCGCGAGCGGCACCAAGTTCTTCATGCACAAGGCGCGCGGCATGGTGCGCGACGTCTTCCGCACCCGCAACATGCGCGCGCTGCCGGGCAATGTCGGCCTGGGCCAGGTGCGCTACCCCACGGCGGGCAACGCCTACAGCGAGGAAGAGGCCCAGCCCTTCTACGTCAACGCGCCCTTCGGCCTGGTGCTGGTGCACAACGGCAACATCACCAACGCCCAGGCGCTCAAGGCCGAGCTGTTCGGCATGGACCGTCGCCATCTCAACACCGAGAGCGACACCGAGGTGCTGATCAACGTCCTGGCCCACGAGCTGGAGCTGGCCGCGCGCGACCAGCCGCTGTCGCCCACCGAGGTGTTCAAGGCCGTGTCGGCGGTGCACCGGCGCGTCAAGGGCTCCTACGCCGTGGTGGTGCTGATCGCCGGCTACGGCCTGCTGGCCTTCCGCGACCCGCACGGCATCCGCCCGCTGTGCCTGGGCGAGCTGAAGTCGGCCGAAGGTAGCGACTGGATGGTGGCGAGCGAATCGGTGGCGCTGGAAGGCAACGGCTACCGCATGGTGCGCGACATCGCGCCTGGCGAGGCCGTCTTCATCGACGTCAACGGCCAGCTGCACCAGCAGCAGTGCGCGGTGTTGCCCAGGCTCTACCCCTGCGTCTTCGAATACGTCTACCTGGCGCGGCCGGATTCGGTCATCGACGGCATCTCGGTCTACCACGCCCGCCTGGCGCCCTCCGAGATCGACGTGGTGATCCCCATTCCCGAATCGAGCCGGCCCTCGGCCATGCAGCTGGCGCAAAAGCTGGGCAAGCCCTACCGCGAAGGCTTCGTGAAGAACCGCTACGTCGGCCGCACCTTCATCATGCCGGGCCAGTCGGTGCGCAAGAAGAGCGTGCGCCAGAAGCTCAACGCCATGGCCATGGAATTCAAGGGCCGCAACGTGCTGCTGGTGGACGACTCCATCGTGCGCGGCACGACCTCGAAGGAGATCGTGCAGATGGCGCGCGAGGCCGGCGCCAACAAGGTCTACATGGCCTCGGCCGCGCCGCCGGTGCGTTACCCCAACGTCTACGGCATCGACATGCCCACGGCCGAGGAGCTGATCGCGCACAACCGCAGCATCGAGGAGATCCGCGCCTACATCGGCTGCGACGCCCTGATCTACCAGGATGTGGATGCCATGAAGCGCGCCATCTCCTCGCTCAACCCGACCATCCACGGCTTCGAGGCCTCGGGCCGACTTCCAGGCCATGCGCGAGCAGCGCGCCAACCAGCCCGAGGACGAGGACGCCGCCGACGCGCGCGGCCGTCTGGCCCTGCAGGGCGCCGGCGCGCAGTAGGCGAGCGCGCAGCGGCGGCCATGCGGCTGCTGCGTCACGTCGCCGTCGGAGGCCGTCGCCCGTCAGGTCGGGGCGCCCACCCGCCGCCGCACCGTTCCAACCCAGCCGGCCCCGCCCCGGGCCGGACTACACCGAACCAGCATGAGCTCCACCCAGCCCGAACCCAAGCGCCTGCCGCGCACCCAGCTGCCGGCCGATGCCCGCCTCGATACCCTGGCGGTGCGCGAAGGCCTGCCCGCCACGCCCTGGGGCGAGAACTCCGAGGCGCTCTTCCTCACCAGCAGCTTCATCCACCCGGATGCCGCCACCGCGGCGGCGCGTTTCGCCAACGAGGAAGAGGCGTTCGTCTACAGCCGCTTCAGCAACCCGACGGTGATGATGATGGAGCGCCGCCTGGCGGCGCTGGAGGGCACCGAGGCCTGCATCGCCGCATCGAGCGGCATGGCGGCCATCATGCTGCTCGTCATGGGCCTGCTGAAATCGGGCGACCACGTCATCTGCTCGCGCAGCGTGTTCGGCTCGACCATCAAGCTGCTGCAGGGCGAGTTCGGCAAGTTCGGCGTGTTGACCACCTTCGTGTCGCAGACCGACGTGGCCGAATGGCGCGCCGCCATCCGCCCCGAGACCAGGCTGCTGTTCGCCGAGACGCCCAGCAACCCGCTCACCGAGGTGTGCGACATCCGCGCCCTGGCCGACCTGGCCCACGGCGTCGGCGCGCTGCTGGCGGTGGACAACTGCTTCTGCTCGCCCGCGCTGCAGCGCCCGGTCGAGTTCGGCGCCGACCTCATCATCCATTCGGGCACCAAGTATCTGGACGGCCAGGGCCGTGTCGTGGCCGGCGCGGTGTGCGGTCCGCAGTCGCTCATCGAGGACAAGCTCATCCCGCTCATGCGTTCGGCCGGCATGTGCCTGTCGCCCTTCAACGCCTGGGTGGTGCTCAAGGGGCTGGAGACGCTGGCCATCCGCATGCAGGCGCAGTCGGCCCGGGCGCACGAGCTGGCCAGCTGGCTGGAAGCCCAGCCCCCCATCGCTCAGGTCTCCTACCCCGGCCTGCCTTCGCATCCGCAGCACGAGCCGGCCATGCGCCAGCAGGGCGGCTGCGGCGGCGCGGTGGTGAGCTTCATCGTGCGAGGCGAGGGCGCCGCGCAGGCGCGGGCCAACGCCTTCGCGGTGATCGACGCCACGCGCATCTGCTCCATCACCGCCAATCTGGGCGACACCAAGACCACCATCACGCATCCGGCCAGCACCTCGCATGGCCGCCTCACCGAGGCGCAGCGCCTGGCCGCCGGCATCACCCAGGGCATGATCCGCGTGGCCGTGGGCCTGGAGCACATCGAGGATCTCAAGGCCGACCTGGCCCGCGGTCTGGCCGGCCTGGCGAACTGACGCGTCATCGAGACGCCACCGACGAACTCCTTCATGACTCACTGCCACGCCTCAGCCCCGAACAACGCGAGCCGCTCCGTCGGCTTGCGCGCGAGGGCGCGCGCATTCTGGGCCCGCAGACCGCGCATGAAGTCGATGAGCTGGTTGCGGCGTTGCATGCCGAAGCGCCCTGGATAGCGGCAGTTTCTGCGGCGATCCAGCAGCAGTTGTTGGCCGCTCTCTCCAATGGCCGCAAAGGGCTGCGCCTGCCCCCGATCTTGCTCGTTGGCAGCCCGGGCTGCGGCAAGAGTCGCCTGCTGCGCTGGATGCTGTTCGGCGAGACCATCTACGGCCCCTGGGGCATCATCGCCGCGCAGGTCTTCTACTGCTTCCCGGCCGCGGCCATCATCCTCTCCGTCGCGCTCTCCACCGCCGATGCGCGGCTCTACGAAGCGGCGGAGGCGCTGAAGGCGGGCCGCCTCCGCATCTTCCTGACCGTCACGCTGCCCGGCGCAGCCTATGGCCTGGTCTCGGCCGGCGTC
>JBJOKY010000062.1:0-15689 GCA_046045865.1 Pseudomonadota bacterium | reverse complement strand
TCATTTCGCCCAGGCCCTTGAAGCGGCTGATGCTCCAGCTGGTCTCGCGCGCGCCTTCCTTGCGCAGCTTGTCCAGGCAGGCCTGCAGTTCGCCTTCATCGAGCGCGTAGAACTTGGCCGCCGGCTTCTTGCCGCGTGCCGCAGCGTCGACACGGAACAGCGGCGGCTTGGCCACATACACATGCCCCGTCTCGATCAGCCGCGGGAAGTGCTTGAAGAACAGCGTGAGCAGCAGCACCTGGATGTGCGAGCCGTCCACATCGGCGTCCGAGAGGATGCAGATCTTGCCGTAGCGCAGGCCGCTCAGGTCCGGCGTGTCGGTCGGGCCATGCGGGTCGACGCCGATGGCCACCGAGATGTCGTGGATCTCGTTGTTGGCAAAGAGGCGATCGCGGTCGACCTCCCAGGAATTGAGCACCTTGCCGCGCAGGGGCAGGATGGCCTGCGTCTCCTTGTTGCGGCCCATCTTGGCGCTGCCGCCGGCCGAGTCACCCTCCACCAGGAAGAGCTCGTTGTCCGCCAGGTCGCGGCTTTCGCAGTCGGTCAGCTTGCCGGGCAGCACGGCCACGCCCGAGCCCTTGCGCTTTTCCACCTTCTGCCCGGCGCGCTGGCGCGCCTGGGCCTGGCGGATCACGAGTTCGGCCAGCTTCCTGCCGTGCTCCACATGCTGGCCCAGCCACAGCTCGAAGGCCGGCTTCACATAGGCCGACACCAGGCGCAGCGCGTCGCGGCTGTTGAGCTTTTCCTTGGTCTGGCCCTGGAACTGCGGATCGAGCACCTTGGCCGAAAGCACGAAGCAGGCGCGCCCGAACACGTCGTCCGGCATCAGCTTCACGCCCTTGGGCAGCAGCGCGTGCATCTCGATGAAGCCCTTGATGGCGCTGAACAGGCCATCCTTGAGCCCGGCCTCGTGTGTGCCGCCAGCCACCGTGGGGATGAGGTTGACATAACTCTCGCGCAGCACGCCGCCCTGTTCGGTGAAGGCCACGCACCAGGCCGCGCCCTCGCCTTCGGCGAAGTTCTCCTGCTCGCCCTCGGACGCGTAATGCGCGCCTTCGAAGGGCGGGATCACCGCATCGGCCGGCAGGCTCTGCATCAGGTAGTCGCGCAGGCCGCCCTGGTAGAGCCAGGTCTGCACCTCGCTCTTGCCGTCATTTCTGCCGTCGGCCGATTCGGTGGTCAGGGTGACGGTCACGCCCGGCATCAGCACGGCCTTGCTGCGCAGCAGGTGCGTCAGTTCGGCGCGCGGCAGCTCGGCGCTTTCGAAGTACTTCGGGTCAGGCCACACACGCACCGAGGTGCCGCGCCTGCGCTCGCCCGAGGTGGCGGGGCGCACCACCAGCGGCTCGACCACGTCGCCGCCCGAGAAGGCGAGCTGCGCCACCTGCTTGTCGCGCCAGACCGTCACGGCCAGGCGCCGCGCCAGCGCGTTGGTCACGCTCACGCCCACGCCGTGCAGGCCGCCCGAGAAGCTGTAGGCGCCGCCCGAGCCCTTGTCGAACTTGCCGCCGGCGTGCAGCCGGGTGAACACGATCTCGACCACCGGCACACCCTCCTCGGGGTGCAGGCCGAAGGGGATGCCGCGGCCGTCGTCGTCCACCGTGACCGAGCCGTCGGCGTGCAGCGTCACGGCAATGCGCTTGCCGTGGCCGGCCAGGGCCTCGTCGGCGGCGTTGTCGATCGCCTCCTGCACGATGTGCAGGGGGTTGTCGGTGCGTGTGTACATGCCCGGACGCTGCTTGACAGGCTCCAGGCCCTTCAGCACACGGATCGAGGCTTCGCCATAGGCGCCAGGCGCGGCGCCGGCAGCCGCGGCCGGCGCAGAGGAAGAAGTGGGCAGCTTGCTGGTCATGGTGGGTGGTCGAGGCGGCCGGATTGTAGGGAGCGCGCTACACGGGCCACCGCAGCGCCGGCGGCTTGGTGAACAGACGTCACCGTCACCTGCGGCCACGCAAAGGCCGGCAATGCGACAGTGCTAGCCTTGCGCCCGCCGCACGGCGACCCGGATTTGCCCTGAACAAGCCCGAGCGTCGTACTTCCACCACATAGCAGGCGACCAGAGCCGGCCCGGCCGATGCGCTGCCCGCTTCCATCAGGAACACACCGTGAACAAGACTTCCATGACCCGATATGCCGCCCGTACCACCCTCGCAGCCCTGACCCTGGCCGGCGCCGGCTGGGCCCAGGCGGCCGATGTCAACAGCATCAACACCCTGGACCAGGCCAAGTTCCGCCTGCTGAGCGAGGACATCGGCTCGGCGATCTCCTACAAGGGCCTGGTGCCCGCCGAGGGCCTGGGCATCACCGGCTTCGACATCGGCGTGAGTGCCGGCGTCACCAAGGTCAAGAACACCGCGGTGCTGAGCGAGGCCAGCAGCAACTCCGGCATCCACACCAACCTGCCGCTGGTGGCGGTGCGCGCGCACAAGGGCCTGCCGTTCGACCTCGACCTGGGCGTGTCGCTGAGCAGCCTGCCGGGCACCAACATCCGCAGCACGGGTGGCGAGCTGCGCTGGGCCTTCATCCCCGGCGGCATGGCCACGCCGGCGCTGGCTGTGCGCCTGTCGGGCAGTTTCCTGTCCGGTGTCGACAATCTCAAGATGCGCACCACGGGTGTGGACCTGTCGATCTCCAAGGGCTTCATGATGCTGACCCCCTACGCCGGCATCGGCCAGGTGTCGGTCAAGTCCACCGGCACCATCTCCAACGGTGCAGGCGGTACCGTCAGCAACACCCAGAAGTTCAACCAGGGCAAGGTGTTTGCGGGCGTGAACGTCAACTTCGGCCTGGCCAACCTGGCCGTCGAGACCGACAAGACCGGCGACGACGCCAGCTACGGCGTGAAGTTCGGCCTGCGCTTCTGATCCGGGCCGACCACGACCTCGCGCGGTCGGGCGGCGCAGCCGCTGCGTCGCGCTCGCGCCAGGCGGGCCACGTGGCCTGCGCTACAGTGGTCCGATGAGCTCGAATCCCAACCTGCCGGCCAGCCCCCAGGCAGCCCACCTGTCGATGAAGCAGGTGCTGCTTTGCGGCGCCATGATCGTCACGCTGTCCATGGGCATACGCCACGGCTTCGGCCTGTGGCTGGCGCCCATCACCGGCGAGCGCGGCTGGTCGCGCGAGACCTTCGCCTTCGCCCTGGCGATCCAGAACCTGATGTGGGGCATCGCCGGCCCCTTCGCCGGTGCGCTGGCGGATCGCTTCGGCGCCTTCCGGGTGCTCATCGGCGGCAGCGTGCTGTATGCCTCGGGCCTGGTGCTGATGGCGCTGGCGACCTCGGGCCTGGCCTTCACCGGCAGCGCCGGCGTGCTCATCGGCATGGCCCAGTCGGGCTGCACCTATGCCGTCATCTATGGCGTGATCGGCCGCAACGTTGCGCCCGAGCAACGTTCGTGGGCCATGGGGGTGGCGGCGGCGGCCGGCTCCTTCGGCCAGTTCCTGATGGTGCCGGTCGAGACCTGGCTGATCGGCCACCTGGGCTGGCAGGAAGCGCTGATCCTGCTGGGCTGCGCGGCCCTGGCCATCGTGCCGCTGGCCTTCGGCCTGAAGGAGCCGCAGTTCGTCGGCGACGCGGCGCGCCCGAAGCAGAGCATAGGCGCGGCGCTGCGCGAAGCCTTCGCGCACAACAGCTTCCTGCTGCTGACCGCCGGCTATTTCGTCTGCGGCTTCCAGGTCGTCTTCATCGGCGTGCACATGCCCAGCTACCTGAAGGACCACGGCCTGGCTCCGCAGGTGGCCAGCACGGCGCTGGCGCTGATCGGCCTGTTCAACATCTTCGGCACCTATTCGGCCGGCGTGCTCGGCCAGCGCATGCCCAAGCGCTACATCCTGTCGGCCATCTACGGCCTGCGTGCGCTGGCCATCGTGGCTTTCCTGGCCGTGCCGCTCACGCCCTTGTCGGTGTATGTGTTCGCCTCGGTGATGGGCTTCCTGTGGCTGTCCACCGTGCCGCCGACCAATGCCGTGGTGGCGCAGATGTTCGGCGTGCAGTACATGTCCATGCTGGGTGGCATCGTGTTCTTCAGCCACCAGATCGGCAGCTTCATGGGCGTGTGGCTGGGCGGCCGGCTGTACGACGCCACCGGCAGCTACGACATCGTCTGGTGGATCGCGGTGGCACTGGGCGTGTTCGCCGCGCTGATCAACCTGCCGGTGCGTGAAGGCCCGGTGCTGCGCCCCGCCACAGCCGCCGCCTGATGCGTGACACGAGCAGCCACCGCAATGACAGCAACACCATGAACACCAGCCAGCGCCTGCTGCTTTGGGCAGCCATTGCCACCGCCCTGGCGGGGGTGTTTGCCGCCTACCTGCAGCCGGCCCTGGTGGTCGACCTGGCCAACCGCTTCTGGAGCTGCCTTTGACCACCCACGCGGGCCTGGCCCGGCCGTCGGACTGGCTGCTGCGCTGGTTGCACCTGCTGTCGCCGGGACGCACCGCGCTGGACCTGGCCTGCGGCAGCGGCCGCCATGTGCGGGTGCTGGCCGGCGTCGGCCTGCAGGTGACGGCGGTGGACCGCGACGCCGCCGCCCTGGCCGGCCTGGCTGACGTGGCAGGCGTCGACACCGTGTGCGCCGACCTCGAGTCCGCCGCCTGGCCGCTGGCGGGGCGCAGCTTCGACCTGGTGCTGGTCACCAATTACCTGTGGCGGCCGCTGCTTGCCGACATAGTTGCTGCGGTCGACCCGGGCGGGTTGCTGATCTACGAGACCTTCGCCCTGGGCCAGGAAACCGTCGGGCGGCCCAGCCGGCCGGAGTTCCTGCTGCGCCCGGGCGAACTGCTGGCAGCGGCACAACCCGAACTGCAGGTGCTCGCCTACGAGGACGGCTGGCTGCCAGGCGCGCCGCCGCGCCGCGTGCAGCGCCTGCTCGCACGCCGCCCGGGTGCCACGGCACCAGGCGTCGCAAGCGGCCCGGCGGGCGCCGGCGGCGACTGGCCGCAGCAGCTGCGCCTGCTGCCCGACGACGCAGCCTGAGCCGTTTCGCGCACGCTGCGCCCCCCGGGTATGCACCGGTGCGGCGGGCGGGGTGCGCCCGGGATGCACGAGATGTCACAGTTAGAATCCGCGCCTCTTTAGGACTTGCAGCATGAATTCCATCGAAGGCAGCATCGTTGCCCTGGTCACGCCGATGCTCGAAGACGGCAGCGTCGACTACCCCGCCCTGCGCCGACTCATCGACTGGCACATCGCCGAAGGCACGGCCTGCATCGGCGTGGTCGGCACGACCGGCGAATCGCCCACCGTGTCGGTGGAAGAGCACTGCGAGATCATCCGCGTGGCGGTCGAGCAGACCGCCGGACGTGTGCCCGTGATGGCCGGCGCCGGCGCCAATTCCACCCGCGAGGCCATCGAGCTGTCGCGCTACGCCAAGAAGGTCGGCGCCGATTGCACGCTCAGCGTCGTGCCTTACTACAACAAGCCCAGCCAGGAAGGCATCTACCGCCACTTCCGCAGCATCGCCGAGTCGGTCGACATCCCGATGGTGCTGTACAACGTGCCCGGCCGCACCGTGGCCGACATGCTGCCCGAGACCACGCTGCGTCTGGCCGAGATCCCGAACGTCATCGGCGTGAAGGAAGCCACCGGCAACATCGAGCGCGCCTGCTGGCTCATCAAGCAGCGCCCCAAGGACTTCGCCATCTATTCCGGAGACGACGGTACCGCCGTCGCACTGATGCTGCTGGGTGGGCAGGGCAATGTCAGCGTCACCGCCAACATCGCTCCGCGGGCCATGGCGCGCCTATGCAAGGCTGCGCTGGCCGGTGACGCCCGTGGCGCCAGCGAGATCCACTTGCGCCTGCTGGCGCTGCACAAGCTGCTCTTCGTCGAGCCCAATCCCATCCCGGTCAAGTGGGCCATGTCACGCCTGGGCCTGTGCGGCCCGACGCTGCGCCTGCCGATGGTGGACATGTCCACCAGCCTCGTGCCGGGGCTGGAAGCCGCGCTGCGCGAAGCCGGCCTGCTCTGACCCTGGACCGGTGCCGCACTTGTGGTACTGCCCTATGCCCGCCGGCACCGGCGTGCCCGCCCCTGGAGTGACCTCACTTTGCTGTCCCGCCCCCCGTTCCACGAACTGCGTCTGATCGTCATCCTGTCAGGGGCTGCAGCGCTGGGCGCCTGCTCCAGCGTCAGCGACACCTTCAGCTCCAACAAGGTCGACTATCGCGCCGCCACCGTCAAGGCCGAGCCGCTCGACGTGCCGCCCGACCTGACCCAGCTGGTCAAGGATCCGCGCTACCAGCCCACCGGCGGTGCACCTGTCAGCGCCGCGGCCATCCAGGCGGCCACGCCGGCCCGCCTTGCACCGGGCACCTCCTCAGCCGGTCTGGCAGGCAGCCCGGTCGCAGGCAGCGTCGTCGCGCCGGTGGCATCCGGCGCCGTGCGCATCGAGCGGGCCGGCAACCAGCGCTGGCTGGTCTCGTCGCAGACGCCCGAGCTGCTGTGGCCGCAGCTGCGCAGTTTCTGGCAGGCCAACGGCTTCAACCTGGTGCAGGACAAGCCCGAGCTGGGCGTGATGGAGACCGACTGGGCAGAGAACCGCGCCCGGCTGCCGCAGGACTTCATGCGCCGCACCGTGGGCAAGGTGCTCGACAAGCTGTTCGACTCCGGTGTACGCGACCGTTACCGCGTGCGGCTGGAGCGCAGCACGGTCAGCAACTCGACCGAGATCTACCTCAGCCATCGAGGTGCGATGGAAGTCGCGGTGGGTGAACGGCGCGAGCAGACCCAGTGGGAACCCGCCCCGGCCGACCCGCAGATGGAAGCCGAGATGCTGGCGCGCCTGATGCTGTTCCTGGCACCACCCGGCAGCACAGGTGGCGCGACCGCTGGCGCGGCGGCTCCCGATGCGGCTGCAGTCGCTGCAGCGACGGCATCGGTGCAGAAAGCGCCCGACATCCCTGCACGCGCGCGTCTGCTGGACGGCCGCCCTGCCGCCACCTTGCAGGTCGACGACGATTTCAGCCGCGCCTGGCGCCGTGTGGGTGTGGCGCTGGACCGCAACGGCTTCACGGTCGAGGACCGCGACCGTGGCCAGGGTCTGTACTACGTGCGCTACGTCGACCCCAAGCTGGCGGGCAGGGAAGAACCCGGCTTCTTTGCGCGTCTGTTCGGCGGCGCCAAGAAGGAAGACTATTCAGGCACACGCTACCGCGTGGGTGTCCAGGCTGAAGGCAAGACCAGCGTGGTCGCCGTGTTCGACGCCCAAGGCGTGCCGCAGAACTCCGAAGCTGCCCGCAACATCGTGCAGTTGCTGCTGACCGAGATGCGCTGACGGCGAGTTGGCCGCAGATCAAGCCGGCCATGCGCCGGCTTTTCTTTGCCCGACGGCACATGCAGCGACCAGGCATGAAAAAAGCCGCCCGAGGGCGGCTTTCCAGCATCCAGAGACAGGCTCTGATTACTTCGAAGCGGCAGCCGAAGCAGCGTCAGCGGCGGGGGCCGAAGCAGCAGCAGAAGCGGCGTCAGCGGCGGGAGCCGATGCGACCGGGGCCGGGGCAGCAGCCGGGGCGGGAGCGGCAGCCGGCTCTTCCTTCTTGCCGCAGGCGGCCAGGGCGAAGGTAGCGATCAGGGCGGCCATCAGGAGCTTGTTCATTGCTTGTATCCTCAAAGTGCAAGGGTCGTCGACAAATTAACGATCATCGGTGGACCACTGAGGCACTGCGACTACCCAAACCGGGCAAGGACACAGAGCCAAACGACGTCGTCCAGTTCCAACTCGAAACGTAAAAAAGCATGCGCTGTTTCACGTCCAGCCTTTGATTATACATACGCAGACATTTCAGATCGACCCCTACCGCACCACTTGAGAGCTTCCTGTAACTTCTGACCTCCCGCATCGGCTTTTCATGCGGGTAGTCCCCTATGGAGCCACCCACATTCCAGCCACGCAAGCAGCTGGCTGCGCAAGGTTCTGCCGGCCTTGGCCAGAGCGGCGGCAGAAAGTTCCCGGCGATCCGAAAGCTCGCGCAGCAGGCGCGCATCGGCACCGGCCACCCGCCAGGCCTCGCCGTTCAGGAAGACATGCAGTTCGTCGTACAACATGCAGCTGCCCGGCGCCAGGCGCACGCCCTGCGCCAGGTCGAGCGGCCCGCAGGCGGCATCGAAGGCCACCTGCGGCTTGGGCTCGCTGAGGTATTCGCCCAGCGCCTGTGCCAGCGCGCCCGGTTCGTCCAGTGCAGCCTGCAGCCCGGCCTGCGCGAAGGCCAGCAGCTGCTCGGGCACCCGCCCCGGATCCGCCACGGCCGGCTGGGCGGCGTCGCCATAACGTTTGCCTGCGGGCGTCGCACTGTCGGCCGCGGCCGAGATCGCATCGTCGATGGCATCGGCCACGCGCAGCAGCACCTCGCGCACCAGTTCGTCCCGCGCCGGGGCACGGAAGCCCACCGAACACGTCATGCATTCGCCGCCGACGGCATCACCGTCATGCGCCCAGCGCGGCGGCAGATAGAGCATGTCGCCGGGCGAGAGCACGAACTCCTCCTCGGCGCGGAAGTTGGCGATCAGCTTGAGCGGCACACCCTGGCGCAGCCGCGCGTCGTCCATGCGGCCGATGCGCCAGCGCCGCTGGCCATGCACCTGGATGAGGAAGACATCGTAGGAATCGAAATGAGGTCCGACGCCCCCGCCCTCGCTGGCCCAGGAGATCATCAGGTCGTCCAGGCGTGCCTGCGGAATGAATCGGAACCGGCCCAGCAGCGCATCGGCCGCCGGCACGTGCAGGTTCAGGCCCTGCACCAGCACGCTCCAGCCCGGTTCGGCCAGCCCTGGCAGGCTGCGCCGCGGCAGCGGCCCGTGTCCGAGCGTCCAGCGTGCCGAGCGGCCCTTGCCGCTGCGCACCACCAGGCGCGACTCGACGTCGTCCTGTGCAGCCAGCCTGAACAGTTCCGCGCGGCTTACCGGCGCACGCACGCCCGGGAAGGCCTGGCGCACCAGCAGCGGCTGCTTCTGCCAGTGCCGCTGCATGAACTGGCGCGGCGTGAGCCCGCCCAGCATGGGCGTGGCCTGGTCGGGCGCCGGAGGGTGGTCGGTGCTGGGCGCCGGCACGGGCTCGGCCTTGCGGCGTGTCCTGGTCGGCGCAGCGACGGGTGTGGGGGTGTTCTTGAGACGCATCACCACATCTTAGTGATGCACCACAGGCAGGCGCAGCCACGCCGCTTGCCCTGGGTCACATGCGATGATGACGCCATGCTGATCCACGTACCCTGCGTCGTGAGCCTGCGCTGGCGGCTCGAAGACGCCCAGGGCGAGCTCATCGACGAGCTCGCCGAACCCGTCGAGTTCTTCTACGGCGGCGACGACCTGCTCGCCAAGGTCGAGGAAGTCCTGGCCGACCAGTCGGTCGGATTCGAAGCCTGCATCCGGCTCGAACCCGACCAGGCCTTCGGCCAGTACGACGCCGAGCTGGTGTTCTTCGAGGAGAAGGCCATCTTCCCGCCCGAGGTCTCGCCCGGCATGCAGTTCGACGGCCCGCCGCCCGGCGCCACCACGCCCGACCTGAAGCGCGACGCCATCTACACCGTGACCGAGGTCTACGACAGCCACGTCGTGCTCGACGGCAACCACCCCTTGGCCGGCATCACCCTGGTGCTCGACCTCACGGTGTGCGACGTGCGTGAAGCCACCGCCGACGAGGTCGAGCGCCGCAGCGTCGACGACGGCGCCTTCACCGTGCTCAGCCCGCCGCCAGCGGGCACGCCGCTGCACTGAGCGACCGGCCGGTTGGTCCGCCGGCCGGTCGACGCCTGTGCGCGCAGCCTGCCGGCGACGTCTCAGCCGCGCCCGGTCGAGCCGAAGCCGCCCTCGCCACGCAGGCTCGCGTCGAAACTCTCGACGCGGCGGAACTGCGCCTGCACCACCGGCACGATGACCAGCTGGGCGATGCGCTCCAGGGGCTGGATGACGAAGCTGTCCGCGCCGCGGTTCCAGCAGCTCACCATGAGCTGGCCCTGGTAGTCGCTGTCGATCAGCCCGACCAGGTTGCCCAGCACGATGCCGTGCCTGTGGCCCAGGCCCGAGCGCGGCAGGATGAGCGCCGCCAGCCGCGGGTCGGCGATGTGGATGGCCAGGCCGGTCGGGATGAGCGTGGTCTGGCCGGGCGCCAGCGTGATCGCCTCGTCCAGGCAGGCACGCAGGTCCAGTCCGGCCGCACCGGCGGTGGCGTAGGCGGGCAGGTGCGCGGCCATGCGCTCGTCCAGCACCTTGAGGTCGACGATGCTCATGCACCCGCTCCCGCAGAGGCAGGACGAGCCAGCGCCAGCCGGCGCGCGATCTCGGCCACCAGCTCGCGCGCCAGCGTCAGCTTGTCGGCAGCGCTGCCGTCGGCCGGCAGAGGCGTGGCCGTGGTCTCGTCCACCAGCAGCAGGGCATTGTCGTCACGCCCGAAGGTGGCCGGCCCCAGGTTGCCCACGATGAGCGGCAGCTTCTTGCGCCGAAGCTTGTCGCGCGCGTGCTCCAGCAGCTTCTCGCTCTCGGCCGCGAAGCCCACGCAGTAGGGCGGCGCCGGCAGCGCGGCCACGGCAGCCAGGATGTCGGCGTTCTCGGCCAGCTCGAAGCTGGGCGCCACCTTCTTGCCATCCTTCTTGATCTTGTGCTGCGACAGCCGCGCAGGGCGCCAGTCGGCCACCGCGGCGGTGGCCACGAAGATGTCATGCGCGCCAGCGGCCGGCAGCACCACGTCGTACATCTGCGCTGCGGACTGCACGTCGAAGCGCGTCACGCCGCGCGGCGTGGCCAGGTGCACCGGCCCGGCCACCAGCGTCACGCGCGCGCCGGCTTCGCGCGCCGCACGGGCGATGGCAAAACCCATCTTGCCGCTGGACAGGTTGGTGATGCCGCGCACCGGGTCGATGGCCTCGAAGGTCGGCCCCGCCGTGATGAGCAGGCCGTGCCCGGCCAGCGGCTTGGGCGCCAGCGCGGCGACGAGTTCCTCGACGATGGCGGCGGCCTCGATCATGCGGCCGTCGCCCACCTCGCCGCAGGCCTGCGCGCCACTGTCCACCGCCAGCACCGTGGCGCCGTCGGCCGCCACCTGGGCCAGGTTGCGCTGCGTCGCGGGGTGGGCCCACATCTCGCGGTTCATGGCCGGCGCGACGAGCAGCGGCACGCGCTCGTTGCCCGAGCCCCAGGGCCGCGCCAGGCAGGTCAGCGACAGCAGGTCCTCGCTGCGGCCCTGCGCCAGCCGGGCGATGAAGTCGGCGCTGGCCGGCGCCACCAGGATGGCGTCGGCGCCCCGCGTGAGGTTGATGTGCGGCATGCCGTTGGGCTCGCGCGCGTCCCAGATCTCGCTGGCCACCGGGTGGCCGCTGAGCGCCTGCAGGGTGTCGGCGGTGATGAAACGCGCCGCACCAGCCGTCATCACCACATGCACCTCGGCGCCGGCCTGCACCAGCAGGCGCACAAGTTCACAGCTCTTGTAGCAGGCGATGCCGCCCGAGAGGCCGAGCACGATGCGCCGGCCGGCCAGGTCCTGGGTCTGGGCGTGGGGTTGCGTCATGGGGCGCGAGTCTAGCGGCGCGCCACGCCACCCCGACCCGGGGGATGGGTGCGGTACTTGCCGGCAGGCGGGCGGTCGCCATGAGCCTGGCCGGTCCGGGCCGGCCGGGGCTCCGTGACAATCCCGCGATGCCCAAGACCTGCCCGCTACCGAATGCCCCGCTGAACCTCGCCCTGGCTGGCGCACTCGCCTGTGGCCTCGCCGCCGCGCAACCGGCACCTGCCGCGCTGCCGGCCCAGGCCGCCGCACCAGCCCCCGCACCGGCGGCCTCCGCTGCCAGCCCGGCCGGCGCCATGCCGCGCCAGGCGCCGGCGCTCGAGCGCGTCGAGATCACCGGCGGCGGCCAGACCGAGAGCGATGCGCGCCGCCAGTCCACCGCCAGCAAGATCGTGATCGGGCGCGACGAGCTCGACCGCCTGGGCGACACCAGCGTGGCCGACGTGCTCAAGCGCCTTCCCGGCGTCACCATCGGCGGGCGGCCCGGGCGCGGCGGCGAGATCCGCATGCGCGGCCTGGGCAGCGGCTACACCCAGATCATGGTCAACGGCGAACGCATCCCGCCCGGCTTCTCGATCGACACGCTCACGCCCGAGCAGATCGAGCGCATCGAGGTCAGCCGCGCCCCCACCGCCGAGACCGGCGCACGCGCCATCGCCGGCAGCATCAACATCGTGCTGCGCGAGGACGTCAGGCGGCGCCTGAACAACCTCCAGCTCGGCCTGGGCGAGGAAGCCGGCCTGCTGCAGCCCAGCCTGTCGTGGACCCGCGGCGACCAGGACGGCGACCTGAGCTACAACCTGTCGGCCTCGGTGCACCGTACCCGCCGCCACGACCACAGCACGGTCGACACCACCCGCACCGAGCTGGCCACCGGCGCCACCACGCTGGCCCGGCACGAGGAGCGCGACAGCCTGCAGCGGCGCGTGAACGTGCACCTGGGCGGGCGCGTGATGCTGCGCCTGGGCGGCGGCGACAGCCTGTCCTTCATGCCCTTCGTGCTCAGCGCGCACTCGGGTACCGACTCCAGCGCCAGCCTGACGCAGCGCGTGGGCGACGCGCCCTGGGCCGGCGCCACGGGTGGCAGCGACCTGAGCTTCAGCGTCGCGCGCGCCACGCTGCAGTACCAGGGCCGCTCGGGGCCGACGCGCTACGAACTGCGCGGCAGCCTGAACCGCGCCATCAGCGACAGCCACGCCCACCGCCGGGAGGCCGGCGGCGCCGAGCCGCATGCGACCGACAGCTCCGGCCTGTCGGGCGAAGGCGGCTGGAGCACCGGCGGCAAGCTCAGCCGCGCCCTGGGCACCGACCACAGCATCGCGCTGGGCTGGGAGGCCGAAAGCCAGCGCCGCAGCGAGAGCAAGACCAGCCTCGTCGACGGCCTGCCGGTCACCACCGACCTGGAAGACCAGCTCTCGGCCCGCACCCTGCGCCGCGCCGCCTGGGTGCAGGACGAGTGGAACCTCGGCCCGACCTGGTCGGCCTACGCCGGCCTGCGCTGGGAGGCCATCCGCATCACCAGCGACACCCCGGCCGGCGGCGCCGAAGCCGGCCGGCTGGGCAACCGCAGCGCGGTCTGGACGCCGCTGCTGCACTCGGTCTGGAAGACCGACGAGGCCGGCAAGGACCAGATCCGCTTTGCCCTGACGCGCAGCTACCGCAACCCCAGCCTGCAGAACCTGGTCGCGCGCCCGAGCTTTGCGCAGCACAACACCGCCACCCAGCCCGACCGGGTCGGCAACCCCGCCCTGGCGCCCGAGCTGGCCACTGGCATCGACCTGGCGTACGAGCACTACCTGAGTGCCGGCGGCCTGGTCAGCGCCAGCGTGTTCCAGCGCCGCATCGGCCACCTCATCCGCACCCTGACCACCTTCGACACCGGCACCCAGCGCTGGATCGCCCAGCCGCGCAACGTCGGCACGGCGCGCAGCAGCGGCGTCGAGCTCGAAGCCAAGTTCCGCCTGGCCGAGCTGTGGCGCGACGGCGTGGCACCCAACGTCGACCTGCGCAGCAACCTCAGCCTGTTCCGTTCCAGCGTGAGCGGCGTGGACGGGCCCGACAACCGGCTCGACCAGCAGCCGCGCGCCAGCATGAACCTGGGCGGCGACTGGAAGCTGGCCGCCAGCCCGCTCAGCCTGGGCGGCAACTACAACTGGACGCCGGCCGGCCACGTCACGCTCAGCAGCGACGCGGCCAGCGGCGGCACCAGCCAGAGTGTCAGCAGCAACGCGCGCCGGGTGGTCGACGCCTATGCGCTGTGGACCTTCAGCCCGGCCGTGCAGCTGCGCCTGTCGGGCGCCAACCTGCTGGCGCGCGACACGGTCGACACGCGCGACGTGCTGGGCAGCGCCGGAGCGGGTGGTGGCCCGAGCCTGGAACAGGCCGGCACCGCGGCGCGCACCTACCGCGTCTGGACCCTGCGACTGGAACTCAAGCTCTGACCGGCGCCTGGCGCCGCGGCAGCGCGGTGGCCGGACCGGGCGCTCCCGGCCGGCCGCTCAGGCATCCTGGCCTGCCACGGCGTACTGTGCCAAGGCCAGGCCCAGCCGCTCGGCCACCCGGCGGCGCAGCTCGGGTGGGCCCAGCACCTGCACATCCGGGCCGTGGCGCAGCAGGTCCATCACCAGCTCGGTGTCGTCGCTGTAGGGCAGCGTCAGGCGCAGGCTGCCGTCGGCCAGCAGCTCCTGCTGCTGGTCGGCGTGCCAGGCCTCGTGCGCCACCCACTGCGCCGCCTCGGGCGCGAAGCGCAGGCTGGCCAGCTTGAGCACCTTGCCGCCCCAGATGCCGTAGCCGGCATCGAGTTCGGCCTCCACCGTCTTCATCGCCACATCCTTGGCGCGCTGCTCGACCAGCTCGGCGCCGCGCACGGCATCGAGCGCGAAGCGGCGCAGGCCGTCCTGCTGGTGGCACCAGGCGTCCAGGTACCAGGTGTTGCGGTAATGCACCAGGCGTTGCGGTGACACGACACGGCACGACTCGGTGCGCTTGCTGCGCGTGTAGTACAGCAGCTCCAGGCGCTGACGACCCAGCAGCGCCGCACCGACGCGCTCGAAGCATTGCAGTCCCACCGGCCGGCGCGTGGGCTGGGCGATGCGCACGCGCTTCATGAGCTCGCGCACCTCGGCCTCGCTGGTGCCCAGCATGGTCTGCAGCTTGTCCTGGAGCGGCGCGAGGTGGCGCGCCAGGATGCCGCTGCCATCCAGCCCCCGGATGAGCTGCTGCATGGTCAGCAGGGCATGGATCTCGCGTTCGCTGAACCACACGCCCGGCAGCTCGCGCCCGGCGCGCGCCTTGCGGCCGTTGCGCCCGGGCGCGCCGGGCACTTCGGCCGGCGGGGCCTCGAAACGGTAGCCGTTGCGGTCGCGGTCGTAGACGATGGGCACGTCCATGCGGCTGCGCAGGTATTCCAGGTCGCGCTTGAGCGTGGCGCGCGAGACCTCCAGCTCGGCCTGCAGGTCGGCAAAACTCACGTGTCCGCGGTCGCGGATCAGGACTTCGATGCGGTAGAAACGTTCGGTGCGATCCATGGCGGGCTGGCAGCGCCGGGCTGGCGCGGTCGTGCGGGAAACGGGACTTCAGGGGCAGGACAAGCCTGTGCAGGTGCGCCCTGCCGCACCGAAACAGGCTCATGTCCTGAGCCAGATGGTAGCGCCAGAACAACTCGTACATCGCGTTACCTGCCCCTCGTGCAGGAAGCACGCAGCAATTCGGCAGCGCGCCGCCCAAGCCCCGCGGACGGGTGGCAAAGCGTTGAATTGACAGGGATATCGCTGGCACATTCAAGCCGGGCGACGCTCCGAGGCGCCGCATACTCGGGTGCAGGGTGACGCGCAGCGATCACCCTGGACAGGCTCACGCCATGAGCCTCGCAGATGCAAGACTGCAGGCATGGGGCGCAACGTGAGACCCGGCGACCATCGCCGCATCCAGCCAGCGCCCAGTGCCGATCAACAGGAGTGCACCATGGCCCAGGTCAGTCTGAGTTTCGAGTTTCCCGCCACGGCGATCGACACCGTCGACCTCGCCTACGAGCTCGGTCGCGACCACGCCTGCCACGGCCTGCGCCCGCCGGCCGAGCTGCTGCTGGCCACCGCCGCGCTGCGCCGCGGCTGGGAGGCCGGGCGCGCCAGCTTCGCCGCGCGCAGCCGCGCCGCCACGCCGCAGGTACGCCAGTGGCTGGCCCTGCGGCTGCAGGCCTGG
>JBJOKY010000335.1:0-7096 GCA_046045865.1 Pseudomonadota bacterium | reverse complement strand
GCTGCCGCCTCTGCCTCTGCCGGCAGCCTGCTGCGCTCGCTGCGCGAAGCCCAGGGCATGGACCTCGACCGCCTGGCCCAGGCGCTCAAGGTGCCCAGCCGCAAGCTCGAGCTGCTGGAGGCCGACCGCTACGACGCCCTGCCGGGCATGGCTTTCGTGCGCAGCCTGAGCCTGGCCGTCTGTCGCCAACTGGGCGCGGATGCCACCCCCGTGCTGGCCCTGCTGCCCGCCGCGGCTGGCATGCAGGCCGAACTGGAGCATGTGACGCGCGGCCTGGCAGCGCCTTTCCGCGATGGAGGCGCGAACGGTGATCTGCGCCAGGTTGGCCCGGCGGGCCTGCTGAAGCTTTCATGGCTGGTGCCGGCAGGCCTGTTGGTGGCGGCCCTGGTATTCTGGTTCCTGCCCGACCTGCGGTCAGCCGCTGGCCAGTTGGGAGCACACCTGCCTCAGAGCAGCGCGCCCGCGGCTCCTGCCGCCAGCGGCGTCAGCCAGGTTGACGGTGATGCTGGCGGGGCCATGCTCTCGCCTGGCGTGGCTGTCGGTGGCGCCTCGGCGCCGCCCCTGCCCGCCAGCGCGGTGGTCGAGACCGTGTTCTCGGCCCCGGTCGAGGTGGGTCAGAGCGCTGCTTCGGCAGCCGTGGCCGCACCGGCCGTTGCCGGGTCGCTGGTGCTGCGCACCACCGCTGCGTCCTGGGTGGAGGTGAGTGACGGGGCCAACCGCCTGCTGCTTTCGCGCATGCTGACCCCCGGCGAGACCGTGGGCCTGGATGGTGCCTTGCCCATGCGCGCCAAGATTGGCAATGCCGCCGGCACCGAGGTCAGTTTCCGCGGGCGGCCGGTCGATCTGGTGCCGCTGACCCGGGAGAACGTGGCCCGTCTCGAACTGAAGTGAGTCGGCCCGCCGACCCGCCCCCATTCCGCCATGACCGACACCGAACAATTCCCCATCCCGCTGGGCGAACCCCTGCCGCGGCGCAGCCTGCAGGCCCAGGTGCGCTGGGGCGACCATGTGGTCACCGTGGGCGGCGACGCGCCGGTGCGCGTGCAGTCCATGACCAACACCGACACGGTGGACGTCATCGGCACGGCCATCCAGGTCAAGGAGCTGGCGATTGCCGGTTCGGAGCTGGTGCGCATCACGGTCAACACGCCCGAGGCGGCCGAGGCCGTGCCGCACATCCGCGAGCAGCTCGACCGCATGGGCATCAACGTGCCGCTGATCGGCGACTTCCACTACAACGGCCACCGTCTGCTGACCGACTATCCGGCCATGGCGGCCGCGCTGAGCAAGTACCGCATCAACCCCGGCAACGTCGGCAAGGGCGACAAGCGCGACCGCCAGTTCGGCCAGATGATCGAGGCCGCGCTGCGCCATGACAAGCCGGTGCGCATCGGCGTGAACTGGGGCAGCCTGGACCAGGAACTGCTCGCCCACCTGATGGACCGGAACGCCGCCCGGGCCACGCCCTGGGACGCCCGCCAGGTGATGTACGAGGCGCTGATCCAGTCCGCGCTCGACTCGGCCGCCTACGCGGTGGAGCTGGGCATGGCGCCGGCCCAGGTGCTCATCAGCTGCAAGGTCAGCGGCGTGCAGGACCTCATCGCCGTCTACCGCGAGCTGGCGCAGCGCTGCCACTATCCGCTGCACCTGGGCCTGACCGAGGCTGGCATGGGCACCAAGGGCACGGTGGCCTCGGCTGCGGCCCTGGGCGTGCTGCTGCAGCAGGGCATCGGCGACACCATCCGCGTCAGCCTCACGCCCCAGCCGGGCGAGGCGCGCACGCAGGAGGTGGTGGTGGCGCTGGAGATCCTGCAGGCCCTGGGCCTGCGCAGCTTCGTGCCGGCTGCGGCCGCACCACCAGCTCCACCTTCCAGGAGCTGGCCAAGCAGATCGACGACTACCTGCGTGCGCAGATGCCGGTCTGGCGCGCGAAGTACCCCGGCGTCGAGACCATGAAGCTGGCCGTGATGGGCTGCATCGTCAACGGCCCGGGCGAGAGCAAGCATGCCGACATCGGCATCAGCCTGCCGGGCACGGGCGAGGCGCCGGCCGCGCCGGTCTTCATCGATGGCGAGAAGGCCATGACGCTGCGCGGCGAGGGCATCGCCCGCGAGTTCCAGACCATCGTCGAGCAATACATCGAGCGCCGCTGGGGCAACGCCACCGCGGCGCATTGACGCTGCGCGTGCCTGAGGTCGCCCCGGGCGGCTCGCGGGCGACGAACTGGTGCCGCCGGTCTGCGCCGTCCTATCACCGCCTGATCCTCTTCCCCGTGCCTGTGCGGCTGGTCGCGCGGGTACGTCACTTCTTCAGCATTCCCATTCATTCATGGCTGACATCATCAAGGCCGTCAAAGGCATGAACGACATCCTGCCGGCCGGCGTGCCGCGCAAGGACAAGCTGCCCGATTCCGCGCTGTGGCGCTGGTTCGAGCGCACCGTGGACCGCGTGCTCGCCCGTCACGGCTACCACTACCTGCTCACGCCGGTGGTGGAGCCCACGCCGCTGTTCGTGCGCGGCATCGGCGAGGCCACCGACATCGTGGAAAAGGAGATGTACTCCTGGACCGACGCGATGAACAACGACCAGCTCACGCTGCGCCCGGAGATCACCGCCGGCATCGTGCGCGCCATGGTCGAGCACAACGCGCTGTACAACGGCCCGCTGCGCGTGTGGAGCATCGGCCCGGTGTTCCGCCACGAGCGGCCACAGAAAGGGCGCTACCGCCAGTTCTTCCAGCTCGACGTCGAGGCCCTGGGCTTTGCCGGGCCGGACGTGGATGCCGAACTCATCCTCATGGTGCGCCGGCTGTGGGAAGAACTCGGCCTGGTGGTCGGCCAGCATGTGCGCCTGGAACTGAACAGCCTGGGCCAGCCGGCCGAGCGTGCGGCGCACCGCGCGGCGCTGGTGGCCTACTTCGAAGCGCATGCCGACCAGCTCGACGAGGACTCGCGCCGGCGCCTGGCGACCAACCCGCTGCGCATCCTGGACAGCAAGAACCCGGCGATGCAGGCCCTGGTGGAAGCCGCGCCCAAGCTGGCCGAGCACCTGGGCGCCGAGTCACGCGCCCACCTGCACGCGGTGTGCGCCGTGCTGGATGCCGCCGGCCTGCCCTACCGCATCAACCCGCGCCTGGTGCGTGGTCTGGACTACTACAACCTCACCGTCTTCGAGTGGGTGACCGACCAGCTCGGCTCGCAGGGCACGGTGTGTGGCGGCGGGCGCTACGACGGTCTGTTCGAGCAGCTGGGTGGCAAGCCCACGCCCGCCATCGGCTTCGGCCTGGGCATCGAGCGCCTGCTGCTGCTGCTGCAGGAGCTGGGCGTGCCGGTGCCGGGTGCTGCGCCGGATGCCTACGCCGTGATCGGCGAAGGCGTGCCGCTGGCGCCGGTGATGGTGGCGCTGGATGCGCTGCGCGCCGCCGGCGTGGCGGTGCAGATGAACGCCGCCGGCAAGGACGGCACGGGCAGCATGAAGTCGCAGTTCAAGAAGGCCGACGCCAGCGGCGCACGCCATGCGCTCATCTTCGGTGCCAGCGAACTGGCCCAGGGCCAGGTCGTGGTCAAGGCGCTGCGTGACGGCGCCGGGGCCCAAACACTGCGCGAACTGGCTGCGGTGCCGACCTGGGCCGCCGACCTGCTCCCCGCATAATCGCGGTTTTTGCGCCAGCAAACCCAAAACGACAGCGATCCATGGCCACCAATCTCGACCTCGAAGAACAGGAACAGCTCGAAGACCTCAAGCATTTCTGGCGCAAGTACGGCAACCTCATCACCTGGACCTTCGTGCTCGCGCTGGGCGCGTACGCGGCCTGGAACGGCTGGCACTACTACCAGCGCGAGCAGTCGGCCAAGGCCGCCGGCATGTACGAGGAGATCGACCGCGCAGCCCAGGCCGGTGATGCCGAGCGTGCGGGCAAGGTGTTTGCCGACCTGAAGGATCGCTACGGCTCGGCCGCCTTCGCTGGCCAGGGCGGCCTGCTGGCCGCCAAGGTGCAGTTCGACAAGGGCCAGCTGCCTGCGGCCCAGGCCAGCCTGACCTGGGTGGCCGAACACGCCAGCGAGGACGAATACCGCGCCATCGCCCGCCTGCGCCTGGCTGCCCTGCTGCTGGACGAGAAGAAGTACGACGAAGCCCTCAAGCATCTGAATGCCAGCGTACCCAAGAGTTTCGACGCCCTGATGGCCGATCGGCGCGGCGACGTGCTGCACGCCCAGGGCAAGGACGCCGAGGCTGTCGCGGCCTACCAGCAGGCCTATGCGGCGCTGGCCGCCACCGACGACTACCGCCGACTGGTGGATGCCAAGCTGACTGCCCTGGGCGCAGCGCCCGCACCGGCTGCAGCGGCCGCAGGGGCGTCCAAGTGATGGCCCTGGGTCGCGCACCGGGCGCGGATCGGGCTGACGGCGCCACGCTGCCGGGCCCGCGTCGCGCTGCGGGCTGGCTGGCTGCCGCCCTGGTCGTGGCAGGTCTGGCGGCCTGTTCCGCCGACAAGCCCGTGCCCACGCCCCTGGAGCCGGTGCAGCCCCGCATCGCCGGCAAGCAGGTCTGGAGCGTGTCGGTCGGCACGCCGCTGCCGGCCGGTTCGGTGGCGCAGGTGCGTGTCGGCCAGGCCGACCAGTTCGTGACCGCTGCGCTGGACGGCACCGTGACCGTCATCGATGTGGCGACCGGTGCGGTGCGCGAGCGCCTCGATGCCGGCGCGAGGCTGTCGGCGGGTGTCGGCAGCGACGGGCGCTTCCACGCCGTGGTGACGCAGGACAACGAGCTGCTCGTGCTCGAAGCCGGCAAGGTGCGCTGGCGCGTGCGGGTGGGCTCGCGCGTCGTGAGTGCACCGCAGGTGGCGGGCGAGCGGGTCTTCCTGCAGGGTGTCGACCGCGTGGTCGAGGCCTACGACGTGCTCGACGGCCGCAAGCTGTGGTCGCTGGCGCGTCCGGGCGAGCCGCTCGCGCTGGCGCAGCGCGGCGTCATGGTGGCCTACAAGGACACGCTGCTGGTGGGCCTGGGTCCGCGTCTGGCCGGGATCGACCCGCTGCTGGGCACGGTGCGCAGCGAGACCGTCATCGCCGCGCCGCGCGGCACCAACGAGGTCGAGCGCCTGGCCGATCTGGTCGGGCCGGGCGCGCGCGTGGGCGACGCGGTGTGCGTGCGTGCCTTCCAGGCCACCGTGGCCTGCGTGAACGCCGAGCGCAACAGCCTGCTGTGGCAGCGCAACTTCGGCGGCTACGAAGGCGTTGCAGCCGACGCCGACTACCTCTACGCGGCGGATTCCAGCGACCGCGTCTCGGCCTGGAAGCGCGCCAGCGGCGATCCGGTCTGGAGCAGCGAGAAGCTGCGTTTCCGCGGCCTGAGCGCGCCCGTGGTGGCCGGCACGACGGTGGTCTTCGGCGATGCCGAGGGCTATCTGCACTTCCTGTCGCGCGACAAGGGCGAGCAGCTGCTGCGTCTGCCCACCGACGGTGGTGCCATCGCCGCGCCCCTGGTGCGCACGGGCCAGACCCTGCTGGCCTTGACCAGCAAGGGCACGGCCTACGCCTTCCGTCCAGAATGAGTCCTGATCCGGCGCGCCGGGCCTGCCCGTTGCGCGCCGCTCCGGCCCCCTAGTCTCGTCATGGCCCGTGTGGCCCAGGTGTCCCGATGAAACCCGTGATCGCCGTGGTCGGCCGACCCAATGTCGGCAAGTCCACCCTGTTCAACCGCCTCACCGGCAGCCGCGACGCCATCGTCGCGGACTTCGCCGGCCTCACGCGCGATCGCCACTACGGCAACGGCAAGGTGGGTGAGCTCGAGTTCATCGTCATCGACACCGGCGGCTTCGAGCCCGATTCCGGCAGCGGCATCTACATGGAGATGGCCAAGCAGACACGTCAGGCCGTGGCCGAGGCAGATGCCGTGATCTTCGTCGTCGACGTGCGTGCCGGGCTGTCGGCGCAGGACCACGACATCGCCAGGTACCTGCGCAGCGCCAACAAGCGCGTGCTGCTGGCGGCCAACAAGGCCGAGGGCATGAAGGACGGCCCGCAGCTGGCCGAGTTCCACGAGCTCGGCATCGGCGAGCCGCTGGCGATCTCGTCGGCGCACGGCCAGGGCGTGCGCGCCATCGTCGAGCTGGCACTCGAAGGCCTGGTCGCACCACCGCCGGACGAGGACGACGAGGAGTTCGACAGCGCCGAGCCCGGCAAGGCCGCGCTGGATGCCGCTGCCAAGGCCGGTCCGGCGGCACTGGCCGATGTGCTGTATTCGGATCCGGACCGACCTATCCGTCTTGCGGTGGCGGGGCGGCCCAACGTGGGCAAGTCCACGCTGATCAACACCTGGCTGGGCGAGGAGCGGCTGGTCGCGTTCGACATGCCGGGCACGACACGCGACGCCATCCACGTGCCCTTCGAGCGCAACGGCCAGAAGTTCGAGCTGATCGACACCGCCGGCCTGCGTCGCAAGGGCAAGGTGTTCGAGGCGATCGAGAAGTTCTCGGTCGTCAAGACGCTGCAGGCCATCACCGACGCCAACGTGGTGCTGCTGCTGATCGATGCGGTGGAAGGCGTGTCCGACCAGGACGCGCACATCGCCGGCTACATCCTCGACGCCGGACGCGCCGTGGTCGTGGCGGTCAACAAGTGGGACGCGATCGACAGCCACCAGCGCGAGATGCTCGAGCGCCAGATCGAGCAGCGCCTGGCCTTCCTGCGCTTCGCGCCGGTGCTGCACATCTCGGCCAAGCGGCGCCAGGGCCTGGGGCCGCTGTGGAAGGCCATCGGTGACGCCTGGGCCTCGGCCACGGTGAAGATGACCACGCCGGTGCTCACCCGCCTGCTGCACGAGGCGGTGGAACTGCAGCAGCCGCGCCGTTCGGGCGCGTTCCGGCCCAAGCTGCGTTATGCGCACCAGGGCGGGCGCAACCCGCCGCTCATCATCATCCACGGCAGCGGCGTCGAGCACGTGACCGAGGCCTACAAGCGCTTCCTTGAGGGGCGCTTTCGCGAGCACTTCCGCCTCAGCGGCACGCCGCTGCGCATCGAGCTGCGCTCCGCCGACAACCCCTTCGATCGCAAATCGCGATGAGCCTGCCGGCAAGGCCTTGATCACACGGCCTTGC
>JBJOKY010000061.1:0-15793 GCA_046045865.1 Pseudomonadota bacterium | reverse complement strand
ACCTGTCCGAGATCGACTTCGAGGCGCTGCAGGCCAAGTTCGCCCAGGGCCACAACAAGCGCACCGAAGCGGAAAAGCTCAAGGCGCTGATCGAGGGCAAGCTGGCCCAGATGCTGGCGGCCAACGCTTCACGCATGGATCTGGCCGAGAAGTTCGAGCAGCTGATCGACGCCTACAACGCCGGCAGCCAGAACATCGAGGCCTTCTTCGCCGAGCTGAAGGACTTCGCCGCCAAGCTGCTCGAAGAAGACCGGCGCGCGATCGCCGAGAACCTGAGCGAGGAAGAGCTGGCGCTGTTTGACATCCTCACCAAGCCCGAGCCGGCGCTGACCCAGGCCGAGGAGGCCGAGGTCAAGAAGGTCTGTCGCGAACTGCTGGCGACGCTCAAGCGCGAGAAGCTGGTGCTGGACTGGCGGGAGAAGCAGCAGGCCAGGGCGGGGGTAATGCAGGCACTCAAGTCTGGCCTGCGCGCCCTGCCGCCGCAGTTCACGAAGGACGTGCGGGCCGAGAAGATGGCGCGGGCCTATGCGCATGTGTATGACCACTACGCAGGCCAGTCCACGCGTGTCTGAGCTTCCACCCACCCCACCTAGCTGAAAGAAGAAGACGGACAAGAAAAGGTGCGGTGGGCGGAAGATCAGGAAGCCGTCAGCGCGGCTGCGTCCGGGTCACCTGGGTCGTCAGATTCGCTGCGCAGCTTGTTGCGCTCGCGGATCTTGTTGGCGTCACGCGTCTGGCTTTCGACGCTGAGCACACGCATGCGTTCGACGGCATCGCGCACGGCATCAGGTCTGGGCACCTTGTCGGGCCAGATATTCAGGGGATAGTGCGGGCTGTCGGCCTGGCGGTCACAAATTGCGTTCGCGGTGGCGATGAACTCGGGCACCGATAAACGTCCGAAGGACGAGTTCAATCTAGCAGTCACTTTCTGCTCCTTGAAAAGTCTTCTTCGTTCAGCGCTACTGATCATGGCCAAGTCAATTTCAAGATGCTGCAGAACAAGCCGGGCGATCGCGTTTGCGAGTTGACTTTCATTGCCATGCATGATCGGGTCTTGCATGCTGGCAAATTGGTCACGAAACGCCGGATATCTTGCTGCAAAGGCGCGCCTCACAGCGGAACTCGCATCTGCATTGCGCAACGGGTCATTGGGGTGCGCAGTGCCCGCATGCAGACTGAAAGATTTCTTCCGAACAATTTTGTGCAAAACCGCAGGCGGAATAATGCGATTGCAGCGCGCAATTTCCTTTTGCGGTCTGCAACTGGCATTTGCAGCCTGCAATTGCAATTTGCAGGCCGAATATCAACGATTCCTGAGCAATGATCGCTTACACCCGGAGGATCATCAGGTCATCGCAGGGTGACGCCGGTCAGATGACCATGGTGCCTGGCGCCCGGTCTTCGGGCCCGACGGTGTCCGCGATGCGGCGGCACACCCTGAAGCCGTAGTCAGGATCCCAGACCTCGGCCGCTTGACTGCCGCGCAGCAGACAGCCCTGAGACGTGGGGCCGCAGATCCAGTTGCCGCCACGCATGGCGCGCCAGTCGGAGCCGACCCACTCGGGGTCGCTGATGGGACACTCGACGGCGTCGAGACACCACTCCGAGACATTGCCGGCCATGTCGTGAACGCCACCGTCTGGCGTCGCCCCCTGGGGAAAGATGCCGACAGCGCTGGTGCCTGAGCAGCATGAGTCGTCCAGATCCGGGTCGTCGCAATTCATGTGGCCGGCTGGATAGTCGCGCGACGAACTGGGGTATCGCCACCATGCCGGCCACGTGCAACACGCTCCCATTGCCGTTCGGTGGGCAGGCTGATCTCTTGTCCAAGGTGATGCGAAAGCCAGCGGCAATAGGCCGTGGCCTGATACCAGGTCACGTCGCCACGCGGGCAATTGGTATCAGGAATGTCAGGCTGCAGGATTCCGCGGGGTATTTCCTCGTACCGCCGCCACTCGCCTGGTGATGATGTGTCGTTCGGAACGACCCAGAAGGACTGGTACTGCCACTGCTCGATGCCATGCCACCAGCGCGCATCGACATGCCCATCGGGGGCATCGACAAAGACCTGGTATTGGCGCACGGTGATCGGGTAGCGTGATATTGCAAATGGCGGCAGCCCGGGATGTTCGGCGTCCTGGAAGATGAAAGGCAGGCCATCGCTGAATTCGACCCAGTCGATATCGGGCAGGCCGTCGGGACGCAGTCCTATGCCGTGCCGGTCGTCCAGGTCGAAGCCTGCCAGGGCGCGCCCGATCGCGGCGCGCGCCGCCGGTGCAGGCCATCGCACCGGGTCAGTCATGCCGGGCTGCCAGTACGCGCGGATCCAGGCCGGCAGTTCGGCCCCCATTGGCGGACGGCCGGCCGCATGCCAGGCCTGCAAGGCCACTTCGGGCTGCGCCTGTGCGAGCCAGAACACGAAGCGATGCACGGCAGCGACATCGCCATCCAGGAGTTCTGCAGCGATCATCGCCACCCTTTCCCAGCCAGTGTTTCGCCACCAGGTGCTGGCGGGCCAGAAAACGCTTGCACCCTGCGGGTCAGCAGCACAGGCCGACAGCAGGCTGCCTGCCGCCAGCACTTCCTGCAGCAATTGATGCTGAAAGAAGTACAGCCCCTTGCGTTGCTGCAGCACCTGCACGTGCAGCGAGAACTCCAGCATCGACGGTGCCAGTTGGCCTTCCACCTGCGCCCGGGTCATGGCGGTCGGGGCGTCGCACAAGACCGACAGGCTGGAATATGCGCGCAGTCGAGCGCCATGGCGCCACGCCGTTTGGCCATGTGGCAATACCAGCGTCAGCGCCAGTGCCCGCAACGCCCTTGTCCACTCCGGCTGGCGAGGCACCTGCTCGGCGCGGTGTGACATGCCATAACACTGCCTGCCACGCGCATGGCGGTCGGCGAGATAGGTGTCGACCAGATCATGACGTTTGCAGTTGAGCGGGTCGACGTCACGTTCCAGGCTGGCCCACATCGATAGCCAGTAGGGCCGACGCATGAAGAGCGGCATGCCGTGTGTGACTGTGTCTGTAGGCATGGCGGCCGGCACGGTCGGCGGTTTGGCAGCAGGCGACACGGCTGTGCCGATGATGTCGCGGATCGGCTCGGGTGGGCGAGCCGCCGCCCGATGCCGCAGGTATTCCAGTACCTGCTCGGCGGGCAGCGGCAGCAGTTCCAGCGTATTCATGGCCGACGTGGCCTGGCTGGAGGGAGTTGTCCGGCTGCCTATGAGCCCGGCCCAGGCCGTGATCGCCTCCCGCGACTCCACTTCGTCGTACAGGAAATCGTTCTTCTCGAGTTGCAGCGCGTCCGGTATCTCGTCACGTCCGTCAAGCAGCAACAACAAGGGGCGTTGCCCCTGCAACATCGCCCAATCCCTGGCCAGCAACGGGTAACCGCCTTCGTGCCAATGACGGGCCAGAAACTCTGAAAAACTTTCGCCCGGTCGTGTCCACTGGCTGAGCTGCAACAGCAGTGGCACATGCAGGGTGTGATCGCCCTGGTGCTGCATCACCGCTCTTGCCAGCCCGCAGAACAGTCGTGCCATGGTGCAGGACTTGCCGGCACCGAGCTCTCCATGGATGTCCAGCAGGTTTGTCCGGTCTTGCGTCAAACCAGCAGGCAGCTTGCTGTAGGCATCCAGCACATCCCTGCAGATGACCGGTGCACGCCATGTGCCGCCGCCTTCGTCCCAGAGCCGCAACTCGAAAGCCAGCTCGAAACGAGGAGGTTCATCATGGGGACCGGCAGACGCGTGGTCCTGTGTGGATGAATATGGCTTGACGGCGTCGCCAAACTCGTTCGTGATTCGGTCGGCAAGGTAACGAAGCAGTTCCTGCTCCAACGCGGTCATGTCCATGGAAGACACTCGTGGGGCTGCACGCCGCCGTCTGTTGTTTGGCCGCAAGCATGCCAGACTGGCACGTGTGGGCCTTGCCGTGTTTCCGTGTTGGCTTCGGCTCCGCTCAGCCAACGCCCGCCGCTCAGCCAACGGGCTCTGCGTGGCCGACTGGCTTCACCCGCTCCCTGAGCGGAGCCGAAGGGAGCGGAGCCGAAGGGAGCGGAGCCGAAGGGAGCGGAGCCGAAGGGTCAGCCGGCCGGTGGGCGTGGACAGCAGGCGCAAGCGCAACGCCGCCGTAGCAAGGGCGATGGTGCATGGCGGGTGACGGCGGGAGCTGGAAGCGTCGTCCTGTCGCCCGAGGCCGACGAGGGCAGGTGCCGATGTTCGCCCCCGCCCCCACGCCTGTTCAAGCAGAATCAGTCATGCCTTCCTCGCCCGCCGCCCCTCCCGGCGTACGCCGCCGCGACTGCCTGCTGGCCGCTGCGCTGCCCTGGTGCAGCGGACCGGGACTGGCTGCCGACGGTACCGACGACACACCCGTGCGCCTGGCCATGCGCCGCGCCGAGGCCATGCGTGACGACGCGGTGCGTGCCGGTGACCAGCCCTTCGGTGCCGTGGTGCTGCGCGGCGAGGTGATCGTCGGTGCGGCGCCCAGCCGCGTCGTCACCGCCACCGACCCGACCGCACATGCCGAGATGGAGGCCATCCGCGCTGCGGTGCGGCGGCCTGCGCTTGCCGCACAAGGCGCCCCGGGGACAGCCCGATGCTGCGGCGCACCATGATCAGCGCGATCGGTGGCGCACCGGCTGTGCTGGCCACGATGTCCGGCACCACCGCCCGGGCAGACGGCACCGGCCCGCAGCTGGCTTCGTACTACGACCGCCACATGGCGCTGGTGGACGGCGTCGCCCACGGCTGGACGGGACGCGACCAGCCGCAGCGCCTGCGTGACGGCGTGCGGCAGGTGGGCGTAGGCGAGCACAGCTACCACGCCCTGCTGGACAACGGCCGGCTGCTGCGCTGGGGCGACGGGCCCGGTGGCGTCCCCGGCCCGGTGACCATGCTGATGACGGGCGTGAGCGCATTCGCCTGCGGCCGGTCGGGCTGGTTCGCGATCGACAGCGCGGGCGTGCTGTGGCACGGCGGTGGCAGCGAGGCAGGTGGGCAGGCACAGGCACAGGCACAGGCACAGCCGCCAGTGCAGCGCATTGCCGACGACGTGGTCGATGCCTGCATCGGCGACGGCGCCGACTACTACATCCGCCGCGACGGCACCTTGTGGGTGCGCGGCCTGGCGCACCGCGGCCAGTACGGCGACGGCCGGCTTTGCGCGAGCACCGGCTACGTCACCACCGCGGCCGACGCGCTCGCCGTGCGGGCGCACACCGGGCATGCGATCTACCTCAGCCGCGACGGTGTGGTGATGGGAACGGGCGGCAACCGGTTCGGGCCGCTGGGCAAGCACGGCCTGGGCGACAAGGCCGACCGCTGGGGCCGGGTGTTCGACGGTGCGCGCGCCATCGCCACCGGATCGCGCCACTCGCTGGCCATCCGCGCCGACCGCACGCTGTGGGCCTGGGGCGAGGGGTTCGGCATCGAGCCGCGACGGCTGCTCGACGACGTGGTCGCCGCCGCCGCGGGCAACACCGCGACGCTGGCGCTGCGTGCCGACGGCAGCCTCGTGGCGTGGGACGGCTCCAGCGGGCCGCACCTGCTGCGGCTGGCCTAGCCGGACCGGACCGGACCGCGCCCGGCGCGGGTCAGACGCCGGCACGGCGGGCGGCCAGCGGCGCTCACAGCGTCTTCAGGTACTCCACCAGCGCGCGCCGCTGCTCGGGGCTGAACTTCGGGCCGATCACGCCGGGTGTGCCGGCCGGCGCGTCGTCGAACTCGTGGCCACGGTTGGAGTTGCCGGGCCGGGTGGTGTCCACGCGGGTGCCGCGGGCGAACTCGCGTGGGTCGATGCCAACCTTGACCGGATCGAACTCCAGGTTGCCCAGCCAGACCGTGGCCGGGCGCTCGGCACCGGGCGAGAGCAGGTCGTACAGCGTGGGCACGCTGGCGTTGTGCAGGAAGGGCGCGGTGGCCCACACGCCGTTGAGCGGGCGAGCGCGGTAGACCGGCGCGTTCTGCAGGCAGTTGGGGCGGTCGCCGTTCATCACGCTCTGCTGCTCGGGCGGCACCTGGTGCTGGCGGTACCAGGTGTCCATGGTCTGCTGCACCACCGCGCCCAGGGCGGCGGCGAAGTTGACCGCCGGGCCGTCCTGCACCGGCGCGGGCACGGGCTGGCAGCCCTGCGGGCCGAGCAGCTGGATGGATGCGTCGATGCCGATGCCGGTGGTGTCCACGTTGCGTTCGGCCAGCACGCGTGCCTGCATGGGGTCGGTGCCGACCACCTTCTGCGGTATCAGCGGCACGGCCAGATAGCGCTGGCGGCTGCCGGGCAGCGTGGCCCAGTGCTGGTCGGCCCAGAAGGCCGGGCTGTCGGGCGCGGGCAGGTGGCAGCCCTGGCAGTGCTGCTCGTAGAGCTGGCGGCCCGCGGCGGCCTGGGTGCGGTCGATGCGGCCCAGCAGTTCCTCGGGCCAGCGCGGCGACGCCAGGCCACCGAAGCGCTGGCGCGGCAGCGGCGCCTGCTCGCCGGCCAGCTGGGTCTCGATGCGGTGCAGCGCGTCGAGCCGGGCGGTGGTCTGGAAGCGGCTCTCCTTCGGGCCGGTCAGGTTGATGCCCGAGGCCACGCCCAGTGCCTCGCCGGCGTTGCGCACCATGGGCTGCATGATGGAGCCGTCCCACTGCACCCAGGTGAACCACGAGGTGTTCCAGATGTGCGGAAAGCTCACCGGCGCGGTGGTGGCGGCGTAGTTGGCGTCCTTGCCCGTGTCCAGCGCGAAGACCTGGTTGCCGATGCGGTTGAGCGCGTCCAGGCGCATGAAGCCTTCCTCGACGCTGTGTTTCTCGACCGACTTGTCGAGCCGCGCGATGTGCTTGATGGTCTCCAGGTTGCTGTCGTAGGCCTGCTTGAGTTCGGCCGCCGCGGCCTCGCTGTAGCGCTCGCCCAGAACGCGGTGGGCGAAGCGGTCGAAGCGGCCGGGCACGTATTTCGTCAGGATGGCCGCGAAGCCCAGCGCCTTGAGCATGCCGGGGATGTTGGCCACCGCCGCGCCGCCGTCGATGCGCAGCGCCGTGCCCTGGTAGGTGAGCTGGCCGGTGTGGCAGGCCGCGCAGGTGAAGCCGGCGGCGCGCTGAATGTGCCCGGTGTTGGGGTCCTTGAAGTCGGCCGTCAGGGCGATGCCTATGGGCAGGCCGCCGGGGTTGTCGGCGGACTTCGGTGCGTCCATGAAGCCCCAGCGGCGCATGTAGTCGGCGTCGCTGAACAGGCCGGGCGCACCGAACAGCGACAGCTCGGGCTGCTCCAGGGCCAGGAACCACTCGTACTGCACCGGCAGCGTCGCCGTGCCCTGGCTGACGTGGTGGAACCACTGGCGCTGCCCGTCGCTCCAGCCCTGGTCGAGCCAGACGGTGCGTGTCACCGGGGCACGCTCGGGCGGCGGAGGCGGCAGGCCGCAGCCACCCAGCAGTGCCGCCATGCCCAGACCGGCCAGGCCGGCGCGCGCCAGCATGGGCTGGCGGCCACGTCGTCGCGCGGGCTGCGCCGCAGCACCGGCAGGCACGGCCGCTGAAGCGTGCGCGCCGGTGCATGGCGGCACGGGCGCGTCTGCCGTGGCGGCCGGTTCAGTGGAAACGTCCAGGCCTGCGGCCGGGACGGCGAAGTGGGGCTGGGTAGGCATCGACATGGCGCGCAGTGTGGTGCTCATGCAGGGCGGCTAAAAATGAGAATATCGGCACGAGCGGTAGTTTTGCCAGCTTGCTGGTATCGAGATGTCACCGGCTGCGGAACCTGCGCGGTGCCGCTGCGGCGGTACGGCCTGCGGATCGCCGGGCGTGCGTACGCACGGCATGGAAACTCACGTGAATGATCGTCCCGCCCGAGTCCGAGCCAGAGCGAACCAGGCCGGCAGCACCCGACGCCGGCAACGCCCGCTGCCCCGGCGTCGCCGCGGGGCAAGAGAAACCAGGCCAACCTCGGGCGCGCACCTGCTCCTGCACCAGCGCATGGGCGACCACGCGCCCCAGCAGGAGCGCCACCGTCGGCGCGCGCGTCTCGTCAATCCGCCGTGATCCTGCGCTCGCGGATCAGCCTGCCCCAGGTGGCCGTCTCGGCGCTGATGAAGCGTGCGAGGTCGTCGCGGCTGCCGGGCTGCGGCGTCAGGCCGTGCCTGAGCAGCTCGGCCTTGACCTCGGGCGCATTCAGGGCCTTGACCAGTTCCTGGTTCCAGCGCTCCAGCACGGCCGGCGGCGTCCTGCCGGGGGCGACGAAGGCGTACCAGTTGGTGGCCGCGAAGCCCGGGTAGCCCGACTCGGCGATGGTCGGCACGCCCGGCAGGAAGTCGGGCCGGGTCGGGCCGGTGCTGGCCAGGGCGATCAGCTTGCCGGATTCGACGTGCGGCTGCGCCGTCGACCAGGTCGAGTAGTAGGCCGCCACGCGCCCGCCCAGCAGGTCCTGCAGCGCGGGGGCGCCACCCTTGTAGGGAATGTGCACGGTGTCGATGCCGGCCCGCAGGTTGAACAGCTCGCCGGCCAGGTGCGAGGCCGAGCCGGCGCCGGTGGACGCGAAATCCAGCGCGCCGGGCTTGCCCCTGGCCAGGGCGACGAATTCGGCCAGCGTCCGGGCGCGCACGCCGGCGTGCACCACCAGCACGTTGGGGAAGCTCATGCCCAGCGTGAGCGGTGCCAGGTCGCGCTGCGGGTCGTAGGGCAGCTTCATCAGGTGCGGCGCGATGGCCAGCGGGCCGATCGAGCCCAGCAGGATGGTCGAGCCGTCCGGTGCCGCCTGGGCCACGTACTGGTGCGCCAGGTTGCCGCCGGCACCCGCACGGTTGTCCACCACCACCGTCTGGCCCAGGTTGTCGGCCAGCTTGCGGGCGATGACACGTGCACCGGTGTCGGCCGCGCCACCGGCGGCAAAGCCGACGACCAGGGTCAGCGTCTTCTTCGGGATGTCCTGCGCGGCGGCCCGGGGGCTGGCCAGGACGGTGGACATCACCATCACGGTGATGGCGATCAGTGAACGGCGTTGCATGGGGCGGGTCTCCTCGGGTGCGGTACTGCGTGTTGGTCGTCGATCGGTCGGCCGGTGCATCCGGCACAGGATGGTGGCACGGCTGCCCGTCGGTCGGTCTGTCTGTCAGTCAGTCGTCGGCCAGCCGCAGCCGGCTGGGCTGGCGCTTCTCGATGGCCCACTTCAGCAGCGCCGCACCGCGGAACACGCCGTGGGCGAACTTGCCGTAGGGCAGCGTGGCGAACAGCGCCATCACCGCGCCCAGGTGCAGGCACAGCAGGGGCACGAAGGCCGGGCTGGCGTGGCCGAGCATGAGCGCCAGGCCGCTCGTCGCGACCAGGAACAGCAGCAGGATGAAGCCGCGGTCCATGGGGCGCTGCGCCGCATCGCCCTGCAGCGGGTGGCGCCGCAGGTTGAGCCAGCCCAGCGCCGCGCTGCCCAGGGCCAGGCTGACACCGCCGACCGTGCCCAGCAGCTTGGGCAGGCTGGTGACACCGTAGGGCGCCGGCCAGCCCAGCGCGTAGTGATAGAGCGTGGCCACGCCGGTGGCGGCGAAACACAGCATGAAGCCGTGGAAGGTGGCGTGGTGGGCGCGCCGGCGCCACAGGGTGAATTCGTCGTCGGCGTTGTTGCAGCCCTGGCCGTGGCCGCCGCCCAGATAGGTCAGGCGCAGGGCGTGGCCGCCGGCCTCGGCCAGCGCGGCCGTCGAGGCACCGGCCGCCCCCGGCGGCTCGGCGCGCCAGAAGCGCCGCACGCCCAGCGCAAGCGCCAGCACGGCCCAGCCGAACACCGGGGCGAACAGCGCCACCATCATGTGGTGCGGGAAGACGGCGTAGAAGCTGCCCGGCCCGGCCGGCTGCATCAGCGCATCAGTACCGCCCTGGCCCAGCACGGCCAGCAGCAGGAACAGCGCCAGCCCGGCCGCCAGCGCCACGGCCAGCGTCAGCCCGTTGCGCTGGTACAGGCGGCCCAGCGCGGGCGGCCAGGCGTAGTCGGCATAGGTCTGGCCACGCACCCGCGCCATGGCCTGCGGCACGTTGAGCGCGAACTCGTGCGGCGGCGCGTACTGGCAGGCGTGCAGGCAGGCGCCGCAGTTGTGGCACAGGTTGGCCAGGAAGTGCGCGTCCGCCGGGCTGAAGGCCAGGCGGCGCGTCATGGCCGGAAAGACGGCGCAGAAACCCTCGCAGTAGCGGCAGGCATTGCAGATCTGCAGCACGCGCGCCACCTCGGCCTCGGCCGCCGTGGCGCTGCGGATGGGGATGACGCGCCGCGCCGCGGTGGTGGCGGTGGCAGCCGTGGTGGCAGAGGGATCGTCGGCCAGCGCAGCGGCGTCACGCACCAGATCGTCAAGCGGCGACATGGCCGGCTCCTTGTTGCTGTTCCTGCTGCAGCTGCTGCAGCGAGCGTCCATGGCCGAGCGCGGCGGCGGCCCGGGCCCCGGCGATGCGCCCGAAGGCCGTGCCGATGGACATGCCCACGCCGGCGGTATAGCCCTGGCCCAGCACGTTGCCGGCCATCATCTCGCCGGCCACGAAGAGATTGGCGCTGGGCCGCCCGCCGAAGCGCACCGCCGTGGTCGCATCCACCTTCAGGCCCAGGTAGGTGAAGGTCACGCCCGGGCGCAGGGCGTAGCCGAAGTAGGGCGGCGTATCCAGGGGCAGGGCCCAGTGCGTCTTGGCCGGGGCGATGCCTTCGGTGTGGCAGTCGTCCAGCCGGGTGTGGTCGAAGCTGCCGACGCGGCAGGCGGCGTTGTACTCGGCCACGCTGCGGGTGAAACGGTCGACGTCCAGCCCGAGCTGGCGGGCCAGCTCGGCCAGGCTGTCGGCACGCACGCCGTCGAACACCGGCGGCATGAAACGACCCACCGCCTTGGCGTCGATGATGCTGTAGCCGATCTGGCCGGGCTGCTGCGCCACCAGCCGGCCCCAGATGGCGTAGCGCTTGGGCCAGAAATCCTCGCCCTCGTCGTAGAAGCGCTCGGCCTCGCGGTTCACCACCACGCCCAGCGACACGCAGTCCAGCCGCGTGCAGATGCCGCCGTCGTAGAGCGGCGCCCGGGCGTCGATGGCCACCATGTGGGCCTGGGTCGGGTCGCCGATGCTGTCCGCGCCCTGGGTCATCAGATCCTTGAGCAGCACGCCGGTGTTGTAGCGCGTGCCGCGGATGAGGAAGTTGTCGGCCGGCCACTCGCCGCGCGCGTTCTGCCCCCAGGCCTCGCGCAGCCATTCACGGTTGGATTCGAAGCCGCCGGCGGCCAGCACGCAGGCCCGCGCCTCGATGCGCTCGCCGGTGCGCTCGTCCCCCACCCAGGCGGCGACGAAACGTTCACCGTCCAGCTCAATGCGTTCGACGGGCGCGTCGTAGCGCACCTGCACGCCCAGCTGCTGCGCGCTGCGGTAGTAGGCGTTCACCAGCGCCTTGCCGCCGCCCATGAAGAAGGCGTTGGTGCGTGCCACATGCAGCGCGCCCGACAGCGGCGGCTGGAAGTGCACGCCGTGGCGGCGCATCCATGGCCGGCAGGTGGCCGAGGCGCGGATGACCAGGCGGGCCAGCGCCTCGTCGGTCCTGCCGGCGGTGACCTTCAGCAGGTCCTGCCAGTACTCCTCCTCGGGGTAGGCCTCGATCAGCACGTCCTGCGGCGCGTCGTGCATGCAGCGCAGGTTGCGCACGTGCATGGAGTTTCCGCCGCGCCAGGCCTGCGGCGCGGCTTCGAGCAGCAGCACGCTGGCGCCCGCCTCGCGCGCCATCAGCGCGGCACACAGGGCGGCGTTGCCGCCGCCGATCACCAGCACGTCCACCGTCGTCGTCGTTGTTGCCGTCGTCCTCGTCACGCTCTCGCTCCTTCAGGCCTGCCGGCACTGTAGGCAGCCGGCCGGGCGGCCGCCAGAGCCTGGGCGACAAGGGGTGTTCAGGCTTCGTGAAACGAGGCGCCCGTCCAGCGCCGCTCGGCCACCAGGCTGCGCGCCACCTCGGTGAGCACCACGCGGGCGGCCAGGGCGGCGGGCGAGAGTTCGTCGTCCGACAGGCTGACCAGCAGGTTGGGCCGGCGCGCATGCGGGTTGCTGATCTGCACCAGCACCACCTCGTCGACCGGCCCGCCGGCCTGGCGCAGGCGCAGCGTGGCCGCGCCGGGCTGGATGGTGGCACCCAGGCCGGCCGCGACGGCGTCCATCAGCAGCGCCAGGCCGTCGATCTCGGCCACCACCCGCGGCGTGGCGCGGGCACGGGCAAAGGCCTTGTCGACCAGGGCGCGCAGGCCGTGCGGGCCGCTGGGCAGGATGAGCGGCAGCCCGGCGAGCTGCTCGATGCGCGTGCGCGCCGTGCCGGGCAGACCCGGCAGGCCGCGCCGGCCCATGGCGTAGAGCCGCTCGTCCAGCAGCGGCGTCACGCTCCAGCCCTGGCTGGGCTCGACCTGGAACATCACCGCCAGGTCGAGCTGGCGTGCACCCAGCATGCGGCCCAGGTGGCCGGACAGGCTTTCCACCAGGTGCAGCCGCACCTCGGGGTAACGCTCGCGCATGGCCGCGATGAGCGGCAGGCCCAGCACGCTGGCGGTCGACGACGCCAGCCCCACGCTCACATGGCCGGACAGCCGGGCCTGCTGCGCCGCCAGCACCGCGTGGTCGGCATGGCGCAGGGCCAGCTGGGCCTGGCGCCAGAAGGCCAGGCCGGCGTCGGTGGGGATCACGCCCTTGGAGGTGCGCTGCAGCAGCCGGGTCGACAGTTCACCTTCGAGCCGGCTGACCTGCTGGCTCAGCGCCGAGGTGACCACGCCCAGCGCGGCCGCGGCCTGGCTGAAGCTGCCGTGCTCGACGACCTTGACGAAATAGCGCAGCTGGCGGAGTTCCATGGCTGGAATCTGCCACGAAACCGGCGCCGGCCGGCTCCGCGGTCAGAAGCGGTAGGTGATGCCGGCCTCGTAGCCGGACGACGAACCGCCGGCCAGCAGCCCGGCGCGTCCGCCGGGGATGCTGAACCTGGCCGCGCCGTCGTTGGAGATGCGCGCATAGCTGGCGGACATCGACGCTTCCCTGGACAGGTTGTACACATAACCCAAGCCCAGCTTGCTGCCGTCATCCGCCTCGATCGAGGTGGCGCCGACCCGGCCGGACATGTTGGCCTTGACCATCGAGGCCTTGACCTGGTGCGGGCCGAACGTGCCCAGCGCCGAGATCATCAGATTGGTCTGCTTGGACAGGTCGTACTTCATCTGCCGCCAGGCACCTGCCAGGCGCACCGGGCCGATGTCGATGCCGGCCCCCAGGGCGGCATCCTTGAACTTGCCGGCGGTGGTCAGGCTGTTCTCCGAGCTCTGCGTGGCAGCGCCGACCGTGAACCCGGCGCCGCTGTAGCCCAGTCGCAGGCCCGACATCCTGGCCCGGCCGGCGGTGGCGTCATTGCCCTCGCCGGGCGTGTAGAACAGGCCGCCCTCGACGCCGGCCAGGCCCGGCAGGGCGGGCAGGATGTACTGGACCGTGTTGTCGGCTCGCACGGTCGTGTTGTCGTTGGCAGCAAAGGCCGACTTGATCGGGCCGGCCGGCGTGGCCGAGTAGAAGTCGGCCGAGCGGGCCACGCCGACGTACGAGAACGGGTCATACCGCGTCCACACCGTGTAGGTCGGCACATAGTCGCGGCCCAGCCGCAGTTCGCCCAGGGTCTTGCTGACCACCGTCACCACGGCGCGGCGATCCCAGAACTTGGTGCTCGACGCCTCGGTGCCGTTGTCGGCCGCCAGGCCGTGCTCGAAGTTGAAGCCGGCGCTCAGGCCATCGGGCAGTTCCTGGCTGCCGCGCACGCCCAGGCGGCTGGTCGAGGCCGAACCGCTGACCTCGGACTGCAACGAGCCCACGCCCTGATTGTTCACGTTGCGCACCGCCAGGTCGGCGATGCCGTAGATCGTCAGCGTGGGCTGGGCCTGCGCCGATGTGGATGCGGCCAGGACGAACAGGCCGGTGGCAAGGAGTTTCGAGTTCATGAGGGGGATGTCTCCGTGGAGGATCGGGTTGTGTCGAGGGCTCGCATGATCCCGACAGCAACATCGGGCAACAATTGCAAAGATCCAAAGGATTGATAGCGCAGGCACATGAATGGCGCGCTGGCCTGCGGCAGCGACGACCCATGCGTCGTTCGCATCAATCGTTCGATTCAATGCAATTCCGCAGACCACCTCGACGAGGCAGACTGCGACGTCGTATCGCCCCATCCGGCGGCGAATCCGAGCTACCCGAGAAGGACATCCCGATGAGTTCCGCGGACACAGACCTGAGCGCCTGGATCGGCCGAAGCGAGACGGTGCACGACAGCATCGGCGCCACGCCGGTGATCGCCCTGATCGCCACCCTGGACCATGCGGCGGCCGAGGTCGTGCCCGGCACGCCGCTGCCGCCGCTGTGGCACTGGCTGTACTTCCTGCCCATGCACCGGCAGTCGGCCATCGGGCCGGACGGGCATGCGAAACGCGGCGGCTTTTTGCCCCCCGTGGCGCTGCCGCGGCGCATGTGGGCCGGCAGCCAGTTCGAGTTCCGCGCGCCGGTGCGGGTGGGCGACCAGGTGGCGCGCACCTCGACCATCGCCGACGTTACCACCAAGGACGGTCGGACCGGCCGCCTGGTCTTCGTCAAGGTGCGCCACGAGCTGCGCTGCAACGGCGCGGTGGACCCGGCGCTGGTGGAGTTCCACGACATCGTCTACCGCGACGCCAGGAAGCCCGGCGACCCCGAGCCGCCGCCCGTGCCCGCGCCCACCGGCGCGCCCTGGCAGCGCGAGATCGTGCCGGACGACGTGCTGCTGTTCCGCTACTCGGCGCTCACCTTCAACGGCCACCGCATCCACTACGACCGCAAGTACGTCACCGAGGTCGAGGGCTACCCCGGCCTCATCGTGCACGGCCCGCTCATCGCCACCCTGCTGATGGACCTGCTGCGCCGCGAGCTGCCGCAGGCCGAGGTGGCGAGTTTTCGCTTCAAGGCGGTGCGGCCGACCTTCGACCTGCACCCCTTCAAGGTCAACGGTGAACTGCAGGCCGACGGCAGGACCGTGCGCCTGTGGGCCCAGGACCACGAGGGCTGGCTGACCATGGACGCCACCGCCGTGCTGCGCTGAGCCGATCCGACCGACCGTCCGTCACCCCCTGCCCCGCCATCCCTCACGAGGACACTCGATGCAACCTCTACTAGGCCTGACCGTCGTGACGCTGGAGCACGCGATCGCCGCACCGTTCGCCACCCGGCAGCTGGCCGATCTGGGCGCACGCGTCATCAAGATCGAACGGCCCGGCACGGGCGACTTCGCGCGCGGCTACGACGCGCGGGTCAAGGGCCTGGCCTCGCACTTCGTCTGGACCAACCGCAGCAAGGAAAGCCTCACGCTGGACGTCAAACACCCCGAGGCTGCCAAGGTGCTGGAGCGCCTGGTGATCGAGCAGGCCGACGTGGTGGTGCAGAACCTCGCGCCCGGCGCCGCCGCGCGCCTGGGCCTGGGCTACGAGCGGCTGGCGGCGCTCAAGCCCGGCATCATCGTGTGCGACATCTCGGGCTATGGCGCCGACGGCCCCTACCGCGACAAGAAGGCCTACGACCTGCTGATCCAGAGCGAGGCGGGTTTCGTCTCGGTCACCGGCACGGCCGAGGAGCCGTGCAAGGCCGGGCCTTCGATCGCCGACATCGCCGCGGGCATGTACGCCTACAGCAACATCCTGGCGGCCCTGCTGGAGCGTGGCCGCACCGGCAAGGGCCGCCACATCGACGTGTCTATGCTTGAAGCCCTCACCGAGTGGACCAGCTACCCGCTCTACTACGCCTTCGAGGGTGCGGCGCCGCCGCCGCGCACTGGCGCGG
>JBJOKY010000334.1:0-5263 GCA_046045865.1 Pseudomonadota bacterium | reverse complement strand
AGGCGCGCACCGAGGCATCCAGCGAGCCGTGGTGCAGGGCGATGACGCCGGCCCAGTCCGGCCGAGCATTGAGCAGCGCCTGGTACCACAGCTCGGCCTGCGAGCGCGTGTTGGTGAAGACCAGGGTGGAGGCGCTGGTCTCCAGCTCGGCCACCACGCCGTCCAGCAGGCGCAGGCCCAGGTGGCCGCCCCACGGAAAACGCTCCATGCTGGCCGGGATGAGGCTGTCCACCACCAGCGCCTTGGGTAGGGCGCCGCGCACGATGACACTGCCATCGTTGTCACCGTCACCGTTGCCGTCACAGGCTTCATGCAGCGGGCCGGCCAGCGCCTCGCAGGCCTGTTCCAGATTGCCCAGCGTGGCTGACAGGCCCCACACGCGCAGACGCGGGTTGAGCCGTTTCATGCGCGCCAGGGCCAGCAGCACCTGGGTGCCGCGCTTGTTGCCCAGGAGTTCGTGCCATTCGTCGACGATGAGCACCTGCACGCCGCCCAGAACCGAGGCGCTGTCGGCCAGGGCCAGCATCAGGCTCAGGCTTTCCGGCGTGGTGACCAGGGCAGGCGGCCAGGTGTGGCGCTGGCGGGCCTTCTCGCCGGCGGCGGTGTCGCCGGTGCGCACGGCCACCGTCCAGCCCATGCCGATGCCGTCGGCGGCCTGCTGCAGCGCCAGGGTGGTGTCGGCCGCCAGGGCGCGCATGGGGGTGATCCACAGCACGCGCGGGCCGCTGCAGCCGGGTGGCTGAGGCTCGGCGCGGCACACGCCCAGGGCGCCGAACCAGGCCGCCAGCGTCTTGCCCGCGCCGGTGGTGGCGTGCAGCAGGCCGCTGCGCCCGGCCAGCATGTGGGCCCAGACTTCACGCTGGAAGTCGAAGGGCAACCAGCCGCGGGCGGCGAACCAGGCCGGGCCGTCGCGGGCGATGGTGGCGACAGCCTGGCCTGCTTTGACGGGGCGTGGGTCGGAGGAGCGGGTCGCTGCGCCTGCGCCGCCAGCTGGGTGCCGACGTTGGGGCCGGGGGGCAGCGAGCGGGGTGGGCTCAAGGCGCTGATGACGGGGAACGACGCATGGTGCGCAGCTTACGCGTGCGCCGTGCCACTGTCGGCGCGGCGCCACGGTGCCCACCCCTAAACTGCCGCGTGCCGGCCGCAGGGCGGTCTGGCCAGGCTCAACAGGGAGGGATCACACATGACGATGACGACGCTGCTGCATGCCTGCCCGGGCAGGTCGCCCGTGGCCGCGCTGCTGCTGGCGGCTGCCCTGGCGCTCGCGGCCTGTGGTGGTGGTGGTGGTGGTGATGGCAACGACCCACCGGTGCCGCCTGCAACGCCCGTCATGCCGCCCACCGGGCCGACGCAGCCGGGCACCGGCCACCGTGTCGTCATGCTCGACCACGGCGTCTTCCGCCTGAGCTACGACTGCGACGCGCACGCTGCCCTGGGCTGGGACTACACGCTCGGCGCCGACACCGGCAATGCTGCGCGGCCGACCACCTTCCACCTCGGCGACCCCGCCTTGCCGGCCGGCTGCGGCGAGCAGGCCAGCGCAAGCAGCTATGCCGCCAGCATCTCGCCCGGCTGGGACCGCGGCCACCTGGTGCCGGCCAACCATATGGACCAGGACGACGCCAGCATCGCGCTGTCCTTCTACATGACCAACATCGTGCCGCAGCGCGCCAGCTTCAACCGCGGCATCTGGGCCGACACCGAGGACATCGCCGAGTGCTACCGCGACCTCGCGCCCGTGCTGGTGGTGGGCGGCCTGGTCTACGACGACGCCAGCAACGACGCCTTCCTGGCCGACCACGCCATCGCCACGCCGGACTGGTTCTGGAAGGTGCTGGTCACCACCGACCCGGCCACCGGCGGCACGCCCCGCGTGATCGCCTGGCTCATCCCCAACCGCGACGGCCTGGGCACGCTCGACAGCTACCTCGTCAGCGTGGCCGAGCTGGAAGCCTTGGTGGGAGCGTCGGCCGTGGGCCTGCCGGGGCTGCCGGCCACGCTCAAGGTGCAAAAGCCGGCGGCGTCGTGGCCGCTGCCGGCGGGCTGCCGGCCGGGCTGACGCGCAGCTGCCTCAACCGTCCAGCCAGGCGGCCAGATCGGTCTTGAGCTGGCACAGGTCGGCCTCGCGCGTATACATCATGTGGCCGGCCGCGTAGTAGCGGTGGGTGATGCGCGCCAGCACCTCGGCCGGCGCGTCGAGCTGGGCGAGCGACCAGTCGGTGGCCGAGTACGGCGTGCCCAGGTCGTACCAGCCGCTGGCCACCAGCACGCGCAGGTGCGGGTGGCGGCGCAGCGCACGCGCCAGGTCGGGCGTGGTGCAGGCGTAGGCATTGCCCTGGGTCTTGCCGCGGTTCCAGTTCCAGCTCTCGTTGGCGCCCGAGCACATGGCGACGTAGCGCGTCTCGGTGTCCAGCCCCAGCTCGGCGAAATACGCCATCGCCGCCATGATGTAGGGCGACGTCAGCGCGTCCATGCCGGGGTCGAACTCCCAGTCGCGGCTGCGGCTGGCGCCCATGGGGCCGGTGACGCGGGCATCGAGCCGCCCGACGATCAGGCCGCGCCCGCGCAGCGCCTCGGCGAAGAAGGTGGCGTCGCTGATGCGCAGGTTCTTCTCGGCCACCAGCGCCGGCGGCAGGCCGGTCAGCTCGGCGATGCGTTGTTCGGCGCGGCGCCGTTCGTGCACCGACAGCCGTGCGCCGGCATGCAGCACGCGCAGGTAGTCGCCGCCGGCGTAGTCCTCGGCCGCGGCGCGGGCGGCCTGGGCGCTGGCGCCGTGCGGCCCCTGCACCAGGCCGTGGTACTGCGCCACCGCCGCCAGCCCGGGCAGGAAGACGGCGTAGGGCAGGTCGTGCGCCGGGCCGAAGACCAGGCATTGCAGGTCCATGGCGCACGACACCAGCACCAGGCCGCTGAGCGCGATGCCGGCGTCCAGCAGCTTCTCGGCCATGGCGGCGGCGCGGGTGGTGCCGTAGCTCTCGCCGGCCAGATAGACCGGCGTGTCGAAGCGTTTGTGGCGCGCCAGCCACACGCGCATCACCTCGACCAGCGCCTCGACGTCGCCGTCGACCGACAGCATGCGCTTGCGTGCCTCCTCGCTGCTGCTGGTCGACCAGCCGGTGTGCGGCGGGTCGATGAACACGAGGTCGAAATGCTCCAGCCAGGTCAGCGGGTTGTCGACCACGCGGTAGGGCGGGCGCGGCATGTGGCCGTCGGCCGGCATGGCGACCCGGCGTGGACCGAGCGCACCCAGGTGCAGCCACAACGAGGCCGAGCCCGGCCCGCCGTTGAAGGCGAAGCACACCGGCCTGCTGGCGGGTGTTGCTGCGGCGTCGGCGGCAGCACCGTACGGGCGCGCCAGGTAGGCGGTGGTGAACACGGCCGCCTGCGGCTCGCCGCTGCGCCCGTCCAGCCCGTCGCGCGCCACCGGCACGAAGGCGGCGACCACGTCGTAGGCCAGCTGGCGGCCATCCTGCAGCGTCACGCCGGCCGCGCTGCGCACCGGCGTGCGGGCCAGCAGGCGCTCGACGCGCTCGCGCGAGCGGCGGTCGTCGTCCGACTCGGCGCCTTGACGGCCCCGGGCATCCGCGCCGGTACCGCCCGGGCTGCTGCTGTTGATGTCGCTGCTGCTGGTGCTCATGTCGTCTCCCCGCACGGGCCCGTCGGCGGGCCGGATGGCTGTACACGATAACGGCGAAATGCGGCACATTGGTGCAGGCCGCGCCTCCCCCTTTTGGGGGTGTCGGGCTGCCGCGTCAGCCCGCTAGGCACCAGGGCTGCAAGGTGAGAGCCATCGCACGAACTCCGCAGCTGGCCTGCCACGATGCACCTGCATGGCGATTTTGCACATCCAGCATCAGGGGGAGGGCGCTAGCCTGAGGTCATGGACACCTGCATCAAGACCCTCACCGACGCCGGGCTGCGCCTGGTCGCCAACGCTGCCCTGGTCAGGGGCCGCGAGCAACTGCTCGAACGCACCGGGGTGGACCTTGCCCAGCCCCTGGGCGAGGCCCAGCTGGCGCAGCTGCGGCGCTACCAGGCCGAGGCCGAGGCCGAGCTGCTGCGCCTGCAGATCGAGCACAACCAGCTCGCCCTGCAGGAGACGCGCGCCCTGCTGGCGGCCATGCTGGACGAGCGCCGTGCCGCGGTGCCGGCGGTCCCGCCTGCGCAGGCAGCACCGCCCGCCCCGGTGGCCGTGGCCGCGCCGTCTGCCGCGCGGCTCGAGCTGCCCGACCACCCCTGGTACATCAAGGCCGTCCAGCCCGGGCTGGCGACCATGATCGTGCTGTCGACCATCGTGCTGTTCTCGCTGTTCGTGCAGTGGAGCGGCACGCGCCAGGGCGCCGACGGCGGCGTCGAGTCCATGATGAACTCGACGCAGAAGGACATCGTGATCTACATCCTGGGGGTGCTCTCGGCCGCGGTGACCCAGGTGCTGGGCTACTACTTCGGCAGCTCGCAGAGCAGTGCCAACAAGTCGCGCACGCTCGACGCCGCACTGAGCAAGGGCGCCGTCGAGGCCAAGGGAGGCTGACTTCCCGATGGCTGCGGCGGCAGTCGGCCCGTCTGGTCACGGGCTGCCGGACGTCATGGGCCGAATCTGCCAGCCCAGCACCGGTCGATCACCCCCTCCAGCCCCCGCACAAACCCCGCCGTATCCCACAGCGGCGCGGTCGCCCTGGCCTCGGCCAGCTGGCGCCGCCAGGCCAGCAGCTCGCGCGGGTGGCGCAGCAGGGCGCGGGCCTGGGCTTCATAAGCATCCAGATCCGCCGTCGCCGCCTGCGGCAGGCCGGCGGCCGTGAGCAGGCTGCGGCCCACCCGGCCGGCGAAGGCCGGGCCCAGCACGCTCAGCACCGGCACGCCCGCCCACAAGGCGTCGCTCATGGTGGTGTGGCCGTTGTAGATGCGGGTGTCCAGCACCAGGTCGGCCAGGCGCAGGCGTTCCAGGTGGCGCGGCTTGTCCATCAGCGGGGCGAACACCAGGCGCTCGGGCGCGATGCCGGCGGCCCGCGCGCGCTGGCGCAGTCGTTCCTTGACGATGGCGGCGCCGTCTTTGTAGCCAGCGGGCAGGTTGATGGTGATGTTTTGCACGGCGTTGGAGCGGGGTGTGGGCGTGGGGCGAGGTTTGCTCGGCTTTTTCGTGGCCAAGCGCACGGCCGAGGCGGTGGCGGCGCCAGCGACGATTTTGAGTGGTTTTTTGGCGCCCACCGGCTTGATGGAGACCGTGACAGGGCGCGAGGTAGCGCGAATCGCTGGGCGCGAACTG
>JBJOKY010000333.1:0-5266 GCA_046045865.1 Pseudomonadota bacterium | reverse complement strand
CTTCCGCACCGGCGACCTGGGCCGCATCGACGAGGACGGCTACTTCTTCATCACCGATCGCCTGAAACGCATGATCAACGCCAGCGGCTACAAGGTCTGGCCCAGCGAGGTCGAGCTGCTGCTCTACAAGCACCCGGCCATCGCCGAGGCCTGCATCATCTCGGCCAAGGACGCGTACCGCGGCGAGACCGTCAAGGCCGTGGTGGTGCTGCGCCCGGCCTTCCAGGGCCAGGTGAGCGAGGACGACATCATTGCCTGGTCGCGCGAGCACATGGCGGCCTACAAGGTTCCGCGCATCGTCGAGTTCGCCCAGAGCCTGCCCAAGAGCGGCTCGGGCAAGGTGATGTGGCGCTTGCTGCAGGAGAAGGAAGCAGGTTGACGCCCTGACCCTGGGGTGGCACACGCGGCCCTGGGGCCGCCATTCCGGGCCGCTTATGCCGGCCATGCCCAACATGGCGTTCCTGCAACACGCGCCGGAACAGGCCCGACCATTCCCCATGTCAAATTCGGGCATTTCGGCTATAACTCGCCGCGTGACGTAGTGCACAAATCAGACGGTGACGTTGCCGACTATGAGAGCAACGAAAGTTAACAAACCCGACACGGGCAGCCACCCAGGTCGACTGCATGCGGGGGCAATCAATAAATATCGACCAGCGCCACAGCCTACGACCCATCACGCCCGGCTCCTCACGGCGAGTTGCCAATCACAGCCACGTGATTGCTCGACCTGTCGACCGACCCGGGGCGCCAGACCTTCATATCCATTTCCCGACGTATCCGCAATGAATACCTTCCATACTGGGTGGCGGCTCGCCGCCATATTCGTGGCCATGACCGCCAGCACGCCCTTGATCGCCCAGGAACCGGCGCCCAGCAGGGACGTCAAGCCGATGTGCAACGCGGTCACGGCCAAGATCCTGGTCAGCAAGGTCGGCTGCTCGGCCGCCCAGTGCAATACCGCCGCACCCGAGACCGGTTTCGTGGGGCTGTTGAGCAAGGTGGCCAACAAGGGCATGGGCAATATCGATGCCTCGATGTTCTCGGTCGCCATGGGCAGCCAGCTGGCCACCTCGCTCAAGCAGACGGGTTGCTTCGAGGTGCTCGACGCGGTGAGCATCGAGGAAATCAGGAAGGAGATGGAGGCGCTGGGCCGGCCCGCCCCGCCGCCGCAGAATTTCGACTACATCGTCAAGTCGACCGTGACCAAGGCCGACATGGTGGTCGAGGAATCAGGCATCCTGATGTACAAGAAGACCTCGACCACCTCGACACTCGCGCTGGACATCAAGCTGGTGCATGCCGAGAACGGCAATGTGATCGAGGCCGCCATTTTCGATGCCGTGCAGAAATCCGCCTCCGGGGTATCGGTCGGCGGGATTTACTCCTCTGGCGACGACGCCACCAAGAAAGGCAATCCCTTCGCCGACATCGGCCGCGAAGTCACGGCCAAGGCTGCCGTCGGTATCGCCAACAAGGTGATAGCCCAGGCGGCCACCAAGGCGGAAGCACCGAAGTAGTCCATCCGCGGCGCGACCCGCCGCGGTAGCGCACCCGCCAGGCCTCAGGCAAGACAGCGGGGCAGGCCGGCCTGCCGCGTTCTGGCCCGGTGCAGGCAGGGTGACGTGGTGCTTGCTGCAGGAGAAGGAAGCGGGCTAGATTGCGCGCTGGCCGCGGCGACCGCCCGGCCCACGTGGTCGGCCCACCGGCCAGCCGTCCGTGCACCTTGCCTATCGAGGCCATGGAGGAAACCAATCGCCCCGGTGCCCCATACCGGCCCAGCGATTGGCACAATCACTCCCGTTCGATCAATAGCTTTCTTCAACCCACACAGGAGCACCACACCATGTCGATCATCAATACGCAAGTCCAGCCGTTCAAGACCCAGGCCTTCCACAACGGCAAGTTCATCACCGTGTCGGACGAGAGCCTGAAGGGCAAGTGGTCCGTGCTGATCTTCATGCCGGCCGCCTTCACCTTCAACTGCCCGACCGAGATCGAGGACGCGGCCGACAACTACGCCGCCTTCCAGGCCGCCGGTGCCGAGGTCTACATCGTCACCACCGACACCCACTTCTCGCACAAGGTGTGGCACGAGACCTCGGCCGCCGTGGGCAAGGCCAGGTTCCCCCTGGTCGGCGACCCGACCCACACCCTGACCAACGCCTTCGGCGTGCACATCGCCGAAGAAGGCCTGGCGCTGCGCGGCACCTTCATCATCAACCCGGAAGGCCAGATCAAGACCGCCGAGATCCACAGCAACGAGATCGCCCGCGACGTGTCGGAAACCCTGCGCAAGCTCAAGGCGGCCCAGTACACCGCCGCCCACCCCGGCCAGGTCTGCCCGGCCAAGTGGAAGGAAGGCGCCAAGACGCTGACCCCGTCCATCGACCTGGTCGGCAAGATCTGAATCTGGCCCACCCCCGGAGCGGCTCACGCCGCTCCCCCTCAGGGGGGCGCCAAGCGTGGCCCGGCCAAGCCGGCTCCACCTTGGCCGCTGGGTGGCCAGGCATTCGATGACTGTTTGCGCCCACCGGCACCCCGTGCCGGCGCCTCACGACACCATCGGACCAGTTGAAAGCATGTGACGGCCGTCGCCTGAGCGTGTTTTCAACTGGGCCGGGATCAACTCGCCCCTGCAACTCACGCCAAGGAAAGACCACCGCCATGTTGGACGCCGCCACCCAAGGCCAGTTGGCCTCGTATTTCGACAAGATCACCCAGCCCATCGAGCTGATCGCCAGCCTGGACGACAGCCCCGGCGCGGCCGACATCCGCGAACTCGTCAGCGAGATCGCCGCCATCGCACCCGAGAAGATCAGCGCGCGCTACGACGGCACCTTGGCGCGTCGCCCCAGCTTCCAGATCACCCGCGTCGGCGCCGACATGGGCGTGCACTTTGCCGCCTTGCCGATGGGCCACGAGTTCACCTCGCTGCTGCTGGCGCTGCTGTGGGCGGGTGGTCACCCGCCCAGGATCGAGCCCGAGGTGGTCGAGCAGATCAAGGCCCTGGACGGCGACTACAGCTTCACCACCTGGATGAGCCTGACCTGCCACAACTGCCCGGACGTGGTGCAGGCGCTGAACATGATGGCCGTGCTCAACCCGCGCATCCGCCACGTGGCGATCGACGGCGGCCTGTTCCAGCAGGAAGTGGAAGAGCGCCAGATCATGGCCGTGCCCAAGACCGAGCTGAACGGCGCCGATTTCTCCAGCGGCCGCATCGAGCTGGGCGAGATCCTGGCCAAGATCGACACCGGCGCTGCGCGACGCGAGGCTGCCCGCCTGAGCGAGAAGGCGCCCTTCGACGTGCTCATCGTCGGCGGTGGCCCGGCTGGCGCCGCGGCCGCGGTGTACGCCGCACGCAAGGGCATCCGCACCGGCATCGTGGCCGAGCGCTTCGGCGGCCAGACCATGGACACCATGGGCATCGAGAACTTCATCTCGGTACTCGAAACCCAGGGCCCCAAGTTCGCCGCCGCGCTGGAAGCCCATGTGAAGGCCTACGACGTGGACGTGATGACGCTGCAGCGCGTCAAGCAGCTGACCCCGGCCAGCGCGCCCGGCGCCTACGCCACGCTCACGCTCGACAACGGCGCGGAACTCAAGAGCCGCACCATCATCCTGGCCACCGGCGCGCGCTGGCGCAACATGAACGTGCCCGGCGAGGAGCTGTACAAGAACAAGGGCGTGGCCTACTGCCCGCACTGCGACGGCCCGCTCTTCAAGGGCAAGGACGTGGCAGTGATCGGCGGCGGCAACTCCGGCGTCGAGGCCGCCATCGACCTGGCGGGCATCGTCAGGAGCGTGACCCTGCTCGAATTCGCCGACCAGCTCAAGGCCGACCAGGTGCTGGTGGACAAGCTCAAGTCGCTGCCCAACGTGAGCATCCACGTCAACGCGCTGACCACCGAAGTCACCGGAGACGGCCAGAAGATGACCGGCCTGATCTGGAAGGACCGCGTGACGGGCGAGGAGCACGCACCCGCCCTGGCGGGCGTGTTCGTGCAGATCGGCCTGGTGCCCAACAGCGAGTTCCTGCGCGGCAGCGCGGTGGAGCTGAGCCGCTTCGGCGAGATCATCATCGACGCCAGGTGCCATACCAGCGCGCACGGCGTGTTCGCCGCCGGCGACGTGACCACCGTGCCGTTCAAGCAGATCATCATCGCCAGCGGCGAAGGGGCCAAGGCGGCGCTGAGCGCCTTCGATCACCTCATCCGCACGCCGACGCCCATGCCTGCACCGGCACAGACCGCGGTGGTGGCCGCGCAGCACGACGCAGCACTCCCGGCCTGACGGGCCGCACCGCTGCAGCGGTGCGACTCACTTGGTCAGGATGAGCTTGTCCTGCCTGGTGAGCCGCAGCTGGTAGGTCTCGCCGCGGTGGGCGATGCGCAGCTCGCGCCTGCCCTGCAGGAGCGTGCTGCTGTCGACGACGCCGGCAGCCCCCGGTTCGGCCGCCGGCATGGGCGACTGGCCGGCCACCGGCACAGGCCGGTCGACAGCCGCCGTGGACGGACGTCGGGCGCCGCGCTCCAGCGCCGATGCCAGCCGCACGGCCTGGGCACGGATGCTGTTGTCCACCGCCGCCGCCTCGCCTACCTGTTCAAGCAGCAGCACCAGGCCCCGCAGGCCGGAACGCGGGCAACCCGCGTCCACGTAGGCCGCCAGATGATCGAGTGCCTTGCTGACAAGCAGCGCCGCCTGCAGGGCTTGGTGATGGCCAGGGTAGGCAAGAAGATCCATGATGGTGCGGCGGCGGTCTCAGACCGGGGCAAAGGGTTCGGTCTGGCCGGGCTTGCGCAGCATCTTGTCGACCTCGTCCTGGTGCGCCACCTCGGCGGCGATCATGGCGCGCGCGTATTCCTCCAGGCGCACGTTGCGGTCCTTCACCAGCACCAGCAGTTCCTCGTAGACCTTGAGCGTCGCGGCCTCGTGGGCAAGCGACTCACGCAGGATGTCGCCGATGTCGTGCTGGTGCGACTCCAGCAGCGGGCCGATGCCCAGCGAGGGATGACCTCCCAGCCATGTGACCAGTTCACCCGCCAGCCGGGCATGGCCCAGGCTTTCGGTCGCCTGGGCCTGCAGCCACGACACGATGGGGATGCGGTTGTAGCCGTACACCATCAGCGCGTAGTGCGTGTAGCGCACGACACCGGCCAGTTCGAACTCCATGATGCGGTTGAGGGTCTGCTGAACGGCGGTCTTGTCCATGGAAGACTCCTTGAAAGGACAGGCAGAAGAGAAACGGGAGAAACGGGCGCCG
>JBJOKY010000332.1:0-5267 GCA_046045865.1 Pseudomonadota bacterium | reverse complement strand
GCTGGTGGTGCTGGCCTGGGCGCTGGCCAGGGCGCTGGCTGGTGGCGTGGCGGCGGGCGTGTCAAGCTGGCGCGCGGCGGCTGCGTTCATGCGGGGGGGCTCCTGCGGGCGGGTGACCTGTGACTGGGTGTTGCCAGCGGGCCATCATGGCGCAGAAAGCGAAAAAAAGGGTGGATGCCCGTGAGGACATCCACCCTGAGCGGTGAAGCGAGCCGGTCTGGCGCTTAATTGGACGCAGCGGCAGCCGGCGCAGCGGCCGGCGCGCTGGCCGCGCCTTCGGCGAACTGGCCTTCGTAGCTGATCTTGGCGGCGGCGCGCATCTTCTTGACGGTTTCCTCGACGACCTTGCGCTTGCGGTCGTTGTGCAGGAAGAGCTCGATGGCGGGCTTGGCCTGGTCCTCGGTGACGGGGGCCGACTTGGTGCTCATCAGGGTCAGCACCGAGAAGCCCTGCGGCGTGCCGGAGGCCAGGCTCTGGCCGTCGGCGAGCTTGGCGATCTGGTCGACCATGCCCAGGGGCAGGTTCTCGGCGCCCTGGGTGATCTGGCGCGCGGCGTAGCGCAGGCCGGCGGCCTTGAGCATGGCGGCCACGTCGTCGGCATTGCGGGCCGACTGCAGCCTGGGCGCGATGGCCTCGCGTGCGGCGGCGTCGCTCTCGACGCTGAATTCCTGCAGGGTGTAGATCTTGCGCGCGGCGAACAGGGCCGGCTTGCTGGTGTAGTAGGCCTTGATCTCGTCCGGCGTGGGCTTGGCGGTGGTGTCGGCGATGCGGTCGGCATAGGCGCGGGCGATGATGTCGCGCTTGGCGGCCTCGATGGCCATCACGACCTTGGGGTCGCGGTCGAGCTTTTCCTCGACGGCCTGCTGGATCGCCAGTTCCTGGTCGACCAGGCTTTCGAGGATGCGCTTGCTCACGGCAGGCACCTGGTCGGCCGGCACGTTGCCCTGGCGCTGCAGCACGTAGTTGATCTGGTGGACGGAGATCTCCTCCTTGTTCACCTTGGCGGCCACCTGGGTGGCGCCCTTCTTCTTGTCGCCGCCGCCGCAGGCGCTCAGCAGGCTGGCACAGGCCACCGCGCTGAGCACCAGGCCGGCCAGACGCAGCGAGGTGGAGGTGGAGGTGGAAAGGATGGAGCTGGATGCGATGCGTGCCGTGGCCATGTTGTGTCGAGGTCTCGGGTTGGTGCTGACAGGATGCTGTGTGGTGAGGACCCCGGATCCGGGCCCCTGAAGTCTTGGTTGAAAATGGTTGCGCGGAAGACACAACCTTAAGAAGCGGCGGCAGTGTACTGGTGGCTTCCTCGCCACACTGCCCTGCAAATCAAGGGGCGGAACGCTCAATGCCCGGGTGTGTTAAGTCTGCACGTCAGCTCGTGCACGACTGCGGCAGATCGGTGCTGGCGGGGTCATGGGGGCTGGTTTTCCGCCTTGACGGGCGTCACGTCTGCGCGCAGATTGTGCGCATCTCGCATCTCTCCACCCAGGAACGACAGGAGGCCGCCATGGATGCCCATGCCCATGCCCACACCCCCGCCCTGCTGTCTGCCCGCCAGCCTGCCCTGGCCTGCCGCGCCTGCCGCCACTGACGCGCTGGCGCTGACCCGGCGCTGAACACCAGCGCCGGGTGGCCCGCTCGGGCCTGCCTGGCCTGCAGACCGCCCCCTCCCATCGATGGTCTTCGATGCGCGCGCCATGCGTGCCGCCTGTGCGTGCCTGCGCGCCGTGTTCGTTGCCGTCTGTCTGCATGTCTGCATGTCTGCCCGCCGGCACACCCGGTGCCGGGCATGCGCAGAGAGAAAACCCGTCCGATCATGTTCGACGTTTCCGTTCCTGCCGTAGCCGCCGCGCACGGCCATGCCGCCCTGCACGCCATCGGCCTCACCCCGGCCCTGATGCTGCAGCCCCCCAACCCCGAGATGCTGGCCGAGCTGGCGGGCCGGCCCGACCGCAGCCTGATGCGGGTCACCGAGGTGCAGCGCGCCAGCCTGCTGCTGCACGACGGCCACGCGCTGCACCCCGCGCGGCTGCTGCCCGCGCTGCGCAGCGCGCTGGCCGGGCAGGACGACGCCCTGGCGGTGGGCGACTGGGTGGTGGCCGAGCGCGACGCCCACGGCGACCACTGGGCCTGCGAGCGCCTGGCGCCGCGCAACCAGCTGGCGCGCCGGCTGCACGACGGGCGCGACAAGGTGACGCGCACGGTGATCGTCGCCAACGTGGACACGGCCCTGCTGGTGATGGGCCTGGACCACGACTTCAACCTGCGCCGGCTGGAGCGTTACGTCACCCTGGTGCGCCTGGCCGGCGTGGCGGCCGTGGTGGTGCTGACCAAGGCCGACCTGTGCGCCGACCCGGCCGGGCGGCTGGGCCAGGTGCAGGCCGGCCTGCCGGGGGGCGTGGCGGCGCTGGCGCTCGATGCCCTGGCCGACGACGTGGCCGGCGCGCTGGCGCCCTGGCTGGTGCCCGGCAGCACGCTGGTGCTGCTGGGCTCCAGCGGCGCGGGCAAGAGCACGCTGACCAACGCGCTGGTCAACGCGCTGGTGGCCGGGCCGGCGGGGCAGGGCGGGCCGGGCGGACCGGGCTGGCCGCAGGCCGTGCTGCAGCTGCAGCAGCGCACCGGCAGCACCCGCCACGGCGACGGCCGCGGGCGCCACACGACCACGGCGCGTTCGCTGCACCTGACGCCGGCAGGCGCCTGCATCATCGACACGCCGGGGCTGCGCACCCTGCGCCTGGACGGCGAGCCCGGGCAGCTGGCCAGCGTGTTCGACGACGTGGCGCGGCTGGCGCCGCAATGCCGCTTCCGCGACTGCCGGCACGAGCAGGAGCCGGGCTGCGCGGTGCGCGCGGGGGTGTCGGCCGAGCGGCTGCACAACTTCCACAAGCTCGAGCGCGAAGCCCGCCGCGACAGCCTGAGCGTGCTGGAACGCCAGGCCCGGCACGCGCTGTGGAAGCAGCGCAGCCGCGCCGCGCGGGCGCGCGACAAGGTCGGGAAGGGCGGCTGAGCCCGCAGGTGTCGGGTCAGGTCGAACGACCAGCCGACCGACCGACCGACTGACTGACCGACCCACCGGCGACGGCACCGCCGGTGGCTGCCGCATGGGCGCACGGGATCTGGCAGATCCGGCGCCCACCCCACCTGATCGAGGGGGTGTGAATGTTACGCAGACTTAATTCAACGGCCCAAACTTGCGATCAAGTTCACAACTTGGAGGAAGCGGAAACGATTTCACCGTGATTTATTACCAGGGTGTCTGGAAGACTGTCCCATGTCGACAAGCACAAAACACATCCCGAGAGGTACCCACATGTCCCCCACCAACTGCCGTTCGATCCGTCGCCCTGTCTTGCCCGTCGCACCCGTGGCCCTGGCCGGCCTGGCGCTGGCGTATGCCCTGGTGGCGCTGCCGCAGCCGGCGCGGGCCTTCCAGCCCGCCGGGGCCGCCCCGGCCGCGCCGGGCGAGGCGACCGACCGCGTGATCGTGAAGTACCGCCACCGCACCAGCACCGACGTGATGGACGCGGCCACGCTCAAGGGCGCCGAGCAGGCCGCCGGACGGGCCGGCGCGCTGGTGAAGCACCTGCGCCGCACGGGCAACGGCTCGCATGTGCTCAAGCTCGACCGGCGCATCAGCGTGGAGCGGGCGCGCCAGATGGCGGCCGAGATCAAGGCCGGCGATGCCCAGGTGGACTACGCCGAGCCCGACCGCATCGCGCAGATCCAGCTCGTGCCGACCGACCCCTCGTACGGCGCGCAGTGGCAGTACTTCGAGCCCGTGGCCGGGCTGAACCTGCCGACGGCCTGGAACAAGTCGACCGGCACGGGCATCACGGTGGCGGTGATCGACACCGGCTACCGCCCGCACGTCGATCTGGCGGCCAACATCGTGGCCGGCTACGACTTCATCACCACCACCAGCGTGAGCAACGACGGCAACGGCCGCGACACCAGCGCGCTCGACCCGGGCGACGGCGTCAGGGCGGGCGAGTGCGGCACCGGCTCGCCGGCGCAGAACAGCAGCTGGCACGGCACGCACGTGGCCGGCACCATCGCCGCGCTCACCAGCAACGGCACGGGGGTGGCGGGCGTGGCCTTCGGCGCCAGGGTGCAGCCGGTGCGGGTGCTGGGCAAGTGCGGCGGCTACATGTCCGACATCGCCGACGCCATCATCTGGGCCTCGGGCGGCAGCGTGCCGGGCGCACCGGTCAACGCCACGCCGGCGCGGGTGCTCAACCTCTCGCTGGGCGGCACGGGCGCCTGCGACACGACGACGCAGAACGCGATCAACAGCGCACGCAGCCGCAACGCGGTGGTGGTGGTGGCGGCGGGCAATGCCAACACCGATGCCGCCGGCCACACGCCCGCCAACTGCGCGGGCGTGATCACGGTGGCGGCGGTGGGGCGCAGCGGTGCGCGGGCCTACTACTCGAACTACGGTGCCAGCGTCGACGTGGCCGCGCCCGGCGGCGACCAGACCCTGGGCGCGGCCAACGGCATCCTGTCGACGCTCAACACCGGCACGAGCAAGCCGGGCAGCGACAGCTACGCCTATTACCAGGGCACCTCGATGGCCACGCCGCACGTGGCCGGTGTGGTGGCGCTGATGCTGGCGCGGGCGCCCGCGCTGACGCCCGACCAGGTCGAGGCACGCCTGAAGGCCAGCGTGCGCCCACTGCCGGTGACCTGCAGCCAGGGCTGCGGCACCGGCCTGGTGGACGCCAGCGCCGCGATCGACGCCGCGCTGAGCGCGACCGACCCGACGCCGGTGACGCCCCCGCCCGTGACGCCGCCGCCGCCGACGACCAGCCTGGGCCAGGTCAGCGAGGTGGAGCCCAACGACAGCACCACCGCCGCCCAGGTGCTGAGCGGCGCGGTGCAGGTGAACGGCACGCTGGCCAGCGCCACCGACACCGACTACTACCAGGTCAGCATCGCCCCGGGCAGGAGCCTGGTGGCCACGCTCACGCCCAACTCCAGCTCCGACTACGACCTGTACGCCTACAACTCGGCCGGCACGCGGGTGGCCACCTCGACCGCCGGCACCGGCGCGGTCGACAAGGTGACGCTGACCAACACCTCCACCAGCGCCAGCCTGACGGCCTGGCTGCGGGTGGTGTATTTCAGCGGCGGCAGCGGCGCGACGGCGGGGAAGTACACGCTGGCGGTGCAGTGAGGCAGTGAGGCAGTGAGGCAGTGAGGAATGGTGCAGGCACCGGGCGGTGGGTCACACCCTGGCGACCCGGCACCCCGCGCATCTGCCTGCCTGGCCC
>JBJOKY010000331.1:0-5269 GCA_046045865.1 Pseudomonadota bacterium | reverse complement strand
TGCGTGCGCTCCTCGATGCTCAGGCTTGAATAGTGTTGTCCCATCGGCTCAAACTGTTGATTTCGTTGGTGGTGTTGCACTTCAGTTTAGAGTCTGCCGAGATCTTCCACGGCGACACCCTGCTCAACGAGTGGGACATCATGCGCGAGCAGAACCCGGCGCGTAAGCCGGGTTTCGACGCCATCGTCGCCAACCCGCCCTTCAGCTACCGCTGGGAACCCACGGATGCGATGGCGGATGACGTGCGCTTCAAGAGCCACGGCCTGGCACCCAAATCGGCCGCGGATTTCGCCTTTCTGCTGCATGGCTTCCACTACCTGAAGGACGAAGGGGTGATGGCCATCATCCTGCCGCATGGGGTGCTGTTCCGCGGCGGGGCCGAGGAACGCATACGCAAGAAACTCCTCCAGGACGGCCACATCGACACGGTGATCGGCCTGCCCGCCAACCTGTTCTATTCCACCGGCATTCCGGTCTGCATTCTTGTCCTGAAGAAATGCAAGAAGCCGGACGATGTGTTGTTCATCAACGCCGCCGAGCACTTCGACAAGGGCAAGCGCCAGAACCAGCTGAGCAGGAAACACATCGACAAGATCATCCGGACCTACCAGTTCCGCGAGGAAGAGGTGCGCTACTCACGCCGCGTGGAGATGGCCGAGATCGAGAAGAACGATTTCAACCTGAATATCTCGCGCTACATCAGCACGGCGGTGGGCGAGGCGGAGATTGATCTGGATGCGACCCACCAAGCGCTGGTGGAGATTGAAAAAGCAATTGCGGCGGCAAAGGACAAGCACAACGCTTTTCTGCAGGAGCTGGGTTTGAAACCGTTGCCGTAGATCACTCACGCAGACTGGTCCGCGCCTGTTCAAGTCCCGTCAACAACCCCAAACTCCCCAACTGCCCCTGAGTTCCTCGATCGATTCCCACGGCAATATGGCTGAGTAGAAGGTGAACGCGCGGTCGAACTGGCTGACGCTGGTGACGACGTGGGAGAACATGGGGCCGTGCTCCGTTCAGGTTGCGTGGAATTCGGTGCAGTGCCGCGCAGGCAGGCGCGAGCCGGGCGGAGGCTCAGCCCAGCACGCCCGGGTTGGCCCGCCACAGCACGAAGTTGAGCACCGACGCGAACGCGACCCACAGCAGGTAGGGCACGAGCAGCCAGGCGGCCAGCGGCTGCACGCGCCGGAAGGCCACGGTGGTGGCGGCGATGAGCAGCCACAGCAGCAGCACCTCGGCCAGGGCGGCGCCGCCCAGGTGCCAGCCGAAGAACAGCCAGCTCCACAGCGCGTTGAAGGCCAGTTGCACGGCGAACAGGCCCAGCGCCACCAAGCGTGCGCGCGGCCGGCTGGTGGGCGTGCGCCAGACCAGCCAGGCGGCCACTGCCATGGCGGTGAACAGCGCCGACCAGACCGGCGCGAACACCCAGCCCGGTGGCGCCCAGGCCGGTCGCACCAGCGCGGCGTAGAAGTCGCGCGCCTGCACCGACGCCGCGGCGCCCAGGCCGGCGACGGCGTAGCACAGCGCCAGCGCGGCGACCAGGCCGAGTACCTGCAGGGGTGTGGAGCGTCGGGGCGGAAACAGCGACATGGCGGCCTGGAGGTCGGGGAACGAGCGCAATGTAGGGCATGCGAGCGGCCGTGTGCGTGCGCGGCGGTGCCGCTGCGCGTGACGTCCTGGCCGGGGTCAGCCGGGCTGGTCCGGCCGCGGACGCCCGGGCGGCGTGCCGGCCGGCATCCCCTGCCGCGGTTCGGCCTGGCTGCCGGGGCCGCTTGCGCCGGGCGCGTCGTCGTCGTACTGGCGGCGCAGCCGTGCCAGGCCCTGGCGGAAGGCTTCGGCGTCGCCGTGGTCGAAGAAGGCGGGGTAGCGGCCGTGCGCGTCGCGGATGCGCCGGGCATGCTTGATGGGGCACCAGTACTGCTCGGTGCGGGCGGCCACTTCGCGCGTGTACGCGGCCACGCCATTGCCGTAGGAACAGTAGAAGCAGTTGAACTTCTCGATCGCGTTCAGGTACGGCAGGTCCTCGCGGTCGAACACCAGGTAGTCGGCGCGGCGCACCTTGGGGATGCGGTAGATGGGGAAACACACGGCCTGGTAGACCGTGACGAACAGGTCCATGAGCAGGAAGGGGATCCAGCCGGCGTAGATCACCGGGGCCGAGAGCAGGACCAGCGCACTGGAGCGGTGCAGGAAGCGCAGCAGCCCGATCTTGTAGCGGCGCTGCTGGCGCGCCAGATCGCTGGCGAGCTGGGCGCGCCGCGCCTCCCAGACGCTGCGGCGTTGCTGGTACTCGTCCTCGACGTCTTCCTGCAAGGCACGGATGCGGGCGAGCAATTCATCAAGATGACTCTGCATGGCGTGGGCTCCGGTGTGGCGTGAACAGCGACCGGCGCCGGACGTGGGCGCGCCCACGTGCAATTCAAGCCCTGGCGCTGGCGGCCGGCGCCTCGCGCCGCGACGCCAGCACCGAGCCGGCCACCACGCCGGCCAGGCCCACGCCGTGCCAAGCGTTGAGCGGCTCGCCCAGGAAGAGCGCCGCGAAGGCCAGGCCGAAGATGGGCACCCAGTAGATCGCCATGGCCGTGCGGGCGGCGCCGATGCGGGCGATGGCGCGGTTCCAGATCACGGCCGACAGCGCGGTGGCCGTGACGGCCGAGAACACGATGAGCGCCCAGCTGCGCGCGCCGGCCTGCCACAGCGGCGCCAGCGCCACCTGCGGGTCAAGCGCGGCGTGTGCGGCCAGCATGACGGCGCCGGCCAGGTGCACGGCCCAGCCGATCTCGATGGCCGAGAGCTCGCGCGACAGCCGCTGCACCGCCAGCCCGCCCACCGCGAAGCACAGTACCGAGCCCAGCAGCATCAGGTCGCCCAGGCCGGCGCCGCCCAGCGCGGCGCCCTGGCGGTTGAGCACGGCCACGGCCACGCCGGCAAAACCCAGGGCGATGCCCAGCAGGCGGCGCCAGCCCAGGGCCTCGTGGAAGACCACGGCAGCGATCAGGCCCGACAGCAGCGGGTTGGTGGCGACGATGAGCGCGCCGTTGGTGGCGGTGGAACGCGCCAGCCCGCCCGAGAACAGGATCTGGTTGGCGTAGACCATCAGCGCCGCGCACAGCGTCAGGCGCAGCAGCTGGCGGCGGTCGAGCGCGGCCAGCGGCTCGCGGCCCCACCACAGCAGGGCGCTGAGCGTGACGGCGGCCACCACCATGCGCGCCGCGGCGACCACGATGACGTCGAGCGTGGACGTCAGCGCCTTGACGATGGAGAGGTTGACGCCCCACACCGCCATGGTGGCGATCAGCGCGAGCTGCACCGAGGCCGGCACGGGGCCGGCGCCTTCGGCACTGGGCGATGGGGTGGTGGTGGCTGTCAACCGGCGGACGGGGTAGTCGATGGGCGGGACGACTCATTCTGCCGGCGCCGCAGCCGCCGGCCTGTCACCCTTGCTCGGCGCTGTCGCGCACGTGCCCTGCGCCGGCTGCGACCCTCGGGCAGAATCGTCCGACCACACCCAGGAGGCCCGTGCATGAATGCTGCGCTGCAACTGCCCGCGCTGGACGAGATCCGCGCCCACGAAGCCGAGATGATCGCCATCCGGCACCAGATCCATGCCCGGCCCGAGCTGGCCTACGAGGAGAACGCCACCGCCGACCTGGTGGCCGAGTGCCTGCAGCGCTGGGGCTACGAGGTGCATCGCGGCCTGGGCGTGACCGGCGTGGTGGGCACGCTGCGCGCCGGCACGAGCACGCGGCGCATCGGCCTGCGCGCCGACATGGACGCGCTGCCGATCAAGGAAGCCAGCGGCAAGCCCTGGGCCAGCAAGGTGTTCGGCAAGATGCACGCCTGCGGCCACGACGGCCACACCGCCATGCTGCTGAGCGCGGCGCGCCACCTGGCGGCGACCCGGCGCTTCGACGGCATCCTGCACGTCGTGTTCCAGCCGGCCGAGGAAGGCCTGGGCGGCGCCAGGCGCATGCTCGACGACGGCTTCCTCGACCTCTTTCCGTGCGAGGCCATGTTCGGCATGCACAACGCGCCGGGCAAGCCGGCCGGGCGTTTCATCGTGCAGCCGGGCTTCGCGATGGCCAGTTCCGATTCGGTCGTGATCAAGGTCAAGGGCAAGGGCGGGCACGGTGCCATGCCGCATTTCGCCAACGACCCCATCGTGGCGGCCAGCGCCATGGTGATGGCTTTCCAGACCATCGTGTCGCGCAACGTGCCGCCGCTGCAGATGGGCATCGTCACGGTGGGCGCCTTCATCGCGGGTGACGCGCCCAACGTCATCCCGGGCGAGGTGGAGCTGCGCCTGTCGGTGCGCGCCTTCAGGCCCGAGGTGCGCGACCTGCTGCAGCAACGCATCACCGAGATCGCGCACGCCCAGGCCGCCGTGTTCGGCGCCAGCGCCGAGGTGGACTACCAGCGTCGTTACCCCATGCTCTACAACCACCCGGCGGAATCGGCCTTCTGCGAGCAGGTGGTGAAGGACTGGCTGGGCGACGAGGGCGTGATTGCCGACGAACCCGTGACCGGCAGCGAGGACTTCGCCTTCTTCCTCGAGAAAGTGCCGGGCTGCTACGTCTTCATCGGCAACGGCACGGGCGAGAACGGCGGCTGCATGGTGCACAACCCCGGCTACGACTTCAACGACGCCTGCCTGTCGACCGGCGCGAGCTACTGGGTCAAGCTGGCGCAGGAGTACCTGAAGCCGGCGGCCTGAGAGGGCCATCCATCTGCTGATGGCCCGCCGGGCGCTAGACGCCCGACAGCACCACGTCCATGGCCGACACCAGCGCGCCGGCCTGGGCAGCCACGTTGTCCACCACCTGCCGCAAGGCCTTGGCAGGCAAGGGCGCCGCGAAGTGCGCCAGCGCATGCAGGCGCTCGCCCCTGACCAGGACTCCTGCCTTTCGGGCTGACCGGGCTGAGCTGGTCCAGCACGGACGCGACCCGCTGTGTCGCGTCGGGCGGGTGGTCGGGGCCGCAGGAACTCAGCGGGAATGCAACCATGTCGGACCTGCTGGCCAGCACGACCTTCGTGCTGACCTGCGAGGGGCCCGGTGGCCAGACCGCGGCGTCGGCCACGGTGAATGTGCTGACCGCGCCGATCACGACGCCGGCCGTTTCCTTGTCGGTCGACGCGACCGAAGTCACCAGCGGCACCGCGGTGACCTTGTTCTGGGACATCTCCAACGCCAGCAGCTGCGTCGCGAGTGGTGACTGGTCCGGCCCGGTGGACGCCAGCAGCAGCGAGCTGTCCGCACCGGGCCGATAC
>JBJOKY010000330.1:0-5279 GCA_046045865.1 Pseudomonadota bacterium | reverse complement strand
GCTGGCCTGGCAGCCGCCGCAGCGCATCGTCTATGTCAGCTGCAATCCGGCCACGCTGGCGCGCGACGCCGGCCTGCTGGTGCACCAGGCCGGCTACCGCTGCGTGGCGGCCGGGGCGGTGAACATGTTCCCGCACACGGCGCACGTCGAGTCGATCGCGGTGTTCGAGCGGGCTGCGGGCTGACGCCACCAGCCAGGCCCGGGTTCAGGCGATCGCGTCCAGCAGCTTCGACTCGAATTCGAGCTGCTGACGGTTGTTCTGCAGCGCCGCACCATCGACCAGGAAGGTGTCTTCCACCCGTTCGCCCAGGGTGCTGATCTTGGCCAGCTGCAGGTTGATGCTGTACTGCGCCATCACGCGCGCGATGCTGTAGAGCAGGCCCGAGCGGTCACTCGCCGATACCGACAGCAGCCAGCGCTGCGCGCGTTCATCCGGCCGCAGCTGCACGCGCGGCGTGACCGGGAAGGATTTCACCCGGCGCGACAGCCGCCCGCGGCTGGACTCGGGCAGCGGCGTCTGGCGTGTCAGCGCGGCGGTGAGGTTGTGCTCCACCAGGGCGATGAGGTCGCGGTAGGGCTGGTCGAACAAGGGCGTGATGACCTGGAAGGTGTCCATCGCGTAGCCGGCCCGGGTGGTGTGCACACGCGCGTCCAGGATGCTGAACTGGGCGCTGTCGAAATAGCCGCAGATGCGCGCGAACAGGTCGCGCTGATCCGGCACGTAGACCAGCACCTGCAGGCCCTCGCCCACCGGCGAGATGCGCGCGTTGACCACCGGCACCTTGCTCTCGACCTTGCGGTTCAGCGCGCGGGCGTGCCAGGCGATCTCGCCGCTGTCGTGGCGGGCGAAGTAGCTCAGGTCCAGCGTCTTCCACAAGGTCTCTTCGGCGCCGGGCAGCATGGAATGCAGGGCCAGCATCTGGCGCGCTTCCTGGCGCTTGTGCTCGATCTCGGCGTCCATGTTGGGCCGCGAGCCGCCCAGGGCGCGCAGGGTGGAGCGGTAGAGGTCTTCCAGCAGCTTGCCCTTCCAGGCGTTCCACACCTTGGGGCTGGTGCCGCGGATGTCGGCCACGGTGAGCAGGTACAGCGCGGTGAGGCGGCGCGGGTCGCGTACCCGTTCGGCGAAGGCGGCGATCACGTCCGGGTCGGACAGATCCTCCTTCTGCGCCACGCGCGACATGGTCAGGTGTTCGGCCACCAGGAACTCGATGAGCTTGCCGTCTTCCTTGTCGAGCTCGTGCTCGCGGGCAAATCGCCGCACCTCCACCGCGCCCAGCTCGGAATGGTCGCCGCCGCGGCCCTTGGCCACGTCGTGGAAGAGGGCGGCCACGTACAGGATCCAGGGCTTGTCCCACTGCGCCGCAAGCTGCGAGCAGAAGGGGTACTCGTGCGTGTGCTCGGGGATGAAGAAGCGCCGCATGTTGCGCAGCACCATCAGGATGTGCTGGTCCACCGTGTAGACGTGGAACAGGTCGTGCTGCATCTGCCCCACGATGCGGCGGAACACCCACAGATAGCGCCCCAGCACCGAGGTCTGGTTCATCAGCCGCAGCGCATGGGTCTGGCCCTGCGGCTGCGTCAGGATCTCCATGAAGATGCGCCGGTTCTCGGGGTCGGCGCGGAACCTGGCGTCCATCAGGCTGCGGGCGTTGTACAGGGCCCGCAGCGTGCGCACCGACAGGCCCTTGATGCCGACCGACGAGGCGAAGACGCGGAAGGTCTCCAGGATGGCGTGCGGGTCGCGCTCGTAGAGGTCGTCGCTCGCCACCTCCAGCATGCCGGCGCGGTCGAGGAAGCGCGCGTCGATCGGCCGCATCGGGTCGTTCTGCGAACCGGCCACGACCTCCTCGATGTTGAGCAGCAGGATCTGGTTGAGCTGTCTCACCGCCTTGGCGGCCCAGTAGTAGCGCCGCATCAGCGCCTCGCTGGCGCGCCGCTCGGGCGTGCTGGCATAACCGAAGCTCTCGGCCACGGCGGTCTGCAGGTCGAACACCAGACGGTCCTCGCGCCGCCCGGCCACGATGTGCAGGCGCGCGCGGATGAGGCGCAGCAGGCCCTCGTTGCGCTGCAGCTGGGCAACCTCGAACTTCGTGATCAGGCCCTTGGCGGCCAGCGCTGCCCAGCTGTGGCCCAGGCCGGCAGCCGAGGCCACCCACAGCACCAGCTGCAGGTCGCGCAGCCCGCCCGGGCTTTCCTTGCAGTTGGGCTCCAGCGAATAGGGCGTGTCCTCGTACTTGACGTGGCGCTGGCGCATCTCCAGCGTCTTGGCGCGCAGGAAGGCGGCCGCGTCCAGCACCTCGGTCGTGCGCTGGCGGAACTGCTCGTAGAGCTTCCTGTGCCCGGCGATGCGCCGGCACTCCAGCATGGCCGTCTGCACCGTCACGTCGCCCTGGGCCTCGCGCACGCAGTCGTCCACGCTGCGCACGCTGGAGCCGATCTCCAGGCCGATGTCCCAGCAGGCGGTGATGAAGCCCTCGATGGCGGCACGCGCCTGCTTCACCACATCACCTTCCTCGCCCGCATGGCCTTCGGTGGTGGCGGTCAGCACGTCCAGTTCCGGCGGCACGAGCAGCAGCACGTCGACGTCGGAATACGGGAACAACTCGCCGCGGCCGTAGCCACCCACCGCAACCAGGGCCATGCTGGCCGGCATGTGCTGGCATTGCCACAGCAGGCCCAGCACCTCGTCCACATGGCGGGCCAGGCCGCGCACCAGCCGTGCCGCGGCGGCTGCCGTGGCCGGCCCGACCTTGAAGCGATCAGTCAGGGTGATGCGCCCCTCGCGCTGGCGCCTGCTCAGCTCGGCCAGCGTGGGCAAGGCATCGGTGAGGGGCGCGGGGACGGTGCTGTTGCCGGTCGGTTCGGTGTCGGGCATGTAATGGTCGGGCTCAGCCCTGGGCGACTGCAGGCGCGGGCGGTGGCGGTGGCGTGATGAAGGGCGGCGGCGGCGGACTGCCGGCCGACAGGGTGAGCACCTCGTAGCCGGTCTCGGTGACGAGCACGGTGTGCTCCCACTGGGCCGAGAGCGAGCGGTCCTTGGTGACGATGGTCCAGCCGTCGCCAGCTTCCTTGATGTCGCGCCGCCCGGCGTTCACCATGGGCTCGATGGTGAAACACATGCCGGGGGTGAGCGCTTCGAGCGTGCCGGGGCGGCCGTAGTGCAGCACCTGCGGCTCTTCATGGAACTTGCGCCCGATGCCGTGGCCGCAGAATTCGCGCACCACCGACAGGCCCTGATGCTCGACGAAGGTCTGGATGGCGTGGCCGATGTCGCCCAGCTTGATGCCCGGGCGCACCTTGGCGATGCCCTTCCACATGGCGTCGTAGGTGAGCGAGCACAGGCGCTTGGCGGCGATGGAGCCCTCGCCCACGATGAACATGCGGCTGGTGTCGCCGTGCCAGCCGTTCTTGATGACGGTGATGTCCAGGTTGACGATGTCGCCGCCGCGCAGTTCACGCTCGCTCGGGATGCCGTGGCAGACCTGCTGGTTGATCGAGGTGCAGATCGACTTGGGGTAGGGCGCGTAGCCCGGCGGCGCGTAGTTCAGCGGCGCCGGAATGGCGCCCTGCACCTCGACGATGTAGTCGTGTGCCAGCTTGTCCAGATGGTTGGTGGTGACGCCCGGCACGACGTGCGGCGTCAGGAAGTCCAGCACTTCGGCCGCAAGGCGGCAGGCCAGGCGCATGCCTTCGATATCGGAAGGCGTCTTGATCGTGATTCCCATTCAACGATTATCCCCGAGCCCAACCGGGCCCCGGCTGCCCGTGCCGGCCGACCCCTGATCGCGTACGGATGAGCAGTGCGTCACGGCGCCGGACCGGCGCAGGCGCTGCCAGCCTAAAATTCGGGTTTTCCACGGCCTTGCGCGTGTCTCGAAGGAGGCTTGCGCCGGGCTGCCACCCGCCCGCTCGGTCTGCTGCCGGCTCGCCGGGTTTTCTTTTTTCCATCACCGTCACCTGCGCAGCGCATCGCGCTGCGAGCCCGCATGACCGCCCAACACGCTGCCGCCGCCTCCTCGTCCTCAGCCAGCCAGGCTGCCACCAAGCATCTGGTGTCCTTCGAGGGCGGCCGGGCCCTGTCGGCCTTTCGCGCCCAGGCGCTGCTGCCCAGGCTGCAGGCCATCGAGCCGCGCATCGCCGCCGTGAGCGCCCGCCATGTGCACTGGGTCTGGAGCGACACGGCGCTGGACGGCGCCACGCAGGACCGCCTGGCCCAGCTGCTCACCTACGGCGAACCGGCCGAAGCCGCGGGCGACGGTGAACAGCTCGCCATCCTGGTCATGCCACGCCTGGGCACGGTCTCGCCCTGGGCCAGCAAGGCCACCGACATCGCGCACAACTGCGGCATCGCCGCGCTGCACCGGGTCGAAAGGGTCACCGAATACCGCCTCACGCTCAAGTCCGGACTGATCGACGGTCTGCTCGACAAGGTGCGTGGTGTGAAGCCCGTGCCGACCGAGACGCAGTGGGCCCTGGCCGCGCTGCTGCACGACCGCATGACCGAATCGGTCGCCTTCGACCACGCCGCTGCCCGCGCCCTGTTCGACGAGCAGGATGCCGCGCCGCTGGAACATGTGGACGTGCTGGCCAGTGGCCGCAGCGCCCTGGTGGAGGCCAACACGCGCTGGGGCCTGGCGCTGTCGGATGACGAGATCGACTACCTGGTGGCCGCCTTCAAGGGTCTCGGCCGCAACCCCAGCGACGTCGAGCTGATGATGTTCGCCCAGGCCAACAGCGAACACTGCCGCCACAAGATCTTCAACGCCGACTTCGTCATCGACGGCCAGAAGCAGCCGCTCAGCATGTTCGGCATGATCCGCAACACCGAGAAGCTCGCGGCCGAGACCCAAGCCGGCCGCAGCGTGGTGGCCTACAGCGACAACGCCGCGGTGATGCAGGGCACGGCGATCGAGCGCTGGGTCGCAGGCTATGGCGGCGAGAACACTGCGCCGGTCTATGCCACGCGGGCCGAAACCGCCCATGTGCTGATGAAGGTGGAGACCCACAACCACCCGACTGCCATCTCGCCCTTTGCCGGCGCCTCGACCGGTGCGGGCGGCGAGATCCGCGACGAAGGTGCGACCGGACGCGGCTCGCGCCCCAAGGCCGGCCTCACGGGCTTCACCGTCAGCCACCTGCATCTGCCGGGACTGAGCGAAACCTGGGAAGCCGGCGGCGTCGGCAAGCCCGAACACATCGCCAGCCCGCTGCAGATCATGATCGACGGCCCGCTGGGCGGCGCGGCCTTCAACAACGAGTTCGGCCGGCCCAATCTGGCG
>JBJOKY010000329.1:0-5281 GCA_046045865.1 Pseudomonadota bacterium | reverse complement strand
ACGACTGGTCAACCAACCAGCCCAATGCCGCCCAGGCCATGGCACTGTTCTGGGGCGTGCTGATCACGCTCGGTGTCGAGGCCGCTCTCTGGGCCTGGCGGCGCCGCGCCCGCCATGCTGCAGCTTGAGAACGGAACCCAGGCGCATGAAGCATCCTCACCACACACTGGTCTCCTGGGCGCTGGCCTGGGCTTGCGGACTCGGCGCTTCGGGCGCATGGGCGACACCCGGTGCACCGGCCCTGGACACGCTCACGCAGGCCGAAACGCGCATGAACGCGCTGAAAACGCTCGACGACCAGGCCCGCCGCGCGGCGCAGCAGGCATCGTCGCTGGGCAACGCCAGCTGGTACGTGAACAACGCCTGGCAACAAACCCGCCAGAGCAGCCTCGACACCAGCACCGCACTGCAACGCGCCAGCGATTGCCTGCCCCGGCTGCAGCTTGAGCTCACCGCCAGCACAGCGGCGATCAGCGCGCTTGCGCAGAGCATCACTGCCTCGCACCAGGCCGTGCAGACGCTCGCCGGACTTTCCTCGACATCCGACGCACCGGCCAGACAAGTGGCCCAGCGCATTCACGCCGCTGATGACCTGTTTGCGCAGCGCAGCAATACCGAGCATGGTCTGACACGGGCCAGGCGGCGCCTGATCGCCACTGCCACCGAGTGCAGCGCGCTCGTCACGGCCGCCGATGCGGCCGTGGACCGGACAGTCGAACGGATGCAGCGGTTCGAGCAGCAATCGCACGGACTGCCAGCGGCGCTGGAGCGTCTGCGCGCCGACCTGGATACCGCCATCAAGGCCGGCCAAAGCGCCGCCGACGTGCCGTGGCTGAACTATCGCGCCACAGCTGTGGCACTGCCACCCGGCACCGCCGTGCAGCAACTTGCAGTGTCACTGGCCGACAGCACACCTGCCACCCGCAGCGAAGCCATGGACACCCGCGCCCTGCTCGCCGTGAACGGGGCCGATGCCGACTTCGAACGCATCACCACCGAGCTGGCCCGTCTGCAAGACGCTGCGGCGTTCATCGACCTGGTGGCCGAACCCGCCGCGCTGACTTGCCGAGGTGACAACTGCCCCTCGTACACCGCCGAACGGCGCGACCTGACTGTGCGCATCGGCGCTGCCAGCACACAACTGGAGCGCGCGCGGGCGCGCCTGGACGCCGCAGCGCAGGCCCTGGGCCATCTGCTCGAACCGGTTCAAGCCAGGGCACGCCGCAACACACTGTCGATCGAGCGCATCGCCGCCACCGTGGCATCCGCCATCGAGGAAACCAGTCGCGCCAGCGCTCTGGCCCAGACCGCGACCGAGGCACTCGAACAAGCCACCCGCCGGGCCTACTTCGACGCCCGCCGCGCCTGGACCAGCGCCTATCAAGTCGCGCATGGCACCGAACCGGTCGATATGGACGAACCCACCGAAGCCGGCACGACGCGCAGCGCAAGTCCGGCGCCGGCCGTGGCGGCAGCACCGGCGCCAATGGCCGGCCTCGCCGCGCCCGAGCTGCGCAGCCACGCCTACGACGTCTTCGGCCAATGGGATACCGAGCCAAGCGGCTTCGGCAGCTACACCTACGTGTTGCTGCGCAGCCGCGACGACCTGCGGTCGCCGGCCGTGCAGCGGCGCTTCAAGGTGCTGCTCTCGACCCTGAACCGCGAGCAGCAGGCCAGCACGGTGCCGACCGAGCAGCGCGCGCAGGTCAACCTGTTCTGCATCCCCGGCACCCGGACAGCAGGCGGCCGGGCCGATGAGCTTGACATCGGCTACGACCCCGACCTTGGCAACCAGCTCAAGCTGCGCGCCAAGAACGCCGTGTTCACGCTCAAGGCGGCCAGGAACCGGCTGACGACCTCGCCCGGGCCCTTCCTGATCACGCTGCCGGGCCGCATCGCCCAGGAAAAGGGCGACTCGCCCTTGCTGTTCGCCGACCTGAGCGCCTATCCGGACGACGCCATCGCCGATCTGGTCGGCAGCTACATGAATGGCCTGCTCGACACCTTCCCGCAGGAAAAGACCCTCTGGAAACCGCCTGTGCTGCAGCGTGTTGCGCTCCTGATGATCCATCTGGCCAGCAACGTCGGCGACCTGGTGATCGACACCATTCCCGCCGCACAAGCCAAGGCACCGTCCCGCTGAGGCCACGCCCGCACAACACCGCATTCATCATGCTCGACCAGCCCCACCTCCCCAAGGAGGCCGCCAACGGCCTCGTCGGCACGCCGGCCTTCGTCGCCGGCCGCCAGCACGCCCGGCTCATGGTCGCCGACCGCCACGGACGTGCGTGCCGCGTCGTGCACGACACCCCCCGGCTGATCGAGGCGCCCAACTGGTCGCCCGACGGCCGATGGCTGGTCTTCAACAGCGAAGGGGCGCTGTTCAGGGTGCTTGCCGACGGCTCGGCGGCGCCGCAGCGCATCGACACCGGCACGCATGCGCCGGCCAACAACGACCACGTGCTGTCACCCGATGGGCAGACGATCTACTTCTCGACCGACGACGGCCGCCTGCTGGCCGTGCCGTTCGAGGGCGGCACACCGCGCGAGGTGTCGAACCGGCATCCGGCCGAGGCAGCATTCCGCTACTACCTGCACGGCGTGTCGCCAGACGGCGCGCAGCTCGCCTACGTGGGCCTGCGCGCGACGGATGCAACCGGCACGAGCTTCGACTACGGCCTCTACAGCGTGCCGTCCGGGGGCGGCACCGACCGGCCCCTGCTGCGCCCCGGTGTGCCGGTGGACGGCCCGGAATACTCGCCCGACGGTGCCTGGATCTATTTCAACGGCGAGATCGGCGCACGGACTCCCGGACACTCGCAGCTGTTTCGCATGCGCCCGGACGGCCGTGCCGTCGAACAGCTGACACGCGACGAGCGGGTCAACTGGTTCCCGCACCTGTCGCCCGACGGCCGCTGGATGCTCTACCTGAGTTATCCGCCGGGCACGCTCGGCCACCCGGCGAACCGCGAAGTGATCATCCGCATCGCGCCCGCCGAGGGTGGCCCCAGCACCGACCTCGCTCACCTGCTCGGCGGCCAGGGCACCCTGAACGTCAACAGCTGGGCGCCCGACAGCGAGCACTTCGCCTGGGTGGCCTACCCGCCGATCGGGTGAACAGGGTGGCCGGTCATCCGACCATGCCCATCAGACGCGGCAACCACAGCGACATGGTCGGCCAGTAGGTCACCAGACCCAGGAATACCAGCATCGTCAGCAGCCATGGCCACACCGCCACGGTCAGCTCGGTGATGCCCATCTTGGTGATGCCGGAGGCCACGTACAGGTTCAGGCCGACCGGCGGGTGGCACATGCCCACTTCCATGTTCACCACGATCAGGATGCCGAAGTGCACCGGATCGATACCCAGCTTGACCGCCACCGGGAACAGGATCGGCGCCATGATCAGCACGATGCTGGAGGGCTCCATGAAGTTGCCCGCCACCAGCAGCAGGATGTTGCACACCAGCAGGAAGCTGATCGGCCCCAGGCCCATGCCCACCAGCCAGTCGGCCAGGTGCTGCGGAATCTGCTCGTTGGCCAGCACGAAGCTGAACAGCACCGCGTTGGTGATGATGTAGAGCAGCATCGCGCTCATGCTGGCCGAACTCAGCAGCACACGCGGCACATCCTTCAGGCCCATGTCCTTGTAGACGAACACCGCGACGATGAAAGCGTAGACGGCGCTCATCGCGGCGGCTTCGGTCGGCGTGAAGATGCCGGTGTAGATGCCGCCCATCACCACCACGATCAGCATCAGGCCCCAGAACGACTCGCGCAGCGTCTTCAGACGCAGCGCCAGGCTGGCCTTGGGCTGGCGCGGGTAGTTGAACTTGCGCGCGCGCCACCAGGTCGTGAAGCCCAGGAAACCCGCCAGCGCCAGGCCCGGGATCACCCCAGCCATGAACAGCGCGCCCAGCGAGGTGTTGGTCGAGACCGAGTACATCACCATCACGATGGACGGCGGGATCAGGATACCCAGCGCTCCGGCCGTGGTGACCACGCCGGCACCGAACTGCTTCGGGAATCCCGCCTTGACCATCGCCGGCAGCAGGATCGAGCCGATCGCCACCACCGTGGCCGGGCTCGAACCCGACACGGCCGCGAACAGCGCGCACGCCAGCACGCCCGCCAGGCCGAGACCGCCATACCAGTGGCCGACCATCGCCGAGGCGAAGTTGATCATGCGTCGTGCCACCCCGCCGTGCGTCAGGAAGTTGCCCGCCAGGATGAAGAACGGGATCGCCATGATCTCGAACTTCTCGATGCCCGTGAACAGCTTGAGCGCGACCGACTGCACCGGCACGTCGGTGAAGCCGAAGATGAAGCTGAGCACCGTCAGGCCCAGCGCGATCGAGATCGGCATGCCAGTGAGCATCAGCACCACCAGCAGGCCGAAGATGATGATGCCGTTCATGTGCGCGGCTCCTTGTGGCTCTTGTCGTGCGGGTGCAGGTTGTCGTCCATGCGGTAGATGCGGTCCTCGGCACCCGGCTCGGGCACTTCGTCCTCCAGGCCATCGACGTGGCCGTGGTCATGGTGGGGCAGCTCACCCGTGCGGCTGAAGGTCCACGCCACCTGCAGGAAGCGGAAACACATCAGCGACGAGCCGAGCGGAATCGCCAGATAGACGATCCAGGTCGGCCATTCCAGGTCCGGCGTCACGGGGCCTTCGATGACACCATCCAGGTTCATGCCGAACGCGCTGAAGGCGGCGTAGTGCATGCCGTTGTGCCAGACGAAGTTGGTGCCCAGCGTGGCGATGGTGCCGGTGAACAGCGCACCGGCAAACAGCCCGAACAGCACGAACTTGGCACGCCGGCTGTCGCTCATGCGGTTGATGAAGACGTCCACCCCGACGTGGATGCCGGTGCGCACGCCGTAGGCGGCGCCGAACTTGGCCATCCAGACGAACAGGTAGATGGTGGCCTCCTGTGCCCAGCCCATGTTCAGGCTGATCAGCCAGTCCTGCAGACCGGGAATGGCGTACCCCGACATGTAGCGGTGCAGCACCGCAACGAAGGTGATGAGGGTCGCCAGCGCCATCAGCAGCGTGACGATCCACTCCTCCAGATGATCGAGCCACTTCATGGGCTCCTCCTTCCAGCGTGAGAGACGGGCGCAAGCGACCCCGGCCATCGCCTCCTGGAGGCGATGGCCTGCAAATTCAGCCTGCGGACCGGAAAGACGCCAGCGCCGCGCGGGTGCTGGCGGCCGGGATCAGAGCTTGGCCGGGTCGAAACCGGTTTCCTTGTAGATCGCCTGGATGGTCTCGGCACCG
>JBJOKY010000328.1:0-5287 GCA_046045865.1 Pseudomonadota bacterium | reverse complement strand
GTTGAGCATCTCCACCGTGACCGAGAAGGCCATCGCGAAATAGATGTAGCCCTTGGGCACGTGGTGGCCGAAGCCCTCGGCGATCAGCACCACGCCGACCACGACCAGGAAGCTCAGCGCCAGCATCTTGATGGTCGGGTGGTTGGAGACGAAGCGGCCGATGGCGCCGGCGAACAGCATCATCAGCGCCACCGAGATGATGACGGCGGCGATCATCACCGGCAGCTCGTCGACCATGCCCACGGCGGTGATGATGGAGTCGAGCGAGAAGATCACGTCGACCACCATGATCTGGCCGATCACCAGGGCGAAGCTGGCGGCGGCCTTGGCGGCGGCGTGTTCCTCCTCGCCTTCCATGCCCTGGTGGATCTCGCCGGTGCTTTTCCAGATCAGGAACAGGCCGCCCAGGATGAGGATCAGGTCGCGTCCCGAGATGCCGCGGCCGACGACGTGGAACAGCGGCTCGGTCAGCCCGATCAGCCAGCTCAGGGTGAGCAGCAGGCCCACGCGCAGGAACATGGCCATGAACAGGCCGATGCGCCGGGCGCGGTCGCGCTGATGTTCAGGCAGCTTGTCGACCAGGATGGCGATGAAGATGACATTGTCGATGCCCAGCACCAGCTCCAGGGCGGTGAGGGTGGCCAGGGCGATCCAGGCCTGGGGGTCGAGCAGCAGTTCGAGCATGGGGTTCCGGCTAGGCTGTGTGTACGGCGTGTAAAGACGGCATGGTAGGTCAGCCCGGGCCATCGTGCCCGGGCGGGCCGGCCGCCGCATGGTTCAGGCGCCGGACTCTGCCGCCGGCGTCAGGCCGAAGGCCCGGGCGATGAGGGTGTACGAGTGGCGCCGCGCCACACGGTCATGCGCCCAGGTGTTGATCACCAGTTCGTCCAGGCCCAGCGAGCCGGCCAGGCGGCGCAGGCCGGTGGCCACCTCGTCGGCGTCGCCCACCAGGGCGCGGCTGCGCAGGGCGTCGACGATGCCCTGCTCCTCGGGCGTGTAGCCCTGCTGGGCGATGCGTGCCGGCGGCTGCAATGCACCGAACTGGCCACGGTTGCGGTCGATGCGCCAGCGTTCGCGGCTCAGGGCGTGGTGGCGCGCCTCGGCGGTGGTGTCGGCCGCCAGCGCCCACACGCAGATGGTGGCGTGTGGCACGGGATGGCGATCGCTGGGCTGGTAGTGGCGCCGGTAGATGTCCAGCGCCTCCTCCACGCCGGCGCCGTCCATGAAGAAATAGGCGTAGGCATAGGGCAGGCCGAGCTGCGCGGCCAGCTCGGCGCCGTAGTTGGAGCTGCCCAGCACCCAGGTCTGCGGCACACGTGCCGGCTCGATGGGCGCCTGGGCGTCGTCGCGCAGCGGCCCGCGCGGGTGCGCCACCACGCCGCGCCAGGCCTGGCCGGCCAGCCAGGCCTGCAGCTCCTGCACCTGCTGGGGGAAGCTGTCCGGGTCGGCGTGCGGATTCAGGGCGCGTGCCGTGCGCATGTCGCCGCCGGGCGCACGGCCCACGCCGACGTCCACCCGCCCGGGCGCCAGCGCGTCGAGCACGCGGAACTGCTCGGCTACCTTGAACGCGGCGTAGTGCGGCAGCATGACGCCGGCACTGCCGATGCGGATGCGCGTGGTGCGCGCCGCGATGGCGGCCAGCAGCACCTCGGGCGCGCTGCCCACGATGGTGGCCAGGCTGTGGTGCTCGCTCACCCAGAAGCGCTCGTAGCCCAGTGCTTCGCAGTGCTGCGCCAGGGCCAGGGTGTCACGGATGGCTTCGTCTTCCGCCTGCCCGGCCAGGGCGACCGATTGGTCGAGGACTGAGAGTTTCATGCAATGAGGCTATATCAGATTTCACGGCCGTGCCGCAGCCGCTCGTATAGGCCGCCCGCGCGTGAAAGATGGCGGCGCCGCGCGGCGCAATTTTCGTGATCATGCGGTGTCGTCCGGCGGCACAGTCAAGCCGTTGCATCAAGGCCAGATCACTCGCAGCTTCAGGCACCCGGAGGTTCTCATCATGCACACCACAGCGTTGGCTCCCTTCGACCCCGACAGGTACGAGATCCGCTTCCAGTCCCTCTTCCACAGCGGGCGCGGCGTGAGCTTTCCGTGCGACGCCCAGGGCCGTGTCAAGCTCGAGGCGCTGAGCGAGCGTGCGCGCCAGTTCTACCGCCGCGCGCAGGAGCTGGTCGGGCGCGAGTACGCCACCCCGGCCATCGTGCCCAGCGACCTGCACTGAGCGCGCGCCACTGCCGACGGCCGCCGCCTGTCGTGGCTGCACGGCACGGCAGCTTGCGGCAATACTGCGGGCTCCGCCCAGGAGCCTGCCCGCATGTCCCTCCAGCCTGCTGCCCACCATCTCCCTGCGCCCACCGCCAAGCTGCTGGTCGTCAGCGCCGATGCGACCCTGAGCCGGCGCCTGCTCGAAGGCTGCAGCAACGCCGCCGCGCGCCTGTCGCCGGCGGCGTTTGTCGTCGTGCCGCTGGCCGCTGCCGACGCCGCAGCGGCGCTGGCCATGGCCCGCGCCGACGGTGACCTGCAGCTCGTCCTGATCGACCACCTCATGGCGCCGGCAGCTGCTGCCGCGGACGCACATGCCTCGGCCCCCACCGCGGCACCTAGCGCCGCCGCCGCCGAGCTGGCGCACCAGCTGCGCGCGCTGCGCCCCGAGCTGTCGCTCTACATCATGCTGGGCGACGACGACGACAGGCTCGCCATCGAAGGCCAGGCCGGCGAGGCCGTGTCGGGCTATTTCTTCCGCGACGAGGTCGACCCCGAGGGCTGGCTGCGCATCCTCATCGCCGAGCTGGCCGAGAAGGCCGCCACGCCCTTCTACGACGAACTCCAGGCCTACGTCGCGCTGGCCAAGGACGCCTGGCACACGCCCGGCCACGCCGGTGGCGACGCCTTCAAGGCCAGCGCCTGGGTGGCGGACTTCCACGAGTTCGTGGGCGAGCAGATGCTGCGCGCCGACCTGTCGGTCTCGGTGCCCGAGCTGGATTCGCTGCTGCACCCTGCGGGCGTCATCGCCCGGGCGCAGGACCTGGCTGCACAGGCCTTCGGCGCGCGCCAGACCTATTTCGCGACGAACGGCACCTCCACCTCCAACAAGGTCATCTTCCAGACCCTGCTGGCCCCTGGCGACAAGCTGCTGCTGGATCGCAACTGCCACAAGAGCGTGCATCACGGCGTCATCCTGTCGGGTGCGCGGCCGGTCTACCTGGATTCGTCGGTCAACCGGCGCTGGGGCATCTTCGGTCCGGTGCCGCGCGCCGGCATCCTGAACGCGATCGCGGCGCACCCCGACGCCAAGGTGCTCATCCTCACCTCGTGCACCTACGACGGCCTGCGCTACGACCTGGCGCCCATCGTCGCGGCGGCGCATGCGGCCGGCATCAAGGTCATCGTCGACGAGGCCTGGTACGCGCATGCGCGCTTCCACCCGGCGCTGCGGCCCACGGCGCTGGAATGTGGCGCCGACTACGTCACCCAGAGCACGCACAAGGTGCTGTCGGCGTTCTCGCAGGCCAGCATGATCCACGTGAACGACCCGGAGTTCGACGAACACCTGTTCCGCGAGAACTTCAACATGCACGCCAGCACCAGCCCGCAGTACACGCTCATCGCCAGCCTGGACGTGGCGCGCAAGCAGGCAGTGATGGAAGGCTACAAGCTGCTGTCACGCTCGCTCGCCCATGCGCAGGAGCTGCGCGACAAGATCGCCGCCACCGGCGTGTTCCGCGTGCTCGAGCTGGATGACCTGCTGACCGACGAGGTGCGCGGCGACGGCATCCGCCTGGACCCGACCAAGCTGACCATCGACATCAGCGCCAGCGGCTGGGATGCCGACGAGCTGCGTCAGGAGCTGATCGGGCGCCACAACATCCAGATCGAGAAGAACACCCACAACACGCTCACCCTGCTGCTCACCATCGCCACCACGCGCAGCAAGGTCTCGCGCCTGTTCGACGCCATGCTGCGCCTGGCGCGCAGGCAGCGTGTGCGCCGCATCGCACCGCAGCTGCCCGAGATCCCCGGCTTCACCCGCCTGGCCTGCCTGCCGCGCGACGCCTTCTACGAGGCCGGCGAGCGCCTGCCGCTGCTGGACGACGAGAGCCGGCCCAACGCCGGCCTGGTCGGCCGGGTGTGCTGCGACCAGATCGTGCCGTATCCGCCCGGCATCCCGGTGCTGGTGGCCGGGCAGGTGATCAGCGCCGAGGTGCTGGCCTATCTGGCCCGGCTGCTGGCCGGCCAGAAGGGCATCGACCTGCACGGCCTGGCCATGCGCGAGGGCAGGGCGCATGTGCGGGTGCTGAGCGAGCGCGAGTGCCGGCTGCTGCAGCCGCACGTGGTGGACGTCCGCCCCGGTTGACGCCCTGCGCCACGCCTCAGCCGCCGTCCCGCAGGTCGCCCTCCACGATCTCGACCAGCGCCCGCGCGGCGGCTGACAGCGCCGCGCGCTGGCGCATCACCAGCAGCAGCTGGCGCGTCATGTCGTGCCCGTCCAGCGGCACCATCACGAGCTGCAGCGCCTCGACATAGAGCCGCGCGGCGGCCGACGGCAGCACCGCGATGCCCAGGCCGCGGGCCACCATGCGGCACATGGCGTCGAAGCTGCGCACCTGCACGCGGATGCGCAGGCTCAGGCCGGCCGCCTCGGCGGCGGCGATCACCTTGCGCGTGAGCGAGGCGCTGCGCGCCAGCGCGACCTGGTCGTGCACCAGCGCCTGCGCGGCGCTCGCCGAGGCCTGCGCCGCCAGCACATGGCCACGCGGCACCAGCACGACCAGCTGGTCGACGTGGCAGGCCATGGTCTCCAGGCCCTCGCACGGCACGTTGTCGCCGATCACGGCCAGCTCCACGGTGCCCTTGTGCACCGCGCGCACGCTGTCCTCGCTGAGCATGTCGTCGAGCTCGATGCGCACGCTCGGGTGGCGCTCGGCGTAGCGGCCCAGCAGGTCGGGCAGGAAGCCCGCGAACGCGGACGGATTGGCGCCGAGCCTGAGGTGCCCCGTCGCCCCCGACGGGAAGTCGTCCACCGCCTGCGCGAGCTCCTCCAGCCGCGCGATCACCTCGATCGCGTGGCGGTGCAGTGTCTGGCCCTCGGAGGTCGCCCGCGCGCCGCGCTGGCCGCGCAGCAGCAACGCCACGCCGCAGTGCTGCTCGAGCTCGACGATGCGCTTGCTCGCCGCAGCCAGCGAGATGCCGAAACGCTCGGCGCCGGCCGTCAGGCTGCCGGCGTCGACCACGGCGACGAACAGGCGCAGGGTGACGAGGTCGAAGCGGCTCAGGTTGATCACGCAGC
>JBJOKY010000060.1:0-15856 GCA_046045865.1 Pseudomonadota bacterium | reverse complement strand
AACAGCTTCAGGGCGTCGGCATGTTCACCCAGCACACACAGGATCTGGGCACGCTGCAACCATGACAGCGTGCCCAGCGCCCGCGTCTGCACCGCCTGGTCCAGATGCGAGGATGACTCCGCCCCCAGCAGCGCGCGCTTGGCCAGCGTGGGATCCAGCGTGCCGAAGTGTTCGGCCAGCCGCGCATTGACGATCCGGACCGCCGCCAGGTTGTACATGATGGAACTCAGCGTGGCGCCATCACCTTCCAGCGTCGCGTGGCTGCGCGCCCTGGCATACCAGGGCTGGGCATCGACCTCGCGATAACACCCCTGGTAGATGCCCGCCACCACGACGCAGGCACGTGACAGGGCACTGTGGTTGTCGGGCGTCGCGGTCTGGAGCGATTCGGCCAGCAGACGCATCACGGCGTCGATGTTGCCGCGGCGCAGGTCCAGATGGGCACACCAGGCTGCGGTCAGCGCGAGGATGCGGGGTGAACGTGACGCTGTCGCCAACGCATGGGCACGCTGGACACGGTTGTAGGCGCGTTCGTTGACACTTTCGAAATAGTCGACCAGACCATCCGCGAGCCACAACCAGGCGCCCAGCGCCGGGACGGTCTGCGCATCAGGAAGGGCGCGCACGGCTGCAACATCCTGGCGTGCCCGCTCGAAATGCCCCAGACGGGCGAGGAGCACGGCACGTTCGGCACGCAGGAAAGGTACCTCGCGCGGAACCCGGGTCTGTGCGATGTCCCGGTCCAACCGCTCCAGCAATCCGAGCATGGGCGGCCTGGGCATGCCTGGTCCTCAGGCCCGCAGACGGGCGTAGGCCTCGTGGTACTTGGCGGCCGTGCGGGCGATCACCTCGGCCGGCACCGTCGGGGCTGGCGGCCGCTTGTTCCAGGTCTGGCCGTCGACCACCACCTGCTCCAGCCAGTCGCGCACGAACTGCTTGTCGAAGCTGGGCGGGTTGCTGCCGTCGCGCACAGCGACGTCGTAACTTTCGAGCGGCCAGTAGCGCGAGGAGTCGGGGGTAAGCACCTCGTCCATCAGGGTCAGTTCGCCCTGATCGTCCAGACCGAACTCGAACTTCGTGTCTGCAATGATGATGCCCTTGCCCAGCGCATAGGCGGCAGCACGCTGGTACAGCTCGATGGATGCCTTGCGCACGCGCGCCGCAAGGTCGGCCCCCAGCAGCGAGACCGTCACCTCGTAGCTGATGTTCTCGTCGTGCTCGCCAGCCGCGGCCTTGGTGGCCGGCGTGAAGATGGGTTCGGGCAGTTGCGCAGCGTTGCCCAGGCCCGCCGGAAGGGCCAGGCCGCAGACCGTGCCGGACTGCTGGTATTCCTTCCAGCCACTGCCGGCCATATAACCGCGCACGACGGCCTCGACGGGCAGGGGCCGCAGACGCTTGACCAGCATGGAGCGACCACGCACCTGGTCATGCTCGTCCGTCGCCACGACCGACAAGGGGTCGTCACCCGTCAGGTGGTTGGGGATGACGTCGCACAGCTTGTCGAACCAGAACAGGGCCACCTGCGTGAGCAGTTCACCCTTGCCGGGGATGGGTTCGCCCAGGATGACATCGAAGGCCGACAGGCGATCGGACGCCACCATCAGCAGACGATCGTCGCCCACGGCGTAGTTGTCACGCACCTTGCCGCGCGCGAGCAGCGGCAGGCTGTGCAACCGGGATTCAAGCAATGCACTCATGCAGCGACCGGCCATGACGAGGTATCGAATGCGCTGCTCATCACCGGCATGTGCGGTGCGAAGGCGGGTGCACTGCTCTTGGCTGTCTTGGCGACCGGCGCCTTCGCGGGCGCCTCGGTCTGGACCGACTCCGCCCGTTCCCCTGGTCCATTTTCCGGGGAACGGGCTACTGAAAAGAATAGAAGCACCTGAAGGCTATCTTGCGGTCAGCCCAGAAGTCGGCCGTGTCGCGGAACACATCCAGGAGCTGTTCACGCGCCTCGCGGTCGAACCTGGCGTTGTCGGGCAGTTGTTCCAGCACCACGACAAAGCCGGACTGGGCGCCTGACTTGTGCACCTGATCGGTCATGCAGTCGTGCAAGGCGTCCAGGTTCTTGCCGAAGTGGGGGGGGAAGAGAAACGCCTCGGCGATGGCCTCGAGCACCTCCTGCTTGGACTGGGCGTTGCCCAGGTTGGCGTAGAGGAAGTGCTGGCCCAGTTCCTGGGCGGCTTGCATCAGATCGTCCACGCGGAACGCGCGGATCGACTGAACGATGTTTGGACGAACAGTCTGCAAAAGCATGGTGGTCCCTAGACAGTGACCCGAAGGTCCTCGAACCTCTTCGGACTCATGGCGCGATGCGGCGGAAGCTCGCGTAATGGTCCTGCGTGTAGTAACAAACATCCGGCGCGACAGGCTTGCGCCCGCCGCACACGATGCGCCTGGCGCCACGATCACGCGAGCCCGGTGTGACCACGGTGTACTCACGGTAGTAGCCGCGAGCTTGAGACGGCAAAAGCCGCTCGCGGTTCCCGAAGATCACGCCATCCTTGGAAAAAGGAAACGGTCCACCGGTGAGGATGAGCTCATGGGTCCGCCGAGCCTCGGCAGGCAATGCGCCCAGGGCGACATCCTCAGCAGCCCATGCAACATGGCCAGACACCACTGCCAGCAGCGCCATGAACCACACGATGCCACGCCACAGCCGCGCCCACTGTGTGCAAGCCAGCACCAACAGCCGCACAACAGACAAGTTCACATCAGCCACCAACCGCATCGGATCACCCGTTCATCTACTGCGGGTATTCCTTGATCCCCAAGGGCCGAATGGTAACGAATCGGGGTCAAAACCTCAAGGCGGACAGGGACGGTTCAGCACCTACTTGGGGTATTCCAGGCAAGTAAGTGCCAGCCCACTTTTGCTTTTCCGACACGTTGATGTGATTTCACGCCCCCGATTCACGCCTGGCTCCACGTCACGGCGTTGGCGGACGCTGGACCGATTCAACGCACGGCGTTGGCATCTGCCACCGTCAGCGCCGCCATGTTGACGATGCGACGCACCGTGGCCGAGGGCGTGAGCACATGCACCGGCTTGGCCGCGCCCAGCAGCACCGGGCCGATGGCGATGCCGCCGCCGGCCGCGGTCTTGAGCAGGTTGTAGCTGATGTTGGCGGCGTCGATGTTGGGCATGACCAGCAGGTTGGCCTCGCCGGTGAGGGTGGAGCGCGGCATCAGCTCGGCGCGGTAGGCCGGGTCCAGGGCGGTATCGCCGTGCATCTCGCCGTCCACTTCGAGCCAGGGCGCCATGTCGCGCACCAGGACGAGTGCTTCACGCATCTTCACCGCCGAGGGCTGGTTGCTGGAGCCGAAGTTGGAGTGCGACATCAGCGCCGCCTTGGGCTGCAGGCCGAAGCGCAGCATCTCCTCGGCTGCCATCACCGTGATCTCGGCCAGCTGGGCGGCGGTCGGGTCGTAGTTGACGTGGGTGTCGACCACGAAGATCTGCCGTCCAGGCAGCACCAGACCGTTCATGCAGGCAAAGGTCTTCACGCCCGGGCGACGGCCGATCACACTCTCGATGTGCGCCAGATGCATGGCCGTGGATCCCCAGGTGCCGCAGATCATGCCGTCCACCTCGCCCTTGTGCAGCAGCATGCTGCTGATGAGGGTGAGCCGGCGGCGCATCTCGATCTTGGCGAACTGCTCGGTCACACCCTGGCGTTCCATCATGCGGTGGTAGGTCTGCCAGTAGTCACGATAGCGCGTGTCGTCGTCGATGTTGACCAGCTCGAAATCGCGCCCGGCCTGCAGCCGCAACCCCAGCTGCTCGATGCGCTTGATGATGATGGCGCCGCGCCCGACCAGCCAGGGCCTGGCCACACCTTCGTCCACCATCACCTGGGCGGCACGCAGCACGCGGCGATCCTCGCCCTCGGCGAAAGCCACCTTCTTGTGCCTGGCGCGCTTGGCCACGGCAAAGATGGGCTTCATCGTCGTGCCCGAGGCATAGACAAAGGTCTGCAGCCGTTCGCGGTAGGCCGCGAAATCCTTGATCGGCCGCGAAGCCACACCGGAATCGGCCGCCGCCTTGGCCACCGCCGGCGCGATCTGCATCATCAGCCGCGGGTCGAAGGGCTTGGGGATGAGGTACTCGGGCCCGAAGCTCAGGTTGGCACCCGCGTAGGCCGCCGCCACCACGTCGCTCTGCTCGGCCTGGGCCAGCTGGGCGATGGCGTGCACCGCGGCGATCTCCATCTCGTCGGTGATGGTGGTGGCGCCGCAGTCCAGCGCGCCGCGGAAGATGTAGGGGAAACACAGGACGTTGTTGACCTGGTTCGGGTAGTCGGTGCGACCCGTGGCCATGATCACGTCGTCGCGCACCGCCTTCACTTCCTCCGGCATGATCTCCGGCGTCGGGTTGGCCAGGGCGAAAACGATAGGGTTCGGGCCCATGCTGGCCACCATGTCGGCCTTGAGCACGCCGCCGGCCGACAGGCCCAGGAAGATGTCCGCGCCCTGGATCGCCTCGCGCAGTGTGCGCAGCTCGGTGGGCTGGGCGAACTCGGCCTTGTCCGGGTCCATCAGTTCGACCCGGCCCTGGTAGACCACGCCGGCCAGGTCGGTCACCCAGATGTTCTCGCGCGGCAGGCCGAGCTTGATCAGCAGGTTCAGGCAGGCCAGCGCCGCCGCCCCGGCACCCGAGGACACCAGCTTGACCTCCTTGATGCTCTTGCCCACCACCTTCAGGCCGTTGAGCAGGCCCGCGCCCACCACGATGGCCGTGCCATGCTGGTCGTCGTGGAAGACCGGGATCTTCATGCGCTCGCGCAGCTTGCGCTCCACATAGAAGCAGTCCGGCGCCTTGATGTCTTCAAGATTGATGCCGCCGAAGGTCGGCTCCAGCGAGGCGATGGTGTCGACCAGCTTGTCGAGGTTCTTCTCGTTGATCTCGAGGTCGAACACGTCGATGCCGGCGAACTTCTTGAACAGCACGCCCTTGCCCTCCATCACCGGCTTGGACGCCAGCGGGCCGATGTCGCCCAGGCCCAGCACCGCCGTGCCGTTGGTGACCACCGCCACCAGGTTGCCGCGGCTGGTGTAGCGGAAGGCATTGGCCGGGTCGGCCACGATCTCCTCGCAGGCCGCCGCCACGCCGGGGCTGTAGGCCAGCGCCAGGTCGCGCTGGTTGACCAGCTGCTTGGTCGGCGTCACGGCGATCTTGCCCGGCGTCGGAAACTCGTGATATTCGAGCGCGCTGCGGCGCAGTTCGGCGCCCTTGTCCTGTTGAGACGACATGTGATGATTCCGGTGGATTCGCTGTGATCGACGGGCGGTGCGGGCGGGCGGACTCGGCGCAACGCCTGCCGGTGTGACGCATGCGGCCGGGCAGACCACCCTGCCGCGTGGGGCGCGGATTTTATGGACGCCCCCCGCAGCGCGCGCCGCAGGGGGCAGCCGCTTGCGCATGCCCCCATGCCCGCCCGGCATGTCGCGGCCACGCGCCTGACCACCACGCGCTCCGCCTGGTGCCAGTCTCGCCGCCGGCCCCGGGCTTGCCATGCGCATTTCTGCTTAGCGGCGCGGCCAGACCCGCTCCGATACTGGCCTGTGCAGGTGCATCCCGCCGCACCGCCCGCCGCACCGCCCATGAGCCCCGCCGCCACCGACCTAGCCGGCCCGCCGCCCCGCCGCGCCCGCCGCGCACTGCTGTGGACGGCGCTGATCGCGCTCACGCTGCTGGCCCAGGTCGCGCTGTGGTGGCTCACCCGGCAGCACGAGCACAACCGCGTGCAGGAGGCCACCGACGCCGCCGTGGCCAACGCCGCGGTCGACCTGCGCCAGCGCCTGGCCGACGACGTGCAGGGCCTGCAACTGCTGCTGTGGGCCGAGGCCCGGCCGGCCGACTGGCGCGCCCAGGCCCAGGCCTTGCTGCGCGAACGGCGCGAGATCATGCGCATCGAACTGCGCGACCCCGGCTTCGTCGTCACCGAGGTGGCGGAGTCCAGCTTCCACGCCGGCGCCTTCCGCGCCATCCCGCGCAGCGAGATGGGGCTGGACGCCGACATCGCCTGCAGCACCGCGCGGCGATTCAGCGCACCGGCCTTCTCGCGCAGCTACTTCGTGCCCACCGGCGGCGGCCTGGGCGTCGAGGTGGTCGACCTGTGCCTGCCGCGCGCCCTGCAGGGCCGGCCCATCGGCACCATGGTCGCCACCTTCGCCCTGTCGGACCTGCTCGAGAGCGCCCTGCCCACGGCCCTGAAACGCCAGCACGAGGTGCTGCTGGTCGAGTCCGACGGCACCCGGCTGGCACGCGCCGGCGCGCACCGCGGTGCGGGCATCTTCGTCACCGAACGCCTGGTCGACTACGCCGGCTTCACCCTGCCGCTGCGGCTCGACAGCGTGGACGGCGAACCGCGCCTGTTCCCCAACCCCGCCTCGGTGCTGGTGCTGGCGCTATCCATCGCGCTGCTGGGCGTGGTCGCCCTGCTGGTCAACGACGTGCGCCGGCGCGCCATTGCCGAGCAGGGCCTGGCCGAGGCCCTGGCCTTCCGCAAGGCGATGGAGAACTCGCTCGTCACCGGCCTGCGCGCGCGCGACATCCACGGCCGCGTCAGCTACGTCAACCCGGCCTTCTGCGAGATGGTGGGCTACAGCGCCGACGAGCTGGTGGGCATGAGCCCGCCGCCCTACTGGCCGCCCGAGATGGTGGACGAATACACCCGCCGCCAGGCCATGCGCCTGTCCGGCGACGGCCCGCCGCGCGAGGGCTACGAATCCACCTTCATGCGCCGCGACGGCAGCCGCTTCGAGGTGCTGATCTTCGAGGCGCCGCTGGTCGACGGCCGCGGCCGCCAGGCCGGCTGGATGAGCGCGGTGCTGGATGTGAGCGCGCAGCGCCGCGTCGAGGAGATCTCGCGCCAGCAGCAGGACAAGCTGCAGGCCGCCGCCCGCCTGGCCACCATGGGCGAACTCGCCACCCTGCTCAGCCACGAGCTGAACCAGCCGCTGGCGGCCATCGCCAGCTACGCCGGCGGCACGCTCAACCTGCTGCCGCCCGAGGGCGCCGGCCAGGACCTGGCCGCCGACCTCGACACCCAGCTGCTCATCCGCCAGGCCGTGGGCCGCATCGCCGAACAGGCCGAACGCGCCGGCAGGATCATCCGCAGCGTGCACCAGTTCGTGCGCCGGCGCGAACGCCTGCGCGAGAACGTGCGCAGCCACGAGCTGATCGAAGCCATCCTGCCGCTGCTGCGCCTGTCGGCACGGCGCAGCGACACGCGCATCGAGCTCGACCTGCCCGAAACGCCTCCGCGCGTGGCCTGCGACCGCACCATGGTCGAGCAGGTGCTGCTCAACCTGGCGCGCAACGCCGTGCAGGCCATGGAGGGCCACACCCCCGTCGACGAGCGGCTGCTCGTGATCCGCGTGCGGCGTGCCGATGCACGCTGGATCGAGTTCGCCGTCATCGACCGCGGCCCGGGCATCCCGCCCGAACTGGCCGGCCAGATCTACACGCCCTTCTTCAGCACCAAGCCCGAGGGCATGGGCATCGGCCTGGCCATGTGCCGCACCGTGATCGAGCAGCACGGCGGCCTGCTCGAATTCAGCACTGGCCCCGATGGCCGCGGCACCGTCTTCCGGTTTACCCTCGCCGACGCCAGCGCCACTGCACCGGTGCCGGCCGGCGCCACCTGAACCACTCCCACCGCCCTGCCCCGCCCCCACGACATGAGCGCACGCGTCCAGATCGCCACCGGCACCGTCTTCGTCGTCGACGACGAGGAAGTGCTGCGCGACGCCCTGAGCTGGCTGCTGCGCAGCCGGCGCCTGCTGCCGCGCGCCTTCGAGTCGGCCGACGCGTTCTGGCTCTCCCTCGAGGCGCGCCAGATCACCCTGGACAGCCCGGCCTGCCTGATGCTCGACATGCGCATGCCCGGCATGAGCGGCATGGCGCTGTTCGAGCGCCTCATCGAACGCGGCCTGACGGCGCAGCTGCCCGTCATCTTCCTCACCGGCCACGCGGACGTGGCCACCGCCGTGGCCGCGGTCAAGCGCGGCGCCTTCGACTTCGTCGAGAAACCCTTCTCCGACAACGCGCTGGTCGACCGCGTCGAGCAGGCGCTGGCGCGCAGCGCCGAGGCCCTGGCCCGGCTGCACGCGCACGAGGCCGTGCACAAGCTGCTGGGCGAGCTGACCGAACGCGAGCACGAGGTGATGCGCCTGGTGATCGAGGGCCGCGCCAACAAGCAGATCGCCGACAGCCTGGACATCAGCGTGCGCACCGTCGAGGTCCACCGCGCCCGCGTGTTCGACAAGATGGCGGTCAAGTCCGCCGTCGAGCTGGCCAACCTGCTGCGCCAGCACGCGCCCGACGCCCAGGGCTGAACCCCACGGGCCGTGCCCGGGGCGGCCAGATAATGCCCCGCCCACCCTCACCAGCGGCACCGCACACGGCGGCGGCCTCAGCCATGTCCCTCGGCGAATTCGACCTCATCCAGCGCTATTTCACCCGCCCCGTGCGGCGCGCAGCCCTGGGCGTGGGCGACGACTGCGCGCTCGTCGCGCCCGCGCCCGGCATGCAGCTGGCCGTGTCGACCGACATGCTGGTCGAGGGCCGCCACTTCGTCTCCACCGTCGCGCCGCGCCGGCTGGGCCACAAGGCGCTGGCCGTGAACCTGTCCGACCTGGCCGCCTGCGGCGCGCGCCCGCTGGCCTACACCCTGGCCTTCGCCCTGCCGCGCGCCGACGCCGCCTGGCTGGCCGAACTCGCTGCCGGCCTGCACGCACTGGCCGACCGACACGGCATCGAGCTGGTCGGCGGCGACACCACGGCCGGGCCGCTCAACCTGTGCATCACCGTGTTCGGCGAAGTGCCGCCGGGTGCGGCCCTGCTGCGCAGCGGCGCGCACCCCGGCGACGAGCTGTGGGTGAGTGGCCGCACCCTGGGCGACGCCCGCCTGGCGCTGGAAGCCCTGCGCGGCACGGTCAGCCTGGCCGGCGACAGCTTCGAGCGTTGCCGCCACGCCATGGAGCAACCCCAGCCACGCGTGGACCTGGGCCTGGCGCTGCGCGGCGTGGCCAGCGCGGCGATCGACATCTCCGACGGCCTGCTCGGCGACCTGGGCCATGTGCTGCGCCGCTCGGGCGCCGCCGCCCGGCCGGACGCGCTCGCGCCTGCCGCCGCGCTCGGTGCGACCATCCACGCCGACGCCCTGCCGCGCAGCGCCGACCTGGCCGCCCAACCCGCCGCGCTGCAGCTCGAATGCCTGCTGGCCGGCGGCGACGACTACGAGCTGCTGTTCACCGCCGCGCCGCAGCAGGCCCAGGCCGTGCTGGCCGCCGGCCACGCCAGCGCCACCACCGTGACCCGCATCGGCCGCGTCGAGGCCGAACCCGGCGTGACGGTGCTGGACGGCACCGGCCGGCGCGTCGCCACGCCCTGGGCGAGCTTCGACCATTTCCGCTGAACCATGCGCATCGATGAATCCCAGCCTGCGGCCAGCGCGGCGGCCGACGCACCGCCGGCCGGCGAGCGACCCAGGTCGCGCGCCACACCGGCCTTCCTGCTGAGCCACGCCGGCCACTTCATCGCCCTGGGCGCGGGCAGCGGGCTGAGTCCGGTCGCGCCCGGCACGGTCGGCACGCTGTGGGCCTGGGCCTCGTGGCTGGCGCTCAGCCTGTGGCTGGGGCCGGCGGGCTGGGCTTGGCTGATCGGTGTGGGCCTGGTGGTGGGCTGGTGGGCCTGCACCATCACGGCCCGCCACGCCGCCGTCGCCGACCCGGGCTACATCGTGTGGGACGAGATCGTCGCCTTCTGGATCATCCTGTGGGTCATCACGCCGGCCGGCCCGGGTCTGCAGTTGGCGGCCTTCGCGCTGTTCCGCTACTTCGACGCCGCCAAGCCCGGCCCGGTCGGCTGGGCCGACCGGCGTTTCAAGGGCGGCGGCTGGCGCGGCGGCTTCGGCATCATCTTCGACGACCTGGTGGCCGCCCTGTGCACCCTGCTCGTGCTGGCGGTCTGGGCGCGGCTGTAGGGCGCCCCGCCCGCCGCATGCACGCCGCCGCCGCGGCGCACACCGTGCACCAGCGCCAGCCCACGCCAACACACACCCTGCCCCGCCCCCCATCAGCCCAGACCACGCCATGAACCCGCCCACCGACCACGAGACCCAGGTCGCCGACCGCGTCGCCCGCCTGGCCGCCGCACTGGAAAGCCGCGGCTGGCGCCTGGCCACGGCCGAGAGCTGCACCGGCGGGCTGGTGGCGGCGGCGTGCACCGAACGCGCCGGCTCCAGCGTGTGGTTCGAACGCGGCGTGGTGAGCTACGGCAACGCCGCCAAGACCGGCCTGCTGGGCGTGCCGGCCGGGCTGATCGAGCGCGACGGCGCGGTCAGCCTGGCGGTGGCCGAGGCCATGGCGCGCGGCGCGCAGCGCGGGCCCGACGGCAGCGCTGCAGGTCTGGTGCAGGCCGCGCTGTCCATCACCGGCGTGGCCGGGCCGGGTGGCGGCAGCGCGGTCAAGCCGGTCGGCACGGTGTGTTTCGGCTGGGCCCTGGGACCGCGCTGCTGGAGCACGCGCCAGCACCTCGACGGCGACCGCGCCGCGGTGCGACGCCAGTCGGTGCTGTTCGCGCTCGACGGCCTGCTGGCCGCCCTGGCCGCCGAACCGCCTGCCCCCGACAGCCCGGCCGGAGCCTGACACCATGTCCATCCTGCTGGCCTGCAGCTTCGACGCCGACGAATGGGCCGCCTGGCTGCCCTGCCTGCAGGCCGCCCTGCCGGGCGAGACCTGGCACCGCGCCGAACACGCCGCGGCGCTGGGCGCGGCCGAACGGGCGGCGGTCGACATCGCCATCGTCGCCAACCCGCGGCCCGGACAGCTGACCGGCTACCCGGGGCTGCGCCTGATCCAGTCGCTCTGGGCCGGGGTCGACCGCCTGCTGGGCGACGCCAGCCTGCCGGCCGAGGTGACGCTGGCGCGCATGATCGACCCGGGCATGACCGCCGCCATGGCCGAGACCGCGCTGTGGGCCGTGCTCAGCCTGCACCGCGGCTACTTCAGCTACGCACGCCAGCAGGCCGCGCAGCGCTGGCAGCAGCTGCCGCAGCGCCGCGCCGACGAGGTGCAGGTGCTGGTGGCCGGCGCCGGCGAGCTCGGCCTGGCGGTCAGCGCACGGCTGCTGGGCCAGGGCTACCGCGTCGCGACCTGGGGCCGCACGGCCCGCACACGCACGCTGCCGCCCGCGGCGGCCGGGCAAGCGGGACACTGGCAGGCCGCCCACGGGCCGGACGCCTGGGCCGCCCTGGCGCGCCAGGCCGACGTGGTGATCAACCTGATGCCGCTCACGCCTGGGACGCGCGGCTGGTTCGACGCCCCGCGCTTCGCCGGCTTCAAGCCCGGCGCCGGTTTCGTCAACCTGGCGCGCGGCGCCGCGGTGGTGGAGGCCGATCTGCTGGCCGCGCTGGACGCCGGCCAGCTCGGCCATGCGGTGCTGGACGTCTTTGCCCACGAGCCCCTGCCGGACAGCCACGCTTTCTGGACGCATCCACGAGTGAGCGTGCTGCCGCATGTGGCCGCGCTGACCGACCCGCGCAGCGCCGCCCTGGTGGCGGCGGCCAACGTGCGCGCGGTGCGCCTGGCCAGCGGCGCTGTCATCGGCACCAGCGGCGGCGACGACGAGGGTGGCCCCGGTGATCACGGCAGCCCGGGCGGCCAGGGTGAACAGGCGCAGCCGGGCACCTCACGAGCGCCTGGCGCCGTCACCACCGGCCTGTCCGGGCTGGTCGACCGACTGCGCGGTTACTGACCGGGCGCCCGCAGGTCCGGGCCGCCGGTCAGGCCAGGTCGACGCCGCGCAGCACCAGCGGCAGCGATGCAGGCCCGGCCGCCTGCGCCTTGCGGTCGCGCGGCGCCAGCAGCTGCAGTGTCATCAGCGCCAGCTGACGCAGGGCCAGCCAGGGGTCGGCCGGCCAGGCCGGGTCGCGCAGGCCCTTGACGATGCCGTCCACCACATGGGCGGCGTGCACCAGTTCGTCGAACTGCGCGCTGGCGCCGCTGTCCTTGAGCCGGTCGCCCAGGCGTTCGACGAGTTTTTCCTTGGCACCCCAGACGCGCTGCTCGCGCAGCGCCATGGCCAGCGGGCGCCCGTCCATGAGGGCGCCGTGCACGCGCCGCAGCATGCGCACGTCGTCGGCCAGCGCCCAGTGCACCAGCACGGCGGCCTCGCCCTCGGACTGCAGGCCGTCGAGCATGCGCAGCGCGCGCGCCACGTCGCCGCCCAGCACGGCCTCGCCGAGCTTGAAGACGTCGTAGCGCGCCACGTTCAGCACCGCCTGCTCGATCTGCTCGCGCGTGAGCGTGCCGGCGGGGTGCAGCAGCGCGAGCTTGGACAGCTCCTGGTGCGCGGCGAGCAGGTTGCCCTCCACCCGGTCGGCGAAGAAGGCCAGCGCGGCCTGGCCGCCCTCGCCGTCCTCGACCCGCTGGCCCTGGGCGGCCAGGCGCTGGGCCAGCCACTGCGGCAGGGCGCGGCGCTCGACCGGGTCGACGCGCACGGCCACGCCGGCGGCGTCAAGCGCGCCGAACCAGGCGCTCTTGAGCTGGGTGCCGTCCAGCTTGGGCAGGGTGACCAGGGTGACTGTGTCGGCCGGCAGCTGGGCGGCATAGCGCTGCAAGGCCTCGGAGCCGTCCTTGCCCGGCTTGCCGGAGGGGATGCGGATCTCGATCAGCTGCAGCTGGGCGAACAGGCTCAGTTCGCTGGCCGCGCCGAGCACGCCGCTCCAGTCGAAGTGCGCGCCGGCGACGGTGTGCACCTGGCGCTCGCTGTAGCCGGCGGCGCGTGCGGCGGCACGGATGGTGTCGGCCGCCTCCTGCGCCAGCAGCGGCTCGTCGCCGTGCACGACGTAGAGCGGCGCCAGGCCGCGGGCCAGGGCCGGTCGGAGCTGTTCGGCGCGCAACTGCATGGTGGTGACGACCGGTGGCGGGCAGGCTCAGGGCGCGGTGGTTGCGCTGGTTGCGCTGGCGGCCGGCAAGGCCGCCGGCAGCGCCGCCAGCCGGCGCAGCAGCTGGTTGGCCAGCTCGGCCTGCATGGCGCGGGCCATGAGGCGGGCCTCCTGCTCCTTGGCCAGGGCAGCGCTTTCGCTGTAGCTCATGTCGCGCGAGATGAGCAGCTCGGTCGCAGGGATGAGCAGCCGCCCGGCGCCGTCGCGCACCTCGAATCGCAGGCGCGCACGCAGCGTGAGTTCGCTCACCTGGCCGGCCGCGGTGGAGGCGGCGACCACGCGTTCGAGCTTGTCGAGCAAGGCGGTGACCACCGCGTCGGCCGGCTGCGGCGCCTCGACCACGCTGGCGCCGGGGCTGGTGCGCAGCTGGCGGCGCAGCTCCTCGGCCATGCCCGAGCTGCGGTCGAAGCCGTGCAGGCTCAGGCGCTTGAGCGCCAGCTCGGGCGTCTGCCGCGGCGCGAAGCCGCAGCTGGCCAGCAGGGCGACGGCGCACAGCAGCATGGCCAGGCGCGTCACCATGCCGCCCAGGGCGGCCCGGCGCGGCGGCGCAACACAAACCGCAGCGGCGGCGTGGCGGCGAGACGCGGCGGCCACGCGCAGACACTCAGACGACCACATTCACCAGCCGGCCTGGCACGACGATGATCTTCTTCACCGGCTTGCCGTCGGCGAACCTGGCGACCTCGGCGCTGGCGGCGGCCTGGGCCTCGATGGCGGCCTTGTCGGCGCTGGCGGGCACCTTGATGGCGCCGCGCAGCTTGCCGTTGACCTGCAGCACCAGCTCGATCTCGTCCTGCACCAGGGCGGCTTCGTCGACCGCCGGCCAGGGCGCGTCGAGCAGGGCGCCGATACGCTGGTCGTAGCCCAGCTCGTTCCACAGCGCCTGGGTGATGTGCGGGCAGGCGGGGTAGAGGCCGCGCAGCAGCACCGAGTAGCCCTCGCGCAGCACCGCGGCGCTGGTGGCACTGCCGTCGTGCTTGTAGCCTTCCAGCGCGTTGAGCAGCTTCATCGCACCGCTGACCACGGTGTTGTACTGCATGCGCTCGTAGTCGTAGCTGATCTGCTTGAGCACCAGGTGCACCTCGCGGCGCAGGGCTTTTGCGTCGGCGGGCAGGTCGGCCACCAGGTCCGTGGCAGCGGCGAGCAGCTCGCTGTTCTTCGCGCCGAAGGCCCACACGCGCTTGAGGAAGCGGTGCGCGCCTTCCACGCCGGAGTCGTTCCAGTCCAGCGTCTGCTCGGGCGGGCTGGCGAACATGACGAACAACCGCGCGGTGTCGGCGCCGTAACGATCGATCAGCTCCTGCGGGTCGACGCCGTTGTTCTTGGACTTCGACATCGTCGTCATCTCGTACTCGAGCGGCGTGCCGTCGGCCTTCAACTTGCCGCCGACGATGAGGCCGTGCTCGTTGGTGACGGGCTCGACCTCGTGCTCCCAGTAGTAGTTCTTGCCGCCGGACTCGGGCTTGTGGAAGTAGGCGCCCTTGAGCACCATGCCCTGGGTGAGCAACCGGGTGAAGGGCTCGCTGATGGTGACGAGCTTCAGGTCGCGCATCACCTTGGTCCAGAAGCGCGCGTACAGCAGGTGCAGGATGGCGTGTTCGATGCCGCCGATGTACTGGTCCATGCCGGGGGTGCCGGCGCGGCCCTGGCCGCCCATCCAGTATTCGGTGCCGTCGGCCACCATGGCCTCGTGGTTGCGCGCGTCGCAGTAGCGCATGACGTACCAGGACGAGTCGACGAAGGTGTCCATCGTGTCCGTCTCGCGCCGCGCCGGCTTGCCGCATTTCGGGCAGCCGACATTCAGGAAGCTGGCGCGCTTGTTGAGCGGGTTGCCGCTGCCGTCGGGCACGCAGTCGATCGGCAGCACGACCGGCAGATCCTTTTCAGGCACCGGCACGACACCACAGCTGTCGCAATGGATGATGGGGATGGGCGTGCCCCAGTAGCGCTGGCGGCTCACGCCCCAGTCGCGCAGGCGCCAGGTGGTCTTCTTCTCGCCCAGGCCCTTGGCGCCCAGCAGCTCGGCCACCTTGTCGACCGCGCTGGGGTAGTCCAGCCCGTCGAGCACGCCGGAGTTGACGCAGCGGCCACGCTGCTTGTCGCCGTAGTGTTCGGCCCAGGCCTCGGTGCTGAAGGGCAGGCCGTCTATGGCGACCACCTGCTGGATGGCGATGCCGTACTTCTTGGCGAAGGCGAAGTCGCGTTCGTCATGCGCCGGCACGCCCATCACGGCGCCGTCGCCGTAGCTCATCAGCACGTAGTTGCCGACCCAGACCTCGACCTGCGCGCCAGTCAGCGGGTGCTCGACGAACAGGCCGGTGGGCAGGCCTTTCTTCTCCTGTGTGGCGAGTTCAGCCTCGGTCGAGCCGCCTTGCGCGCATTCGGCGATGAAGGCGGCCAGCGCCGGGTTCGTCGCCGCGGCGTGGGTGGCCAGCGGATGCTCGGGCGCCACGGCGCAGAAGGTCACGCCCATGATGGTGTCCGGGCGCGTGGTGAAGACGTAGAGCTTGCCGCCCTGGATGGCCGCGCCGTCCGCACCGGCAATCGCGTGCGGGAAGGCGAAGCGCACGCCGGTGCTCTTGCCGATCCAGTTCTCCTGCATCAGGCGCACGCGTTCGGGCCAGCCGGCGAGGTAGTGGGGGTCCTCGGGGTTGGCCACGGCCGAGAGCAGTTCCTCGGCGTACTGGGTGATGTTGAGGTAGTAGCCCGGGATCTCGCGCTTTTCAACCAGGGCGCCGGAGCGCCAGCCGCGCCCGTCGATGACCTGTTCGTTGGCCAGCACGGTCATGTCGACCGGATCCCAGTTGACGACCTGGGTGCGGCGCTCGGCGATGCCGGCCTCCAGCATCTTCAGGAACAGCCACTGGTTCCAGCGGTAGTACTCGGGGTCGCAGGTG
>JBJOKY010000327.1:0-5291 GCA_046045865.1 Pseudomonadota bacterium | reverse complement strand
CGCCAGGCCGAAGTTCAGGCAGATGCTCTTGGCGTGGCCGATGTGCAGGTAGCCGTTGGGCTCGGGCGGAAAACGCGTGCGCACCTTGGCCGTGTCGGGTGCGCCTGCGGCGTGATGGGCGGCGTCGCCCGGCGTGCCGCCGTAGGGCCGGTGGGCATAGGTGCCGGCCAGCAGGTCGCGCTCGATGATGGCGCGCAGGAAGTTGGTCGGCCGGTTGGCGGCGTCGGCCGTTGAATGGTCCGGGGCGGCGGTGGTCGAGCTGCTGCTGGTGCTGGCCGCAGCGGCGGCGTGGGCTTTTTTGGCGTCGGTCATGGTGTGTCTTGGTGCCTGCGGCAAGCGTCGATGTTATGCGGTGCAACCCTGGCGCTCGCCGGTGATCTCAGCCAGTGCCGGCCTGCGCTTCACGGCGGCGAAGCACGGGCCATACAGCACACAGCCAGAATGCTGTCCATGGAGTACCTCATGACTGTTGTTGATCCGCAACTTGTTGCCTCTGCCGATGTGACCGCGCCCGTGGCACGGCCGGCCCGACCGGGAGGGTGGCTGCGGCTGCGGCTGCGCCCGCTGCTGCTGGCCGCCGTCGTGCTGCCCGGCCTCACCGCCTGCGTGGTCGCGCCGCCACCGCCGCGCGTGGTGGTCTACCCCGGGGGTTACTACTCGGCGCCGCGCTACGTGCCGGCGCCGGTGACGGCGCAGGTACCGGTGAACATGCCGCCGCTGTACTTCTACCCCGAACGTGGCCAGGGCGACGAGCAGCAGGACCGCGACCGCTACGAGTGCTACCGCTGGGCCGTGCGCCAGACCGGCACCGACCCGGGCATGACGCCCTTGCTGCGCAGCGCCGAGCCGGCCTCGGGCCCGGTGTCGCGCGACCCTGGCGTGGCGGTGGCAGGGGCAGCCACCGGCGCCGTGATCGGTGCGGCGGTGAGCTCGCCGCGGTCCACCGGCAAGGGCATGGTGCTGGGTGCGCTGTTCGGCGCCCTGGTCGGCGCCAGTGCCGAGGAAGCGCGCGCGCAGGAGACCGAACGTGTGCAGGATGCGCGTCGGCGCGACTGGCAGGCGCGCGAGGACGCGCGCATGCAGCCGGTCGAGGGCTTCCGCCGCGCCATGTCGGCCTGCATGAGCGGGCGCGGCTACGCGGTGCGCTGAGTGCATCCGCCCCTCCGACCGGCCATGCACCAGGCCGGCACAAGACCCGCAGCAGGAGTTGCAGCCATGATCAATATCCCGACGACCGCCCTGATCCGCACCACCCTGGCCGCCCTGGCCATGACGCTGACCGCCACCGCCGCGCTGGCCGGGCCGCACGGCATGCACCGCGGCGATGGCGGCGTGCTCGTCGCCGACGCGCGCGGCCAGTGGTGGGACGGTGCGCACGGCCACCGCCACAGCTACCCCGTGCCGGGCTGGCGCGTGCACGACCTGCCCCCACGTCACCGCGTGGTGTTCTACGGCGGCGTGCGCTACAGCTATTTCGACGGCGTGTGGTATTCACCCGGCCCGTCGGGCTACCTGGTGGTGCGCCCGCCCTTCGGCGTGGTGGTGTCCGACCTGCCGGCCTTCGCCACCGTGCTCACCATCGGCGCGGCGAGCTACTGGTACGTCAACGGCACCTACTACCGGCCGCTGCGCGACGGCGCCGGCTACGAGGTCGTGCAGGCACCGGTCGGCGTGCCCTCGACGTCAGGCACGGCTGACAACGCCGCACCGGCGGGCGACAAGCTGTTCGTCTACCCACGTCAGAACCAGAGCGCCGAGAAGCAGGCCAGCGACGAATACGAATGCCACCGCTGGGCCGTGACGCAGAGCGGTTTCGACCCGACCGCCACGGCCACCGCCACGGCCGCCGACGGCGGCGCACCGGGCAGGCGCAGCGACTACAGCCGCGCCCAGGCTGCCTGCCTGGACGGGCGGGGCTACACGGTGAAGTGACACACACACAGGCCTGCCGCAGTCCTCCATCCGGGCCGGTCGCCCCCAGGACGAATGCCTGCCTGTGCACCACCTTGACTTGCGGTGCAGGGATGCTCGACGCGGCAGCGGCCGGGGCAGCGCCGGATTGACGTCGGCAAATGCCCGTCACGACGGGTGTTTGCAGGGTTTTCCGCAGCGCTTGCGTGCATGCAATGCGCGGCTGCAGGCATTTCCGCGCCGCTTGACGACATTCATGCCCCGCTTGACGGCAGGCATGCGCGGCTTGACAACCTCCATGCGACGGATGTTTGTCGGCACTGCTGCGCTGAAGTCAGGCGGGCGCCGGATGTATGCATACATGTGGCGCGGGCAGACAAACATGCGGCGCCTGAACCTTCGGAAACGGCGGAAGTGAACAGGCAAGTCGGGCAGAAACGGCTGCGCGGATCAGGAACGCCCGAGATGATCGCCAAATCTCCAAACCGAACCCATTCCCAGCCGCCTGGAATCTCAAACGGTTGCTCATCCTCGTCAGGCGCTGGCAGCGGCTTATCCCGCTTGATCTTCCCCGCCGCAATCAACCGATCGTTCTCCGCTCGAATCTTCTGCAGCAACACACTCGCCGGCTCGTCACCCGGGTCCTGCGGCACCAGCTTGCCCTGCACGGCCAGCGTCAGGATCACGTCACGCAGTTTCTTGATGCCGTGGGGGCGGTGTACAAGAGGGGAAGGTGTTCGAGAATCCCCCCCGGCCCCCCTTTTTCAAAGGGGGGAGTGGCGGTGGCGGTGGCGGTGGCGGTGGCGGTGGCGGTGGCGGTTGTGGTGGGTGTGGCGAGCGTCGACGTGCCATTCGCCGCCACGCCCACACCCATCCCCCCCTTTGAAAAAGGGGGGCCAGGGGGGATTTCTTCCACTGGGCCCCCAGCGGTGATCCCACTCAGATCATTTCGCATCAATCGATGCCCTCACCAAAGATTCGATCACTGTCATGACGGGTTCCATTTCTGTCATGACCTGATGGTTGTCGAAGCGCACCACCCGCAAACCCAGTGCCTGCAGCACCTCGGTGCGCTGGCGGTCGTAGTCCTGCACATCAGGCTCCAGATGCTGTGCGCCATCGAGTTCGATCACGAGTTTGGCTGCAGCGCAGTAGAAATCGACGATGAAGCCGGCGATGGGCTTTTGTCGGTAGAACTGCAGCCCCAGCACCTGCTTGCGGCGCAATCGGGCCCACAGCAGTTGTTCGGCTGGCGTGGCATGGCTGCGCAAGGCACGCGACAGCGGTTTGAGTGTTCGTCGGTAGGGCAGCATCACGGCCGTGCAGCAAACTGGAAGGCCCCTGCCAGCGCCGCCTTGAGCTGGTCGCGCAGCGCCTGTGATTCGGCCTGCAGGCGGGCGTAGTCGGCCAGCAACTGGTCGGGGTCGTGGCTCACGGCGTCAGGGGCGTGCGGGTTCTTCTGATCGAGGTTGTAGTTGGCGGGTTGGGGCTGAGCTTGGCCATCGCACCCTTGAAGGGGCGGAAGTCATTGACCATGGTCTGGTCGATCAGGATGTTGCGGTCGGCCAGGAACAGGATGCGTTTCCTGGCCCCGCTCTTCCACAGCCGCCAGATGATCTGGAAGGCGGTGTAGGTCTTGCTCGTGCCTGTCGCCATGACCAGCAGCACGCGCTGGCGGCCCTGGGCGATGGCCTCGACCGTACGGTTGATGGCGCCGAGCTGGTAGTAGCGCGGGGCCTTGCTCGGGGCGTAGTCGAACTCGGCAACCTGGCGCACCTCGGGCGTCCAGCTCTTCCAGGCGCAGTAGCGCGCCCACAGTTCGGCGGGCGACGGGAACTCGTCGAGACTCAGGGTGCGTTCGAGGTCGCCATCAGACCGCGTGGCGTCTCGAAAGAGGAAGCCGTCGCCGTTGCTGGCAAAGCTGAACGGCACGTCCAGCAGCGCGGCGTAGTGGATGGCCTGCGCCATGCCGGCGCCGACCGCGTGCTTGTTGTCCTTGGCCTCGACCACGGCCAGCTGGATGTTGGCCTTGAAGAAAAAGGCGTAGTCCGCGCGCAGCACGGTCGATGCGTCTCGCCGTGCCTTGCGGCCCCGCACCTCGACCCGGCCAGCCCGCAGCGGGTATTCGCGGTAGATCTGGTCCATGCCGCTCCAGCCCGCGCGCTCCATGGCCGGACGGATGAACTTGTCGCAGATGTCGCTCTCGCTGAGGGCGCTCTCGTGCATGACTCTCCCTGGCGCCCGCGGCGCTTCTTCGTTATCTGCGCCGTGAGCCACCCCCGCCCAGCAGCGAACCCAGCACGCCGCGGGCGATCTCGCGCCCGACCGACGAGCCGATGCTGCGCACGGCCGAGCGCACCACCATCTGCGCCACGCCGTCGTGCCGGCCGCCGCGCGGGCCGGTGCTGCCGAACAGCAGGCTGCCCAGGCCGCCGAGCAGGGCGCCGGCCACGCCCGAGCCGGCCGCCTCGCTGGCGGCGTCCTTGGCGATGCCACCGGCCTCGGAGCGCAGGCCTTCACCCATGGAGCTGCCGGCCGTGCGGCTGATGGAGCCGCTGGAGTCGCCTGGGCCGGCGGCGCTGTCGCGCCGCATCTGCTCGGCGCGTTCGCCGGTGGGTTCGGCGCGGCCCTTGAGCTTCTCGTAGGCCGACTCGCGGTCGACCGCCTTCTCGTACACGCCGGCCACCAGCGAGCTGGCCATGAGCGCCTGGCGCTGCTCGGGCTTGACCGGGCCGATCTGGCTGCCCGGCGGCAGGATGTAGAGGCGCTGCGTCGGGCTGGGCCGGCCCTTGGCGTCGAGCAGGCTGACCAGGGCCTCGCCCACGCCGAGCTCGCTGATGGCGGTGGCGATGTCCAGGCCCGGGCTGGCGCGCATGGTCTCGGCCGCGGCGCGCACCGCCTTCTGGTCGCGCGGCGTGAAGGCGCGCAGGGCGTGCTGCACGCGGTTGCCGAGCTGGGCCAGCACGCTGTCGGGGATGTCCAGCGGGTTCTGGGTCACGAAATACACGCCCACGCCCTTGGAGCGTACCAGGCGCACCACCAGCTCGATGCGTTCCAGCAGCGCCTTGGGCGCGTCGTTGAACAGCAGGTGGGCCTCGTCGAAGAAGAAGACGAGCTTGGGCTTGTCCAGGTCGCCCACCTCGGGCAGGGCCTCGAACAGCTCCGAGAGCATCCACAGCAGGAAGGTGGCATAGAGGCGCGGCGCGGCCAGCAGCTTCTCGGCCGCCAGGATGTTGACCACGCCCTGGCCGTCCACGGTCTGCATGAAGTCGGCGATGTCGAGCATGGGCTCGCCGAAGAACCTGTCGCCGCCCTGCTGCTCGATCTGCAGCAGGCCGCGCTGGATGGCGCCCACGCTGGCCGCGCTGATGTTGCCGTAG
>JBJOKY010000326.1:0-5299 GCA_046045865.1 Pseudomonadota bacterium | reverse complement strand
GCCCGCGGCGGCGCGGGTGGCGGCCTCGAGCACGGGCTCCGGGGCGCTGCGCACCGGGCGGGCGGCGCAGGCGGCGCAGCGGCAGGCCGGGCTGTGGAGCGCGGCGACGGGGCTGGCGAGGCCGGTTATCACGACTGGATCCTAGCACTTTCCCTTGTCGATGCGAGTGGATGACGGGACATCCCCGGACATGCCGCCCTGGGTCACGCACTGGAACGAAGCGGAACATCTGCTGGGAAAACTCTGAAAGGGATGAAGATCATGTCCAGCCTGAAGGGCAGCTGCGGCCAGGCCTGCAACACCTGCGAAACGATGTGCCCGGTGGGCGCGATCTCGCACGATTCGCGCAACTACGTCGTCGACGTGAGCAAGTGCAACTGGTGCAATGACTGCATCTCGCCCTGCCCCACCGGCTCGATCGACAACTACCGCAGCATGCCCGCGGTGCGCGCCTACAGCCTGGACGAGCAGTTCGGCTGGGACAGCCTGCCGGCCGAGCTGAGCCGCGAGGAACTCGCCGCCGCCGGTGCCGGCGCCGCGACCGAGGAGGCCGCAGCCCCCGCCCCCACGCCCGGCCTGACCGCGAGCGCCCAGGGCGAGGCCGCCTTCAACTCGGCCCAGTACGGCGCCACCCTGCCGCCCTGGTCGGCCGCACACGCCTACACCAACCTCTACGGCCCCAAGGCGGCAGAGAAGACCATCACGGCCACGGTGACCGGCAACGTACGCGTCACCGAGGTCGGGCGCGAATACGACACCCACCACATCGTGCTGGACTTCGGCAGCACGCCGTTTCCGGTGCTGGAAGGCCAGAGCATCGGCGTCATCCCGCCGGGTGTAGACGCCAGCGGCCGGCCGCACCATGCGCGCCAGTACAGCATCGCCAGCCCGCGCAACGGCGAGCGCCCGGGCTACAACAACCTGTCGCTGACCATCAAGCGTGTGCTGGAGGACCACAGCGGCAAGCCCGTGCGCGGCGTGGCCAGCAACTACATGTGCGACCTGCAGGTGGGCGACAAGGTGCAGGTGATCGGGCCCTTCGGCGCGAGCTTCCTCATGCCCAACCACCCGCGCAGCAACATCGTGATGATCTGCACCGGCACCGGCAGCGCGCCCATGCGCGCCATGACGGAATGGCGCCGCCGGCTGCGGTCATCGGGCAAGTTCGAGGGCGGCAAGCTCATGCTCTTCTTCGGCGCGCGCACCAAGGAGGAACTGCCCTACTTCGGCCCGCTGCAGAACCTGCCCAGGGATTTCATCGACATCCACTTCGCCTTCAGCCGCACGCCCGGTCAGCCGAAGCGCTACGTGCAGGACGCCATCCGCGAACGTGCCGCCGACCTGGCGCCGCTGCTGGCCGACGCCAACACCTGCTTCTACGTCTGCGGCCTGAAGGCCATGGAAGAAGGCGTGGTGCTGGCCCTGCGCGACGTGGCCCAGCAGGCCGGCCTGAACTGGGACACGGTGGGCGCCGCGCTCAAGCGCGAAGGCCGCCTGCACCTGGAAACCTACTGATCCCCAGCCCGCACACGGGCACCGACGAAGCGAGACTCGATGACGATGACAACAAGCTTGAACAAGGCCCCGATGCTGGTGGTCGGCGCCGGCATCATGGGCGCCGGCATCGCCCAGGTCGCCGCCCAGGCCGGCCACCCGGTGATGCTGCACGACGCCCGCGACGGCGCCGCCCAGGACGCCAAGGCCAGGCTGGCCAGGACGCTGGACGGCCTGGTGGCCAAGGGCCGGATGACGGCCGAAGCGGCCGAGCAGACGCTGGGCCGCATCACCCCCATCGGCCTGCTGGAAAACGCCGACGGCGTGGGCCTGGTGGTCGAGGCCATCGTCGAGAAGCTCGACGTCAAGCGCGCCCTGTTCAAGCAGCTCGAAGCCATCGTCGGGCCGCACTGCGTGCTGGCCACCAACACCTCGTCCATCTCGGTCACCGCCATCGCCAACGGCCTGGCGCGGCCCGAGCGCCTGGTCGGCATGCATTTCTTCAACCCCGTGCCGCTGATGAAGCTGGTCGAGGTGGTGTCCGGCCTGCAGACCGCGCCGGCCGTGGCCGAGGCCATCTTCGAGCTGAGCCAGGCCTGGGGCAAGACGCCGGTGCACGCGCGCTCCACGCCCGGCTTCATCGTCAACCGCATCGCCCGGCCGTATTACGCCGAGACCCTGGCCCTGCTGCAGGAACAGGCCGCCACACCGGCGGTGCTGGACGCCTGCCTGCGCGCCGTGGGTTTCCGCATGGGCCCGTGCGAGCTGATGGACCTGATCGGCCACGACACCAACTTCTCGGTCACCCAGTCGGTCTACGAGGCCAATTTCTACGACAAGCGTTACGTGCCCTCGCTGGTGCAGCGCGAGATGGTGGACGGCGGCCTGCTGGGCAGGAAGAGCGGCCGCGGCTTCTACGACTACGCCGAAGGCGCCGCCAAGCCCGCCGCAGCGGCCCACGCACCCGAGCTGCATGGCCAGCTGCCGGCGGCCGACCAGCTCACCGTGCACGGCAGCGGCCCGGTGGCCGAACGCCTGGCCGCCGCCCTCGTCGCCGCCGGCCGGCCCGTTGCGCGCCGGCCCGACCGCGGCTGGACCGGCCTGCAGGCCGACGACTCGCAGCTGCGCCTCACCGACGGCCGCCCGGCCAGCCTGATCCAGGCCCTGGCCTCGGACGGCGCCGGCGCCGACGTGGCGGTGTTCGACCTGCCGCTCGCGGCCGAACCGGGCGCCGCCCTGGCCTGGGCGCCGGGCAGCCGCATCAGCGCATACTGGCTGGACCAGGCCGCCCTGTGGCTGGCCGGCCTGGGCTTCAACGCCCAGCGCATGGCCGACGTGCCCGGCCTGGTGGTCGCGCGCACCGTCGCCATGCTGATCAACGAGGCGGCCGACGCCGTGCACCAGGGCGTGTGCACGCCCGAGGGCGCGGACGCAGCCATGAAGCTGGGCGTCAACTACCCGGCCGGGCCTTTCGAGTGGCTGGCGCGCTGGGACGTGCAGGCCGTCCTGGCCGTGCTGGACGCCCTGGACGAGCACTACCGCGGCGAGCGCTACCGCGTCAGCCCCGGCCTGCGCCAGCTCGCCTGGGCCCGCGGACAGACCGGCGCACGGGCCGGCGCATGAAGTTCGCTGAGTTCCACGCCGGCCAGGTCATCGAGGCCGGCCCCTACGCCCTGGACGAGACCGAGGTGCTGGCCTTTGCCAGGGCCTACGACCCGCAGTGGTTTCACACCGATGCCGCAGCCGCTGCCAGCGGCCCCTTCGGCGGCCTGATCGCCAGCGGCTGGCACACCTGCGGCATCGCCATGCGGCTGGCGGCAGACCGTTGCCTGAAGGGTTCGGAATCCTTCGCCTCGCCCGGCCTGGCCTACGTGAAGTGGCCCAACCCGGTGCGCCCGGGCGACAGCCTGACGCTCACCGCCACGGTGATCGAGACCCGCACGTCCAGCAAGAATCCGGCCCTGGGCATCCTGCGCTGGCGCTGGCAGCTGCACAACCACAAGGGCGCCGAGGTGCTCGACGTCGAGGCGACCAGCCTGTTCGACCTCAAGCGCAACGCCCACCCGCCGGCCTGACCGGCCCGCCGACGACGAACCCTGCCCGGGCGCCCGACCGCTCGCCGCCCCTCCACGGAGACCGAACCATGACACTGAACGCCTACATCTGCGACGCCATCCGCACCCCCTTCGGCCGCTATGGTGGCGCGCTGTCCAGCGTGCGCACCGACGACCTGGGCGCCATCCCGCTCAAGGCGCTGATGGCACGCAACCCCGGCGTCGACTGGGCCGCGGTGACCGACGTGCTCTACGGCTGCGCCAACCAGGCCGGCGAGGACAACCGCAACGTCGCGCGCATGTCCGCCCTGCTGGCCGGCCTGCCCATGGATGTGCCGGGTGCCACCATCAACCGCCTGTGCGGCTCGGGACTGGACGCGGTGGGTTCGGCCGCGCGCGCCATCAAGGCCGGCGAGGCCGGTCTGATGATCGCCGGCGGCGTGGAGAGCATGAGCCGCGCGCCCTTCGTCATGCCCAAGGCCGAAAGCGCCTTCAGCCGCGCCAACGCGGTGTACGACACCACCATCGGCTGGCGCTTCGTCAACAAGCGCATGAAGGAGCTGTACGGCGTCGATTCCATGCCCGAGACGGCCGAGAACGTCGCCACCCAGTTCGGCATCGAGCGCGAGGCGCAGGACCGCATGGCCCTGGCCAGCCAGATGAAGGCCGTGGCGGCGCAAGAGCGCGGCGACTTCGACGCCGAGATCACGCCGGTGACGATCGCCCAGAAGAAGGGCGACCCCATCGTCGTCACCAAGGACGAGCACCCGCGCGAGACCAGCCTCGAATCACTCGCCAAGCTCAAGGGCGTGGTGCGCCCGGACGGCACGGTGACCGCCGGCAACGCCAGCGGCGTGAACGACGGCGCCTGCGCCCTGCTGCTGGCCAGCGAAGCCGCTGCCGCGAAGCACGGCCTGGCGCCGCGCGCCCGCGTGGTCGGCATGGCCACGGCCGGCCTGGCGCCGCGCATCATGGGTTTCGGCCCCGCACCGGCCACGCGCAAGGTGCTCGAGCTCACCGGCCTGACCCTGGCGCAGATGGACGTGATCGAGCTCAACGAGGCCTTCGCCGCCCAGGGCCTGGCCGTGCTGCGCGACCTCGGCCTGGCTGACGACGACGCACGTGTCAACCGCTGGGGCGGCGCCATCGCCCTGGGCCACCCGCTGGGCGCCAGCGGCGCGCGTCTGGTCACCACCGCGGTCAGCCAGCTGCACCAGACCGGCGGCCGCTACGCGCTGTGCACCATGTGCATAGGCGTGGGCCAGGGCATCGCGCTCGTGGTCGAACGCGTCTGAGCACCGGCGCCGGCGGTGGCGGCACCTGCGCCGCCCGTGCGTAGGGCCCGCGCAACAGCGGGCTGCCTGACGGGGGTGCCAGGTCAAGCCCGGCGCACCAAGGCCATCAGCCGGCTTCAGAAATGACCCAGGTCAAGCGTGCACGGGTGCCGGCGGACTAAGGTCCGATCGAACCGCCTGCAGCACGGTGCTGAGCAGGCGGCAATCCGGGCCCGACCACACGCCATGTCCTTGCGCCTAAGCCGACGCCTGCATCCTGAAACACCTGCAACCCGGCGTGGGGCCGCCGCCGCCGCAGGGCCGCGCCGACGCCTGGGCGCTCTGCTCGCGCTGTGCTGCCTGGGCGGCACCACGCTGGCGGCGCTGCTCGCCTGTGGCGACGCGCAGCGCGGCGCCGTGAGTTCGGTGACCACCGGCCCGCCCGCCGCCGCCACGGCGCCGGACAGCCCGCCGGCC
>JBJOKY010000325.1:0-5307 GCA_046045865.1 Pseudomonadota bacterium | reverse complement strand
GAACTGGCGCGCGCCCTGGCCACCCGTCCGCGCCTGCTGCTGCTGGACGAGGTGCTCGCCGGCCTCAACCCGCAGGAGATCGCCGAGATGATCCCGGTGCTGCGCGGCATCGCCGCCGGCGGCGTCACCGTCTTCATGATCGAACACGTCATGCAGGCGGTGATGAGCCTGGCCGAGCAGGTCTGGGTGCTGGCCCAGGGCCAGCTCATCGCCCAGGGCACGCCAGCCGCGGTGACCCAGGACCCGCGCGTCATCGAGGCCTACCTCGGCCACGGCACGGCGGCACGGCTGAAGGCGCAAGCCGCATGACTTCTTCGCTGCTCGAGGTCACCGACCTGCGCGCCGGCTACGGCCGCGTCGAGGTGCTGCGCGGCGTGAGCCTCACCGTGCAGGCCGGCGAGGTGGTGGCCCTGCTGGGCAGCAATGGCGCGGGCAAGAGCACGCTCAACAACACCCTGAGCGGCCTGATGCGCGCCAGCGCCGGCCGTGTCGTCTTCGATGGCCAGGACCTCACCCGCGCGCCCAGCCGCCGCGTGGTGGAGGTCGGCCTGATCCAGGTGCCCGAAGGCCGCCGCATCTTCCCCAACCTCACGGTGGCCGAGAACCTGGCCCTGGGCGCCTATGCCCGGGCGCGCGAGCGCCGCGCGGCCAACCTGGAGCGCGTCTACGCCACCTTCCCGCGCCTGGCCGAACGCCGCATGCAGAAGGCCGGCACCATGAGCGGCGGCGAGCAGCAGATGCTGGCCATCGGCCGTGGCCTGATGGCCGAGCCGCGCCTGCTCATCCTCGACGAACCTTCGCTGGGCCTCTCGCCCCTGCTGGTCGAGGAACTGTTCCACCTCATCCGCCAGCTGCATGGCCAGGGCCTGGCGGTGCTGCTGGTGGAGCAGAACGTCGGCCAGTCGCTCGAGATCGCCGACCGCGCCTATGTGCTGGAAAACGGCAGCCTGCACTTCGAAGGCCGCCCCGCCGAGCTGCTGGCCAGCGACGAGCTGCGCCGCGCCTACCTGGGCCTGTGAGCCCAGCCTGATCGCCTGGCCCGTCCCGCCCGCCCATGAGCCGAATCCGAAAGGCATGCGCATGACCCTGCACCGCCGCCGCTTCAACGCCACCGGGCTTTCGGCCCTGGCGACCGCCTCGGGCCTAGCGACCCTGGCCGCGCTACCCGGTGCCGCCCAGGCGCAGACGCCCGCCAGCGTCACCCGCATCCTCGTCGGCGCGCCCGCCGGAGGCACCACCGACACCATGGCGCGCGTCATGGCGGTCGAGCTCGGCCGCCTGCTGGGCCGCACCGTGGTGGTGGAGAACAAGGCCGGCGCGGGCGGCAACCTCGCGGCCGATGCGGTGGCCAAGGCCGCGCCCGACGGCCATACGCTGCTGATGAGCTTCACCAGCCATGCCATCAACGCCTCGCTCTACCCCAGCCTGCCCTTCGACCCGCTGCGCGACTTCACGCCGCTCACCATGGTGTCCACCACCACGGCCATGCTGGTGGCCCACCCCGGACTGCCGGCCAAGGACCTGCGCGAGCTGATCACCCTGGCCAAGGCGAAGCCCGGCCAGCTCAACTTCGCCATCGGCGCGCTGGGCTCCTCGGTGCACCTGGCGGGCGAGGCCTTCAAGATGATGTCGGGCACCGACATCGTCAACATCCCCTACAAGGGCACGGCCCCGGCCATCCAGGACGTGCTGGCCGGCCAGGTGCCGCTCATGTTCGCCAACATCGGCAATGCCCAGGCGCATGTGCGCGCCGGCAAGCTCAAGGCCCTGGGCGTGACGAGTGCCAGGCGCCACCCGGCCTTCCCCGAGGTGCCGGCCATCGCCGAGCTGCTGCCGGGCTACCAGTCCAACGCCTGGTTCGGCCTGTTCGCCCCGGCCAGACTGCCGCCCGAGCTGCTGCGCACGCTGGGCGAGGCGGCGCGTGCGGCGGTGAACAGCGCCGCGGTGCGCCAGCGCATCGAGCAGGAAGGCGCCACGCCGGTGGGCAACACGCCCGAGGAGTTCGCGCGCTTCGTGGCCGAGGAGATCCCGCGCTGGGCCCAGGTGGTGCGCTTCGCGGGCGCCAAGCCCGAGTGAGCCAGGCCTTCACGCAAAGCCCGCACACCCCGCGCAGGCCCATGCCATGAGCAGTACCGCCACCCCGTCCATCGAGACCAGCCAGGCCTCGTCGCCGCCGCAGACCCTGGCCCAGAAGCTGGTCGCCCGCGCCGCCGGACGCAGCCAGGTCACACCCGGCGAGATCGTCACCTGCGCGGTGGACCTGGCCATGTTCCACGACTCCTCCGGCCCGCGCCGCCTCGCGCCGCGCCTGGCCGAGCTGGGTGCCACGATCTGGGACAAGCGCAAGGTGGTGCTGGTGCTGGACCACTACGTGCCCGCCGCCGATGCCGAGGCTGAGCAGATCGTGCGCTTCACGCGCGACTGGGCCGCCGCGCAGGCCCTGCCGCATGTGCACGATTCGATCGGCATCTGCCACGTCGTGCTGCCGCAGCAGGGCCATCTGCGGCCGGGGATGTTCTGCGTCGGCGGCGATTCACACTCACCCACCGGCGGGGCCTTCGGCGCCTACATGTTCGGCATCGGCGCCACCGAGATGCTGGGCGTGTGTGTCACCGGCACGATCTGGCTGCAGGTGCCGCAGACCCTCTTCATGCACTGGCAGGGCCGCCTGCAGCCCGGCGTGATGGCCAAGGACATGGCCCTGGCCATGCTCGGCCGCCTGGGCATGAACGGCGGCGCCTACCAGGCGCTGGAATTCACCGGCGAGGCGGTGCGCGCCCTGGGCATGGCCGAACGCATGACCCTGGCCAACCTCAGCGCCGAACTGGGCGCCCAGGCCGGCCTGGTGGCGCCCGACGACACCACCCGCGCCTGGCTGGCCGCACACGGCGTGGCCGATGCCCACACCCTCGACACCAGCGCCTGGCAGAGCGACGACGGCGCGCCCGGCATCCACCACCACTGGGACGCCAGCACGCTGGTGCCCCAGGTCGCCCTGCCCCACAGCCCGGCCAACGTGCAGGCCGTCGATGCGCTCGAGCCCACGCCGATCGACGTGGCCTACATCGGCGCCTGCACCGGCGCCAAGCTCGAAGACCTGCGCGCCGCCGCCCAGGTGCTGGCCGGCCGGCACATCGCCCCGGGCGTGCAGCTGATGGTGGCGCCCGCCAGCCTGAAGGACGCGGCCACGGCCGAACGCGAAGGGGTGCTGCGCACGCTCACCGAGGCCGGCGCCCAACTGCTGCCCAGCGCCTGCGGGGCCTGCGCGGGCTACGGCGCCACCATCCCCGAAGGCGCCAGCGTCATCGCCAGCACGGCGCGCAACTTCAAGGGCCGCATGGGCGCGGCCACCGCCCGTGTGCACCTGGGCTCGCCCTGCACCGTGGCAGCCTCGGCCCTGCGCGGGCGCATCACCGACCCGCGCGAGGTGCTGGCATGACCACACCCCAGGCTCACGGCGCGAGCCACCCTGCGCCGCCGGATGCATCGACACCACGGGCAAGCCCGGCACGCCCCATGCGCACCTGGCGCCTGGGCGCCGACATCGACACCGACCAGCTCGCGCCCGGCCATGCAATGAAACACGGCATCGAGGTGATCGCGCGGCATTGCCTGGAAGCCGTGCGACCCGAGTTCGCGTGCGAGGTGCGCCCCGGCGACGTGGTGGTGGCCGGGCCCAACTTCGGCATCGGCTCCTCGCGCGAGCAGGCCGCCCAGGCACTCAAGCAGCTCGGCGTGGCGGCGGTGGTGGCGCCCTCCTACGCCGGGCTCTTTTTCCGCAATGCCTGCAACCTCGGCCTGCTGCTGCTGACCTGTGCGCAGGCCGAGCAGATCGAGGACGGCACGGCCATCAGCATCGACGCCCGCGCCGGCCGCCTCACGCTGCGCAATGGCCGCAATGATGGCCGCGTGCTGGCCTGCGACCCCATCCCCGGCTTCCTGCTCGACATGGTCGAAGCCGGCGGCCTGCTCCCCCAATTGAAGCTGCGACTGGAAGGCAAGCGATGAACGCCCGCAAGACATCCACCCCCAAGGACCCCGCTGCCAAGGCAAGCACCAAGGCTGCAGCCGACCAGCCCGAGTTCGACCTGCTCATCAAGCAGGTGCGGGTGGTGCGCCCGCACGGCAACACGGTGCACGAGGCCGACATCGCCATCCGCGGCGAGCAGGTGGCGCTGGTGGCGCCGGGCATCGCGGTCGAGCGGGCCAAGGCGGTGTACGACGGCCGTGGCCGCCTGGCCTTTCCGGGCGTGGTTGATGCCCACATGCACAGCGGCATCTACTCGCCGCTGGCCGAAGATGCCGTCACCGAGAGCAAGGCGGCGGCCATGGGCGGCGTCACCTCCAGCCTCAACTACTTCCGCACCGGCCAGTACTACCTCAACAAGGGCGGGCCCTACAGGAAGTTCTTCCCCGAGGTGCTGAAGATCTCGAAGAACCGCTTCCACGTGGACTACGGCTTCCACCTCGCGCCGATGAACCAGGAGCACATCAGCGAGCTGCCCGCGCTGATCGCGCAGCACGGCGTCTCCAGCTTCAAGATCTTCATGTTCTACGGCTCGCACGGCCTGCACGGCAAGTCCGACAGCCAGCGCGAGTTCCTCATGATCGGCGAGGACGAGCGCTACGACGTGGCCCACTTCGAGTTCGTCATGCGCGGCCTGCAGGCGGCCCGCGAGGCCCTGCCCGACAAGGCACGCCAGATCTCGCTCAGCCTGCACTGCGAGACGGCAGAGATCATGACGGCCTACACCAAGATCGTCGAGAAGGACAAATCCTTGAAGGGCCTGGTCGCCTACAGCGCCTCGCGCCCGCAGCACTCCGAAGGCCTGGCCGTCTTCACCGCCGCCTACCTCGCGAACGAAGCCGCCCTGCCCAACATCAACCTGCTGCACCTCAGCTCGCGCAAGGCGGTGCAGGCGGCCATGATGATGAGCGAGACCTTCCCGCACATCGACTTCAGGCGCGAGGTCACCATCGGCCACCTGATGCTGGACGTGAACTCGCCCGCGGCGGAACTGGCCAAGGTCAACCCGCCCATCCGCCCGCGCGAGGACGTCGAGTTCCTCTGGGACGCGCTGCTGGCCGGCGAGCTCGACTGGGTGGTGAGCGACCATGCCTGCTGCCGCCACGAGACCAAGATCCCGGCGCGCTACTTCGGCAACATCTGGATGGCCAAGAGCGGCTTCGGCGGCACCGAATACCTGCTGCCCGCGCTGGTGAGCGAAGGCACGAAGCGCGGCATGGCCTACAACCACATGGCCCGCGTCACGGCCTGGAACCCGGCCCAGCGCTACGGCCTCAACA
>JBJOKY010000324.1:0-5317 GCA_046045865.1 Pseudomonadota bacterium | reverse complement strand
GGTGGTGGCGTCCGACCTGGCCAACCCCGATTTCGTGCTGCTCGCCCGCTCACATGGGTGGTTGGCCGAACGAGTGGCGAAAACTGCCGACTTTGCCGACGCCTTCCGGCGCGCCCTGGCCAGCGGACAACCGACACTCCTGCATCTGCCCGTGTCGATCGAACAGCTCAGCCCGCGCGCGCGCCTGAGCAGCTGGCGCCAGACGGCGCTGCAGCGTCAACAGTCGGCGGCATCCACCTGATCGAAGAAGACGCCATGCTCTGCACCCTGTCCAATGTCCTGAAGATTTCCGCCCTGCGCCGCAGCCTGCTGGCGCTGGCCGGCGTCGCCGCCGTGCTGGCAGCGCCCGTGGCCCAGGCTGTCGAAGCCGGTCAGCCCGCCCCGGCCATCGACCTGCCGGGCCTGCCCGCGGCCGTCAAGCTGGCCGAACTGCAGGGCAAGCTGGTCTACCTGGACTTCTGGGCTTCGTGGTGCGGGCCGTGCAAGCAGTCCTTCCCGTGGATGAACGAGATGCAGGCGCGCTACGGCGCGCGCGGCCTCAAGGTCGTGGCGGTCAACCTGGACGCCAAGCGCGAGGACGCCGACAAGTTCCTGGCCGAGGTGCCGGCGCGTTTTGCCATCGCCTTCGACGCCAAGGGCGACAGCGCCAGGCGCTACGCCGTCAAGGGCATGCCCACCTCGGTGCTGATCGGCCCGGCCGGCCAGGTGCTGGCGGTGCACAACGGTTTCCGCGACAGCCAGCGCGCCGAGCTGGAAGCCGCCATCCAGGCCGCGCTGCCGGCCGCCAAGAACCCCTGAGCCTGAACTTCCGAGCCTGACTTCGGTCTCCCACACATCATGTTGACTCGATTGCGCGCCAGCTTCGGCGCCTTGCTGCTGCTGCTGGCCGGTCTGGGGCTGGGCGCCATGTCGCCCGCCCGGGCGGCCGAGGACTTCCTCGAACCCGACCAGGCCTTCAAGCTCAGCGCCCGCGTGGCCGCACCCGGCTCGGTGGAGCTGCGCTACGCCATCGCCAAGGGCTACTACATGTACCGCGAGCGCCTGGCCTTCGGCGCCGCGCCGGCCGAGGTCAAGCTGGGCGAGCCGCAGGTGCCCAAGGGCATCATCAAGTTCGACGACACCTTCCAGAAGAACGTCGAGATCTATCACGACGAGCTGGTCATCCCGGTGGCCGTGCAGGCCGCGCCGGCGCTGTTCAAGCTGGAGGTGACCGGCCAGGGCTGCGCCGAGAAAGGCCTGTGTTATCCGCCGCGCAAGCAGGCCTACAAGGTCGAGGTGGCCGACGGCGCTATCAGGAAGCTTGTGCTGATGGGCGATGACGAGGGCGAGGCCTGGCAGCCGCCTGCGGGCGGTGCCGTGCAGGTCGTGCTCGGTGGCGGTGGAGGTGCTGCTGCTAACTCGGCGGCACCTGCCGCGACGCCGGGCGTCACGCCCGCCAACCCCGCCGCCACGGCCGCGCCTGCGGCCGACGCCGGCAAGCCCGCCGCTGCTGCGACGGCCCAGCCCGCCAAGGTGGCGGCTGGCGGCGACAGCTCGGGCGTCGAATCCGTCCTGCGCTCGGGCAGCCTGCTGGCCGTGGCGGGTGTGTTCCTGCTGGCCGGCCTGCTGCTGTCCTTCACGCCCTGCGTGCTGCCCATGGTGCCCATCCTGTCGTCCATCATCGTGGGGCAGGGCGCCCAGGTGTCCAAGGCCAGGGGTTTCATGCTCTCGCTGGCCTATGCCCTGGGCATGGCCCTGGTCTACACCGCCTTCGGCGTGGCCGCCGGGCTGGCCGGTGAAGGCCTGGCCGCGGCGCTGCAGAACCCGTGGGTGCTGGGCGGCTTCGCGCTGCTGCTGGTGACGCTGTCGCTGTCGATGTTCGGCTTCTACGAGCTGCAGCTGCCCAGCGCGCTGCAGAGCAAGCTGACCGAAGGCTCCAGCAAGCTCCAGGGGGGCAGCATGGTGGGCGTGTTCGTCATGGGCGGCATCTCGGCCCTCATCGTCGGGCCCTGCGTGGCCGCGCCGCTGGCCGGTGCGCTGGTCTACATCAGCCAGACGCATGACGTGCTGATCGGCGGCGTGGCCTTGTTTTCGCTGGCCTGCGGCATGAGCGTGCCGCTGCTGCTGGTGGGCATCTCGGCCGGCTCGCTGCTGCCGCGCGCAGGCATGTGGATGGAGAACGTCAAGCGCTTCTTCGGCGCCCTGCTCATCGCCGTGGCGATCTGGATGGTCACCCCCGTGCTGCCCACCTGGGCCGCCATGGGCCTGTGGGGCGCGCTGCTGCTGGTGGGTGCGACCTATCTGCACGTGTTCGACCGCCTGGCCGACAACGCCAGCGGCTGGCGGCGTCTGGCCAAGGGCCTGGGCGTGGTGCTGGCCCTGGGCGGCGCGGCCCAGGTGGTGGGCGCGCTTTCGGGCGGGCACGACGTGCTGCAACCGCTCGGCCACCTGGCCCAGCGCGGCGGCGCGGGCGCGGGTGGCAACGCGACGGCGGCGGCCGAAGGCCTGAAGTTCCAGCGCGTGAAGAGCGTGGCCGAGCTGGACGCCATCGTCGCCACGGCCGGCAAGCCGGTGATGCTGGACTTCTACGCCGACTGGTGCGTGTCGTGCAAGGAGATGGAGCGCTTCACCTTCAGGGATGAACGGGTGCGCGCCCGCCTGGCCGGCGCCATGGTGCTGCAGGCCGATGTCACCGCCAACAACGACGACGACAAGGCCCTGCTCAAGCGCTTCAATCTCTTCGGCCCGCCGGGCATCGTGTTCTACGACGGCCGCGGCCAACTGCTGACCAGCCCGCGCGTCATCGGCTACCAGGACGGCGATGCCTTTCTGGCCAGCCTGGGCAGTGCCGGCATCTGAGCTGCGCCGCAGCGGCCCTGGCCGCACGCGCCCCGACCGCCTGGCCTGCACCACCATCCGCTGGAAAAGACCCCTGGAAGCAGCCCAGTGAAGCTGCTTGCAAGCTCGGCGTGGTGTGATCATGTGTCCGAGGCGCCACAGATCGACAACCCGTCCGGCGGCGCCGATCACCCAAGAGTCCAGCAAAGACCGTCATGACCACCCAAGTTCACACCATCCCTACCTGCGACCTGTGCGACCAGTTCAAGACCGACACCTCGGGGCGCTTTCGCGTGCTGCCGCCGGTCTTCCGTGATTTCGGCGGCGTGGCCGAATTTGCCGGCCAGGTGGTGACCGTCAAATGCCACGAGGACAACACCGAAGTGAAGGCCCTGGTGGAAAGCGCCGGTCACGGCCGCGTGCTGGTGGTCGACGGCGGCGGCTCGCTGCGCCGCGCCCTGCTGGGCGGCAACCTGGGCGCTGCAGCCGCCAGGAACGGCTGGGCCGGCGTGGTGATCGACGGCTGCGTGCGCGACGTGGCCGAACTCAGGCTCTGCCACGTGGGCATCAAGGCACTGGCCGCCATGCCGCTGCCGACCGACCGGCGCGGCCAGGGTCAGCGCGAGGTGGACGTGTTCATCCAGGGTGTGCCGGTGCGCCAGGGCGACTGGCTGTACGCCGATGCCGACGGCATCGTGGTGCTGGACGAAGAGGCCAGCTGATCGCGCCAGGCGCCGCGGCCGCCGCTGCAGCGCGCTTCAGAGCTTCTGGTTCAGCGCAGGACTTCCAGCAGGCGGTCCAGCCCGCCGCTGTTGATCCCCACCATGGCCCGCTCGCGCACCGCCGGTTTGGCATGGAACGCCACCGACAGGCCGGCCACGCCCATCATGGGCAGGTCGTTGGCGCCGTCGCCCACCGCGATGGCCTGTGACGGTGCGATGCCCAGCGCGGCGCAGTTCTCCAGCAGCTTGCGGCGCTTCTCCTCGCCGTCGCAGATGTCGCCCCAGGGCTGGTCGACCAGGCGGCCAGTGAGCTGGCCGGCCTCGATCTCCAGCACATTGCTGCGCGCGTCGTCCATCTGCAGCCGTGCCTTGAGGCGGTCGGTGAAATACGTGAAGCCGCCCGAGACGATGAGCGTGGCCAGCCCGGCGGCGCGGCAGGCCTGCACCAGGGCCTCGGCGCCAGGGTTGAGCTCCAGGTGCTGGTCCCACACCGCGTCGAGCGCGCTCACCGGCACACCCTTGAGCAGGGCGACGCGGCGGCGCAGGCTGTCCTTGTAGTCGCTGATCTCGCCGCGCATGGCGGCCTGGGTGATGGCGGCCACCTCGTCCCTGCGGCCGGCGGCGGCGGCGATCTCGTCCACGCACTCGATGTTGATCAGCGTCGAGTCCATGTCGAAGGCGATCAGCTTGTAGTCGGCCAGGCACAGCGGCGCCTGGATGCCGCGCACGACCAGCCCGGGGGCGAATTCATGATGAGCGGCGGACGGGAGGGCGGTGGCAGGCGGGCAGGTGGCGACGGTCATGTGCGGGATTCTACCGAGCGGCCCCGGCGCTATGCTGCACTGCAACCAGGGTGATCCCGGTCGGCTGGATCAGGCCTGCACCTGGAAGGAATTCATTGCCGCGCTCAGCCGCGTCGCCTGGCCGCGAAGCCCGGGCAACAGCCGCTATGCTCGGCCGCCAGACTGACGACCCGACCATTGCCCATGCGCCTGCTCCAGTACAAGGATCTTGATCTCAAACGTGTCAAGCCGGCCTTTGCCAAGGTGCGTGCCGCCATCGAGGCCGACGACTTCAGGAGTCCCGACGTCAAGAAGCTGCATGTCGGTGGCTACTACCGCGCCAAGCTCGACCACAGCAACCGGCTGCTGCTGCAGTTCGCCCGCCATGGCAACGAGACGGTGTGCCTGGCGCTGGAGGTGATTGCCAATCACGCCTACGACAAGTCGCGTTTCCTGCGCGGTGCACTGGTGGACGAGGCCAGGATCGAGGTCGAACCCGAGGTCGGGCCTACAGCGTCGGATGCCGAGGCCCTGTCGCTGCGCTGGCTGCACACCACCCGCACCGAGTTCGAGCTGCTGGACAAGCCCATCGTCTTCGACGATGCGCAGGAAGCCGTGCGCCGTCTTGCGGCGCCGCTGGTTGTCGTGGGCTCGGCCGGCTCGGGCAAGACCGCCGTCACGCTGACCAAGCTGCGCGAGGCGCCCGGCCAGGTGCTCTACGTCACCCAGTCGGCCTACCTGGCGCAGTCGGCCCGCGCGCTGTACGACGCGCACGGCTACGAGAACACCGAGCAGGAGGCGCAGTTCCTGAGCTACCGCGAGTTCCTGGAGACCCTGCGGGTGCCGACCGGGCGCGAGGTGAGCTTCAACGCCTTCCGGGGCTGGTTCGACCGCCACCGGGCGGCGGCCAGGGCGCTGGGTGATCTGGATGCACACGCCTTGTTCGAGGAGTTTCGTGGCGTCATCGGTGCGCAGGCGAGCGGCCCGCTCAGCCTG
>JBJOKY010000323.1:0-5628 GCA_046045865.1 Pseudomonadota bacterium | reverse complement strand
AAAGCCGCGGCGACGAGCTGCTCGCGCACCAGCCCGGTCACGCGCGACGCCAGGGTCAGCAGCGAGACGATGGAGGCAGCGCGCAGCAGGTTCATGCAGATCTGGGGAGGATATTGAGGGGCAGGCCTGCAGCCGGGTTGCGGCAGGGGCGGCGGATTATCAGCGCCTGCCTGCGGCCCACCCGGGCGGTACGCCGGCAGCAGCGCCGTGGCACGCCGCGCCGACCGGTCCGGCCACCGGGCAAACGGCGCCGCAACCGCCCACGACTGAAAATGCCCACTGGAAATCCCGGCCTTGCGTATCCCGGCCTTGCGTGCTACACTCGCGGGCTTTCCACCGTCCGGAATCACACAGCCATGGCTACCGCTTCCAAAGCAAAGAAGAAGACGGTCCGCATCGCGTCGGGCCGCAAGCGCGCACGTCAGGACATCAAGCTCAATGCCGCGAACACCGCGCTGCGCTCGAAGTTCCGTACCGCCGTCAAGAACGTCGTCAAGGCCGCCGCGACCGGTGACAAGGCACAAGCTGCCAGCGTCTTCGTGTCCGCCCAGCGCGTGATCGACTCGGTTGCCGACAAGGGCATCTTCCACAAGAACAAGGCCGCTCGCCTGAAGAGCCGCCTGAGCGCCCGCATCAAGGCCCTGGGCGCCCAAGCCGCTGCCTGATCAGACTACCGGACGGTAGAAAGACAAGAAGGGCTCGCACTGCGAGCCCTTTTTCATTGCCGCGTCACGACAGGCGTTCAGTGCTTGTCCGCCTCGCTGACGAAGGCGTCGGCGTAGAACTCGTCGACCGGCAGGCCGCAGCCGGTGACGAAGTCGCGCCGGGCCGCCTCCACCATCACCGGCACGCCGCAGGCATAGACCTGGTGGCCCGACAGGTCGGGCAGGTCGGCCATCACGGCCTGGTGCACGAAGCCGGTGCGCCCGCTCCAGCCCTCGTCAGGCGCAGGCTCCGACAGCACCGGCACATAGTCGAGCTGCGGCAGCCCGGCCGCGGCCTGCAGCATCCAGTCGTGCTGGTACAGGTCGGCCCGGCGCCGGCAACCCCAATACAGCCGTGTCGGGCGCGTGATGCCTTCGGCACGCATGTGCTCGACGATGGCCTTGACGGGCGCGAAGCCCGTGCCCGAGGCCAGCAGCACCACCGGCTTGTCGCTGTCCTCGCGCAGGAAGAAGCTGCCGAACGGTCCCTCGACGCGCAGGATGTCCTTCACCTTCATGGCGCCGAACACCTGGTCGGTGAACTTGCCGCCTGGCATGTGGCGCAGGTGCAGTTCGACCGAGGTGTTGCCGGCATGCCAGGCGTTGGCCATCGAGTAGCTGCGCCGGCTGCCGTCGCGCAGGATGAACTCGAGATACTGGCCGGCGTGATAGCGCAGCGTCTGGTTGGCCGGCAGCTGCAGCGTCATGACGATGATGTCGGGCGCGACGCGCTCGAGCGCGCTCACGCGTACAGGCAGCTTCTGGATGTTGAATTGCCCCGCCGCGACGACCTGGCGCGACTCGACGACACAATCGCTCTGCGGCGCGGCGCAGCAGGTCAGGATCAGGCCCTGGGCCTCTTCCTCGGGCGTGAGCGCCTTGGCCTGATGCGCGCCGTGGATGACCCGGCCCGCCACCAGCCGGCTCCTGCATGAACCGCAGGCGCCGTCGCGGCAGCCATAGGGCAGACCGATACCCTGACGCAGCGCGGCGGCCAGCATGGCCTCGTCGCGCCCCACCTCGAACGAGCGTTCGGCGGGCACCACCGTCACGCGAAAACTCATGGCCTTGTCCTTGCAGCAAACATCGAACATGCGCCGGCACCGGCCGACCGGGCGCGATTGTGCCCGCCCCTGTGTCGCCCGCCCGGCGGGTGCGGCGCTGCCGGCACGCTTTCGGCGTGCGCGGCTGCTCATCGTCGGCTGCGGCGATGTCGGCCTGCGCGTGGCACGCGAACTGGGTGCGCGGCTCACGGTGCGCGCGCTCACCTCGCAGCCTGCGCGTGCGGCCGAGCTGCGCGGCGCCGGCCTGACACCGCTGCTGGCCAACCTCGACGCCCCGGCCAGCCTGCGCCGCCTGGCCGGCCTGGCGCCGCGCGTGCTGCACCTGGCACCGCCGCCCGGCCAGGGCAGCACCGACCCGCGCACGCGTGCCCTGCTCGCGGCGCTGGCGCGCGGGCCGGCGCCATGCCTGGTCTACGGCAGCACCAGCGGCGTGTACGGTGACGCGGCAGGCGCACGGTTCGACGAAACCCGCCCGGTCGCGCCGGCCAACCCGCGCGCCGCGCGCCGCGTCGACGCCGAACGCCAGCTGCGCCGGTGGGCGCTGGCCAGCGGCGGGCGCGCCACGCTGCTGCGCATCCCCGGCATCTACGCGCTCGACCGCGCCGGCGGCGACCCGCGCGAGCGCGTGCGGCGCGCCACGCCGGCGCTGCGCGCCGAGGACGACGTGTACACCAACCACATCCACGCCGACGATCTGGCGCGGGCCTGCATCGCCACCCTGTGGCGTGGCCGGCCGCAGCGCGCCGTGCACGTGTGCGACCACAGCGAACTGCGCATGGGCGACTACTTCGACCTGGTCGCCGATCTGCACGGCCTGGTGCGAGCGCCGCGCATCAGCCGCGTCGACGCGCAGGTGCAGCTCGGCGCCATGCAGCTCAGCTTCATGAGCGAATCGCGCCGGCTGGACAACACCCGGCTGCTGCGCGAGCTGCGCGTGCAGCTGCGCTTTGCCGAGGTGGCACAGGGCCTGGTCTGGCCGGGTCGTGGCGCGGGCTGAGCCGGCCGGTCAGGTCAGATGGCGTCGGCGCGCAGCAGCGTCGTCGCACGGTCGACGCTGCGCAGCAGCACCTGCCGGCTGGCCTCGCCCGGGCGGGTGATCTGCAGCATCACCTCGCGTTCGGCGGGGCCTTCACCCCACAGGCGGCGGTAGAAGGTCGGCAGGTCGTGCACCTCGCCGCCGTCCAGCGCGGTGATGACGTCGCCGCCGCGCACGCCGGCCAGCTCGGCCGGGCCGTCGCTCGTGACGCGCAGCACCACCAGGCGGCCGTTGCGCTCCCGGCAGTTCAGGCCCAGCCAGGCGCGCTTGCTGGCGCGCGTGTTGCCATTGGCGCGCAGCTCGCCAAGCACCGGCTTGAGCAGGTCGACCGGCACGAACATGTTGCCCGGTGTGCGGGTGTCGCGCGGGGCGTCGTCGTCGCCCGGTGCGACGTCGGACACCAGCAGCGAGCCGATGCCGACCAGCTCGCCCTTGCGGTTGAACAGGCCGGCACCGCTGTGGTCAGGCCGGGCCGGTGCCGTGAACAGGGCATTGCGGATGTGATATTCCCAGGTGCCGGAGAACTCGCGCTGGTGAGCCAGACGCGCCTGGCTCAGCATGCCGGCATGGCCGGCCCGGCCGCCGCTGACGATGAGCAGCGGCTCGGCCGGATCCACCACCGCCGCCGTGCCCAGCGGCACGGGCGTGATGCCGATGGGCGCCAGCGCCTGCACCAGGCCGAAGCCGGTCGCCTGGTCGTAGCCGACCGGACGGGCCGGGATGTGGCGGCCGTCGTCGAGTTCCAGCACGATGTCCTGTGCCTCGAGGATCAGGTAGCCGATGGTCAGCACCAGCCCGTCAGGCCCGATCACCACGCCCGACCCCACGCGCTGCGCACCCAGCGTCTGTGCCGAGCGCGCGCCGGGCACGGCACGCGTCAGCAGCCCGACGGTGGCATCGCTGGCGCGCCGCAGGGCCTGGGCGATCATGTCGTCATCGTTCGGCGCGAGTTGCACGGGCGCTGCCGGTGCTGGCGCGGGAGTCTCCGCGGCCGCGTCTGGCGCGACGGCACACCCTGCCAGGCCACCCCAAAGCAGCAGCAGGCAGAACAGCCTGGACCCGGCTGCGCCCGCAGCCGGGTTGTCGTGTGGCAGCTTGTGCAGTGAATACGCCATGGCCAGCCCCTCGAATCAGCATGGGCGGCCAGCATGCGCCGAGCCGGCGCGACCTGCAAGCCAGGGGGCATGAGGCAACCGGGCAGCCTGCCCGGCCGCACGGGCGGCTCAGCGCCTGCGCCGCGGTGGGAAAGGGCTCTGGCCGCGCCAGTAGCGGATGATCAGCCAGCCGCCCAGCATGCCACCCAGGTGGGCGAAGTGGGCGATGCCGCCGCGGCCGAACAGGCCCATGACCAGCTCGATGCCTCCGAACAGCGCGACGAAGTACTTGGCCTTCATCGGGATGGGCGGGAACAGCGGCATGATGATGCGATCGGGAAACAGCATGCCGAAGGCCAGGAGCAGACCGTACAGCGCACCCGAGGCACCCAGCGTCGGCCCCATGGGAACCACGAGGCTCACGGCCATCTGTGCCACCGCGCCGGCCAGGGCGCTGGCGACGAGGAAATGCATGTAGCGCTTGCGGCCCCAGATCAGCTCGATCTCCGAGCCGAACATCCACAGCCCCAGCATGTTGAAGAACAGGTGGGTGGCGTCGCCGTGAAGGAAGGCATAGCTGATCACCTGCCAGGGCAGGAAGTGCCCCGAGGCCAGCGGCCACAGGGCGAAGAAGCCCTCGATCCAGAACCCGAACAGCTGCTGCACGCAGAACAATGCCGTGCAGATGAGCATCAGCGCCTTGGTGACGGGTGGGAGCTGGGGCATGGAGGCGCTGGAGCGGTAATGTGGGGCCGAAAGGGAGAAAGCCCGCAGCCCGGCGTCAGAGTGCGGCGCACGAGCCGGGCGCGGCCGGACTCGAAATGGCCAAACGCACTTGAAAAAACGCCTCGAAGCCTGCTTGGACAGGCGGCGAGGCATGTATGTATGGATGCATGGTGCCTTCGGCCGGACTCGAACCGGCACGCTGATTAGGCGGCGGATTTTGAATCCGCTGCGTCTACCGATTCCGCCACGAAGGCACGTGCAGCCGACATTGTGCCATCCCCGCACGGCCCGGCAGCGATATGGCGACGAAGCCAGTCCGCGTCCGGGGCGCTGGTCGGCCGGCCGTCGGGGGCGACAAGGATCCTGCAATGTGCAACTCGAAGCAGCCGGCGGCCGGCTCCGGGCGCCCGGTCATCACAGCCGGTGATGTTCTACATTGCGCCCGCGCGGTTGGCGGAGCGGCGGTGACGCGCGACGATGCGCATCTCGCTGGCACCTGCATGCCGTGAGCCAGCGTGGCCCGGCCACACCCACGACGCCACGCCGCATCGAGACGCGGCGCTGTCTGGTCTGCCATGACCTGAGTGCCATCGCGGCGGTGCTGCAGGACTGGCCCGGCGTGCGCAGCGTGGTGCTGGTGCAGTCCACCCGTCAGCCGGTGCGCTCAGGGCGCTTCGGCCCGCGCGGCGCCGAGCCGGCCCAGCCGAGCTGGCGTTACTACATCAGCTCCGAGTTGCTCGATGCCAGCAAGGGCAGCCACAAGACCAAGCGTAAGCGCATGGGACGGAGCGATGACTACCTGCAACGACTCTTCGGCTTGACGCCCGGCTCAGTCATCCATGCACGAATTTCGAGCGATGGCTAATGCAATCGCCCTGCGACCACCCTCAACTGAAGCCCACCTCCCTACCAGCCGTTGACGCTGCCGATGTAGAGCCAGATCGATTCCATCGTCTCGGGCTTGACGATGCCGCGCCAGGCCGGCATCTGGCGCTTGCCGTTGG
>JBJOKY010000059.1:0-15924 GCA_046045865.1 Pseudomonadota bacterium | reverse complement strand
CCTAGGGGTCGCCAGAACTGGAGTGGTAGTTCAGTTGGTTAGAATACCGGCCTGTCACGCCGGGGGTCGCGGGTTCGAGTCCCGTCCACTCCGCCAACACGAAAGCCGTTGCAATGCAGGTTGCAACGGCTTTTCTGTTTTCTGCCACATCCGGTTCGATGCGGTGCCGGCCACATCCCGGCCGGCACGTCGCAAGCCCGGGGTGAAAGGTGCCCGTTTGTTGCTAATTGACGACGGAGCGTCGGAACCTTTCAAGCCTTACTGCGTCCGACCATGCCGGTCGTCAGCGCCGTGCCGAGCAGGATCACCCCGCAACCCGTCCACATGGCCGGACTCAGGGCTTCGCCCAGCGTCAACCAACCCCAGCCGGCCGCGAAGGCCGGCACGAGGTAGGTCACCGTCATGGCGTAGGTCGGGCCCGCACGGCTGATCAGCCTGAAGTACAGGATGTAGGCCACACCCGTGCACACCAGCGCCAGTGCCAGCGCGGCTGCCCAGGGCAGCGCGCCAGGGTTGCTGGCCGGCCAGTGCAGCAGCGCCGGCAGGGCCAGGGCGATCGCCGAACCCAGCTGGCTGCCGCTGGCCAGCGCCATCGGCGCTATGCCCCCCAGGTAGCGCCGCGTGTAGTTGGCCGAGAAGCCGTACAGCATGGCCGCCGCCACGCAGGCGCCCACCGGCAGCAGCAGATCCAGGCTGGCCGGGCTGGGTTGCACGGCAACCGTTGCACCAGTCCAACGGCTGAGCAGCATGTCCGTCAGATGCGCCCGGTCCCAGGCCAGCCACAACACGCCCATGAAACCCAGGCCCAGGCCGACGACCCGGGTGCGAGCCAGCCGCTCGTCCAGCCAGAGCGCAGCGATCACGGCGCCCCACAGCGGCGTGGTCGCGTTGAAGATGGCCGACAGCCCGGCATTGAGCGACTGCGCCGCATAGGCGAAGCAGATGAAGGGCAGGGCGGAGTTCGTCATGCCCACCAGGGCGATGCGTCCGGCGTTGGCCCTGAGCGCCGGCCACTCGCCCCGCATCACCAGCAGGGGCACGAGCAGCAGGCTGGCGCCTGCCACGCGCAGGAAGGCGAGCGCAAGGGCGCCGAATTCTGTCGCGCCCAGACGCATGAAGAGGAAAGATGCACCCCATATCGCGGCAAGACAGAGCAGTTCGATGTGATTGCGGTGGCCTGCCGTCATATGGCCAGCCCCGGCTGCCGGTCCGGGGAGGCCGGTGTCGTGGGTGCCGATGCCGCCCTTGCCGTCCCCGCGGTTTTCCGCGCCAGTTCCGCACCTTCCAGAAGCAGCAGTGCCAGCTTGCGGTCCAGCCCGCCGGCGTAACCGGTCAGGCTGCCGTCGCCACCCAGCACGCGGTGGCAGGGCACGATCACCGACACCGGGTTGCGTCCCACCGCCGCCCCGACAGCACGCACGGCCGCTGCCTTGCCCAGGCGCAGCGCGATGGTGCCGTAGCTGGCCGTGCTGCCGCAGGGCAGGCACAGCAGTTCGCGCCACACCGCTTGCTGGAAGGGCGTGCCACGCAGGTCCAGCGCCAGGTCGAAGAGCCGGCGCTCGCCGCGCCAGTACTCGTCCAGCTGCGCCAGGGCCGCGGCGATGGCGGGGTGCCCGGTCCGCTGCGGCAGCTCGAAGACACCTGGGTGATGCGCCTGGGCGTCGAACCAGAAGCCGGCCAGGCCGGCGTCGCTGGCCACCAGCAGGGCGCGACCCAGTGGCGTGTCGACACGGGCCTGGGCACTCAGACCGGCCCAGCGGGGGGGCAGGCTTGCCTGCGTCAGGTCAGCGGCGCCGGTAGGCGGGATGTTCGGGCGGGATGTCATGTCGTGGTCTCCAGGGCAAGCCAGAGCTTCATCAGGGCGTAGCTGCGCCAGGGCCGCCACGCCAGCGATCGTCGCAGTGCGGCCGCAGCGTCGCGTGGCCCTCCCGGGCCTTCCAGCGCGACCAGCACACCCAGGTCGCTGGCGGCGAAGGCGTCCGGCCAGACCAGGGCGCGCAGGGCGATCAGCTGGGCGCTCCACTCGCCGATGCCGGGCAGGGCGCGCAAGGCGTCGAGCGTGGCAGGCACGTCGGCGCTGGCGTCCAGCACCAGGCCGCCGCACACCGCGCGGGCCAGGGCCTGCAGGGCGCGCACACGCTGGCGCACGATGCCCAGCTGGCCGATCTGTGCGGGCTCGGCGTCGGCCACGCGCTGCGCGGTGGGGAACAGGCGATCCAGGCCCGGCCAGGGCGTGGTCACCGGCTCGCCCAGTGCCACGACCAGGCGCTGCGTCAGGGTGCGCGCCGCCGCCACGCTGACCTGCTGGCCGAGCACCACGCGCACCGCCGCCTCGAAGCCGCCCGCCGGGCCGAACGCGCCTGGCACGCGCAGGCCGGGGCGGTCCGGGCCGGGCACGGTGGCCAGGGTGTCGGCCATGGCGGCAGGGTCGGCGTCCAGGTCGAGCGCCTGGCGCAGCGCCAGCCGCACGGCGCCCAGGGCCGGCGCAAGTTCGGGTGCCAGGCGGACCACGACCTCGTCGCGCGCTGTTGCCCCTGCCGGCGCCCAGCTCGCCTCGAACCAGCCGGCCAGGGTGTGGCCCTGGTACTGCACCGCCAGGCTGCGTCGCAACTGGGTGCCGTTCACCTGTTCCAGCCCGGGCACTGCGCGGCGCTGCCAGAAGGTCAGCAGCCCCGCCGCGTCATACGGTGGTCGATAGGGCAGGCGCAGGGTGAGTGCGCTGTCCAGGTCGGCGGCAGGGGCGGGCGGGCTGGTGCTCGACCTGTGGCCGATGATGTCGTGATGTGCCGAAGCCCCGGCGACCACGGTCGCCACACGCTTGCGCAGGGCACCGGGTGTGAGCCGGTAGTGCTCGGCGAACGCGGCCTGGAAGCGTCGCAGGCTGGCATAGCCGCTGGCCAGCGCCACCTGGGAGACAGGCAGGGCGGTGTCGGTGAGCAACTGCTTGGCCAGCAGCAGGCGCTGCGTCGTCAGATAGGCCAGCGGGCTCACGCCATGAGCGGCCACGAAGACCCGGCGCAGATGCCGGTCCGTCACGCCCAGGCGCTCGGCCAGCACGGGCAGGGCCAGCGCCTTGCCGTCGACGACCGAGCGCTGCAGCAGCAGGGCGGCGCGCTGTGCCAGTGCCTGGGGCGTATCGATCATGGCCAGGCCGGGCGCCAGCTCGGGCCGGCATCGCATGCAGGGGCGGAAGCCCTCATGCTCGGCCAGTGCGGCGCTGGCGTAGTAGCGACAGTTCTCGGCGCGCGGCGCCTTCACGCGGCAGACCGGACGGCAGTAGATGCCGGTGCTGGTGACGCCCACGAACAGCCGACCGTCGAAGCGAGTGTCTCGGGTCAGGAAGGCGCGGTAGTACGCCTCGCGTAACTGCCGGGCCTCGGAGCCGGGCGTGGCCGGTGCAGCGGTGGCGGGCAGTGCGGGCAGTGGGTTCATCGGTTCATGATAGGCGCCGGCCTGCGGCGTGCTGGCCGTTTCCGGACCTGTGCACCTTGCCGCGGGCAGGCTGCCCACCGGGCGCAGGCACAGGCCGGTCGTGCAGCATCCCCCTCCCTACAATGCCGCGGCCTTGCGGCGCAGGCAGCTGGCCCGCGACCGGCCCAAGGCACAGGGAACAGGATCGAATCTTCATGCAAGTCAACGCGACGGCCTTCAAGGCCTATGACATCCGCGGCATCGTCGGCCAGGCGCTGACGGTCGAGTTCGCCGAGCACCTCGGCCGCGCCTTCGGCAGCGAGGCGCTGGCGGTGGGCGAACGCGCCGTGGTGGTGGGCCGCGACGGCCGCCTGTCGGGCCCGGAGCTGGTCGAGGGTCTCAAGCGCGGCCTGGCCTCGGTGGGCATCGACGTGGTCGACATCGGCGCGGTCACCACGCCCATGGTCTATTACGTCGCCGCCACCCGTGGCGAGCACGGCTGCCGCAGCGGCATCCAGGTCACCGGCAGCCACAACCCCAAGGACTACAACGGCTTCAAGATGGTGCTGGCCGGCGTGGCCATCCACGGTGCGGCCATCCAGCGCCTGCGCGAACGCATCGAGGCCGAGGACTACGCCCAGGCCGTCGCGCCCGGGCGCATCGCCGCCATGGACATCGTGCCCGAGTACAGCCACCGCATCACCAGCGACTGCAAGCTGGCCCGCCCGATGAAGATCGTGGTCGACTCGGGCAACGGCATTCCGGGTGCGACCGCGCCGGCCATCCTGCGCGCCCTGGGCTGCGAGGTGATCGACCTGTACAGCTGCGTGGACGGCGACTTTCCCAACCACCATCCCGATCCGTCCAAGCCCGAGAACCTGGCCGACCTGATCAAGGTCGTGCATGCGACCGAGGCCGAACTCGGCCTGGCCTTCGACGGCGACGGCGACCGCCTGGGCCTGGTGACCCGGGACGGCGAGATCATCTACCCCGACCGCCAGCTGCTGCTCTATGCGCGCGACATCCTCGCCCGCCAGCCCGGCGCCACCATCATCTTCGACGTCAAGTGTTCGCAGCGCCTGGCCGCCGGCATCCGCGAGGCAGGCGGCGTGCCCCTGATGTGGAAGACCGGCCATTCGCTCGTGAAGGCCAAGCTGCGCGAGACCGGCGCGCCCATCGCCGGCGAGATGAGCGGCCACATCTTCTTCGGCGAGCGCTGGTTCGGCTTCGACGACGCCATGTACACCGCCGGGCGGCTGCTGGAGATCCTGTCGCGCGTCGACGACCCGAGCGCCGTGCTCAAGGCCCTGCCGACCAGCTTTGCCACGCCCGAGCTGAACGTGGCCGTGCCGGGCGGCAACCAGCACGCCCTCGTCGACGAGCTGCTGGCGCGCGCCGATTTCCCCGGCGCCGAGATCGGCACCATCGACGGTCTGCGCGCCGACTGGCACGACGGCTTCGGCCTCATCCGCGCCAGCAACACCACGCCGGTGCTGGTGCTGCGTTTCGAGGGTCACACCGAAGCCGCGCTGGCACGCATCCAGGCCGACTTCATGGCCGCGCTGCGCGTGGTCATGCCCGGCGCCGAGGTGCAGCAGGCCGCGCATTGACGCGACCCGATGCGCCCTGACGCAGCCGTGCCCGCCGCTCTCCATGCCGCCCGCGCCGCGCCTGCCGTGAGCCGTGTCCTCGTCGTCAAGCTCAGCTCGCTGGGCGACGTGATCCACGCCCTGCCGGTGGTGGCGGACCTGCACGCCGCGCTGCCTGCTGTGCAGGTCGACTGGGTGGTCGAGCCCGGCTTCGCGCCGCTGGTGCGCCGCGTCGCCGGCATCGGCCAGGTGTTCGACTGCGCCCAGCGCCGCTGGCGCAAGCGCTGGTGGGCCTCCGACGTGCGCGCCGAGCGGCGTGCCTTCCTCGCCGCCCTGCAGGCCAGTGCCTACGACGCCGTGCTCGACCTGCAGGGCCTCACGAAATCCGCCCTGGTGGCGCGGCGTGCGCGCAAGTCGCCCGCCGGGCTGCACTACGCCATGGGTAACCGCACCCTGGGCTCGGGCTGGGAGCCGCCCACGCGCTGGCTGGCCGACCGCGCCATCGCGCTCGAACCCGAACTGCACGTGGTCGACCGCGGCCGCCTGTTCGCCGCCCGCGCCCTGGGCTACGAGCAGGCGGGTGCGCCGCGCTACGGCCTGGCGGGGGGGGATGGCACCGACGTCACTGGCGTTGCAGCACGCCCCACCATCGTCCTGATCCACGGCACCTCGCGCGACGACAAGCTCTGGCCCGAGGCGCACTGGACGCTGCTCGGCCAGCGCCTCATCGCCGCCGGCTGGCGCATCGCCCTGCCGCAGGGCAGCGCGGCCGAGGGCGTGCGCGCGCGCCGCCTGGCCGCGGCCTGGGGTGGCGATCGCGCGGTGGTGGAGGTCTGGCCGCTCATGCCGCTGGACGCGTTGATCGACCACATGGCACGCGTCCACGCTGCAATCGGTGTGGACAGCGGCCTGTCGCACCTGGCTGTGGCGCTGGATCTGGCGCATGTGCAGCTCTACAACTTCCCGACCGCGTGGCGCACCGGCCCGCAGGCACGTCACAGCCCGGTGGGCGTGGCCGCCCATCTGGTCTCGGTCGGAGGCACTGCCGTGCCGACGCTCAACGAGGTCTGGCAGGCCTGGCAGCAGGTGGCCGCCGCCCGCGGCCTGCCGTCATGACGGACCTGTCCGGCTCCGGGCCGGGCCGCCGCCCTGGCCCGGGCCCCGACCCGGCGGCCGGCGCCGCCACGGCTGCCCCAGGCACGGCTGCCGCCGGCCTTGACGCCTCCGCGGTCGAGCCCGCGGCCGTGCCGCCATGGCGCGCCAGGCTGGCGCTGCTGGGCTGGGCAGCGGCACTGCGCCTGCTCACGCCGCTGCTGCTGCTGCGCCTGCTGTGGCGGGCGCGGCGCGAACCGCTCTACGGCCATGCCCTGGCCGAACGCCTGGGCCTGGGCGTGCCCGCGCCGCCCGGCGCCCTGTGGCTGCATGCCGTCTCGCTGGGCGAGACCCGCGCCGCCCAGCCCCTGGTCGACGCCTTGCGCGCTGCGCGGCCGGGCCTGCGCCTGCTGCTCACCCACGGCACAGCCACCGGCCGCGAGGCCGGCGCGGCGCTGCTGCGCCCCGGCGACGTGCAGCGCTGGCTGCCGCTCGACCTGCCCGGCGCCACCACGCGCTTTCTGCGCCTGCACCGCCCGGCGGCTGGTGTGCTGATCGAAACCGAGGTCTGGCCCGCGCTGCAACGCGCTGCGGCGCGTGCCGGCGTGCCCATGCTGCTGGTCAACGCCCGGCTGTCCGACAAGAGCCTGCGCCAGGGTCGGCGCTTCGACGCCCTGCTGCGCCCGGCCGTGGCCGGCATGTCGGCGGTGCTGGCGCAGACCGGGGCCGACGCGCAGCGCCTCGTCGCCGCAGGTGCGCCGGCCGCGCGCGTGCGGGTGTGCGGCAACCTCAAGTTCGACCTCGTGCCCGAGCCGGCGCTGCTCGAACGTGGCCGGCGTTGGCGCACGGGCGTGGCGCCCGGCCGCGCCGTCGTCCTGGCCGCGAGCTGGCGCGAGGGCGAGGACGAGCCCCTGCTCGCCGCCTGGCAGCGCTGGTGCACATACCTGCACGGGCAAGGCCACCTGCTGCCGCTGCTGGTGCTGGTGCCGCGCCACCCGCAGCGTTTCGACGAGGTGGCCGGCCTGGTCCAGGGTGCCGGCCTGTGCATGAGCCGGCGCAGCCGCTGGGGGCAGGGCATCGCCCCACATGACGATGCCGCCGCCATGCCTGCCCCGGCCGACGCGCAGGCCGACGTCTGGCTGGGCGACTCCATGCGCGAGATGCCGGCCTGGTACGCCCTGGCCGACGTCTGCCTGCTCGGTGGCAGCTGGGCGCCGCTGGGCGGCCAGAACCTGATCGAGGCCGCGGCCTGCGCCTGTCCGGTGCTGATGGGCCCGCATACCTACAACTTCGCCGCTGCTGCCGAGGACGCGCTGGCCGCAGGAGCGGCGCTGCGCTGCGCCGACCTGGACGCCGCACTGGCCCAGGCCGGTGCCTGGCTGGGGCTGGGCCTGCGATCTGTGCCGGGCGACGCCGAACCTGAGGTTCGGCCTCTGCCTGCCCTGCAGGCCGCCGCCCTGGCCTATGCCACCGCCCATCAGGGCGCGGCCAGGCGCATGGCCACCGACATCCTGGCGCAGCTGCCGGGCTGAATCCACCCAACCTGGGGTTCATCACGGCGCAGCAAGGTGGCGCGCAGGCGTATCGTCGGTGTCACCATGCCGCGCGTGTTCATCGCCCCTCATCTGCGCCATCATGTCGACTTTCCGACCCGGCAGGTGGCCGGGCGCAGCGTGTCCGAAGTCCTGCAGGCCGCCTTCGCCATCGCGCCGCGCCTGCGCGGCTATGTGCTCGACGACCAGGGCCGGCTGCGCCAGCACGTCTTCGTGTTCGTTGCCGGCCGGCGCATCCGTGATCGCGAGCACCTGTCCGACCCGGTGGACGATGAAGACGAGGTGCAGGTCTTCCAGGCCCTGACGGGCGGCTGAATGAACCAGGAGTAGACGACATGCCCAAGCAGCCGGTTCAGCCGCAGCCACAGCCGCCCGCCACCTTGTGGATCGCCACGCGCAAGGGCCTGTTCTCGGCCCGGCCCGTCGCCGGTGCCACCGCACGGACGGGCGCGTGGCGGCTGGACGAGCGCATCGGCTTCCTGGGCGAACCGGTCAGCGCCGTGCTGGTCGACCGCCGGCCCGAGGCGCGCGGCGAGCCCGCCGCCTTGTACGTTGCGCTGCGCCTGGGCCACTTCGGCTGCAAGCTGCACGTGTCGCGCGACGGCGGCGCGAGCTGGACCGAGCTGCCCGCGCCCGTCTACCCGCCCAAGCCGGCCGACGCGCGCCAGGCCGACGGCGAGCCCGACAACAATTCCTGGACGCTGGACACGATCTGGACCCTGGAGACTGGCGGGGCCGACCAGCCCGGTCGCCTGTGGGCCGGCACCGTGCCCGGCGGCCTGTTCAGGAGCGACGACAGCGGGCGCAGCTGGCAGCTCGTCGAGTCGCTGTGGAACACGGCCGAACGCCCGAAATGGTTCGGCGGCGGCTACGACCAGCCCGGCATCCACAGCGTGTGCGTCGACCCGCGCGACTCGCGCGCGCTGCTCGTGGCGGTCTCTTGCGGCGGCGTGTGGCGCAGCAGCGACGACGGTGCCGGCTGGCGCCTCACCGGCCTGGGCCAGCGCGCCGACTTCATGCCGCCCGACCTGGCTGGCGACCTCGTCAACCAGGACCCGCACCGCGTGGTGCGCTGCCCTGGCCGCCCGGACCGGCTGTGGATGCAGCACCACTGCGGCATCCTGCGCAGCGACGACGGCGGCGACCACTGGGTGCCCATCGACGGCGTCGCACCCTCGGGCTTCGGTTTCGCGGTGGCCGTGCATCCGCAGGACGGCGACACCGCCTGGTTCGTGCCTGCCGTCAAGGATCAGACCCGCGTACCGGTCGACGCTCGTCTCATCGTCAATCGCACCCGCAGTGCCGGCGCCGGTTTCGAAGCCCTGGACACCGGCCTGCCAGCGCCCAGCTGGGACCTGGTCTACCGTCATGCCCTGGACGTGGCTGCAGACGGCCGCATGCTGGCCATGGCCTCGACCACGGGCGGCGCCTGGCTCAGCCAGGACGGCGGCGACCACTGGCACGCGTTGTCGGTGCATCTGCCGCCGGTGGCGGCCGTGCGCCTGGTCTGACGCCGGCCTGGGCTTGACATGGCAAGTCGAACACGAATCTGGCGCCTGCGGTTGCACGAATACCGGTGCCTGGATACTGCCGGCACATCGACCGGCGTGCCTGCGGCTGTCGCTGCGTGCAGGCCGCGGCGTCGATCCTGATCATGACGGCCCCCACGTTTGTCAACGGCAGCCTCGCGAAGGGGTTGTCGAAGCAGTCGATCGAATATCTGGCGACGGCCGCCAGGATATGCTCGGATGCGATTGACGAGTATATGGTCGACGCCATCCTGGCGCAGCGGGCAGGCAGGTCGCCGGCCAGGCTGGCGACCCGGCTGCAGGCGGGCGTCGCAAGGCTGCTTGCGCGCCCGGGTATATACGGCAGCCTGGTCATGGGGACGGCGCGGAGTTTCGGCTATTACTATGTCATACCCGAAGTCATGGAGGACGATCTGGTTTTTTCCGTGGCGATCGGATTCATCAATACCCGCACAAGGCTGGTCCCGCAGGGTATCTACCCGGTCGTCAAGGTCACGCGGCATTCTGTCGAGCGCTTGCACCAGCGCTTGAATACCACCAATTTCGGTGACGTCTACTTCGAGATCGTCACGATCACGCTGATGGCCTTGGACATGAACCTGGCGGCGGCCCAGACAGGTTCCAGGCAGTGGGCTCTGCCATCCAGGCGCGGCATGTTCGTGGCGGTGCCGGGCGAGCCGCCATCCCTGACCACGCTGGTCACCTGGCTGTCGTTCGACAACCTGGGCAGCAGATGGTCCAGCCTGGTTGCCGACCTGCGCCAGATGCCCGGGCTGGGTGCACTCGGGGCTGTACACCGCGCGCAGATGGCCGAAGTCCTGTCCCGCCATCCATGGCTGCGGGAACCCTACGAGCCGCACCCCGAGCCGGCCTTCGGCCCACGCACACCCTGAGCCGCGCTGCCGGGGTGCGCACTTTCAGCGCGCCAGCAGCTTGTTCACCTCGGCCACGTCGTCCAGGCTGAGCGTGCCGGCGGCCTGGCGCAGGCGCAGGCCGTTGACGACCACGTCGTAGCGCGCCTTGGCCAGGTCGCGCTGGGTGGAAAAGAGCTGGGTCTGGGCGTTGAGCACGTCGAGGTTGACGCGCACACCCACCTTGTAGCCCAGCTGGGTCGCTTCCAGTGCCAGCTTGCTGGACGACTCGGCCGCCTCGAGCGCCTTCACGCCGGCCTGGCCGGACTGCACGCCGAACCAGATCTGGCGGGTCTGCTGGGCCACCGCGCGGCGGGCGAAGTTCAGGTCGTTGCGGGCCTTGTCTTCCAGCGCGATGGTTTCCTTCAGCCGGCTCTCGTTCGCACCGCCGGTGGTCAGCGGCACGGTCAGGCGCAGGCCGATGGAGGCGTTGCGGGTCACACCGTCCTTGCCGCCACCCACACGCTGGGCCGTGCCGGCGGCGTATTCGGCACCGAGCGAGCCGATCGCGTCGACCACAGGCTGGTTGGCCGCGCGCGAGCGCTCGGATTCGAGCCGCGCGATCTCGACCGCCAGGCGGGCGCGTTTCACGTTGGGCGCTTCCTCGCTGCGGTTGACCCACACGTCGGGGGTGTCGGACGCGAGGTTGGGCAGGTTGACCGGCAGCACCAGGCCACGCGGCACGGCGCCGGTCTGGCCCACGACCTGGTCGAGCACGATGCGCTTGCTGCGCAGGTCGTTGTCGGCGCTGATCTCCTGCGCGGTGGCCAGGTCGTAGCGTGCCTGGGCCTCGCGCGTGTCGGTGATGGTGGCAGTGCCGACCTCGAAGTTGCGCTTGGCCGAGGCGAGCTGCTCGGCGATCGCCTTCTTGTTGGCCTGCGCGGTGGTGAGCGTGTCCTGCGCGCCCAGCACGTCGAAGTAGGCGGCGGCCACGCGCACGATCAGATCCTGCTCGGCCAGGGCGATGTCATTCTGCGCAACCTCGTAGGCGCGCGTGCTCTGGTCGATCACCGCGCCGGTGGTGCGGTTGTACAGCGGGTAGCTGCCGTTGACGGTCGCGCCGATGCTGCGCGAGTTCAGCGTGCCCACCACCGGCCGGTCGACATTGGCCAGGCCGGCCGTGCTTTCCAGCGATGCCTTGGGGTTGCGACCGGCCTCGGCCTGCTGCAGGCGGTAGCGCGCCGCGTCCAGCGACGACTTGGCCGCCTGGAAGCCGGCGTCGTAGCCACGTGCGGCTTCCACCAGTTCGCGCAGGCTCTGCGCCTGGGCCGGGGCGGCCAGGGCCATCAGGCCGCTGGCGGCCAGGACGAGTGCAAGGGCGTGCCGGGGCTGGCGGATCAGCGAGGACGGGTTCATGAGCTTCCTTGTGGCAGGCAGACGAGGCTGGCGGGCAGGCATGGGCGGTCAGAAGCTGAAGCGGCTGGGCTCGCCGAAACCTTCGAGCCGGTCGGTGACCAGGTCGAACAGGTCGACGCTGTCGTAGCGGGTTTCGGTGGCGCGTGTCACACGCACGGCGCGCATCACGGGCAACTGGCCGACGATGGCGACCAGGCGCCCGCCGACCTTGAGCTGCGCGAGCAGGTTGCGCGGCACCTCGGCGACCGAGCCGCTCAGCACGATCAGATCCCATGGCGCCTGGGTGGGGTCGCCGCGCACGCCGTCGCCCTGGCGGACCTCGGCGTTGACGACGTTGGCGTGGCGCAGGTTCTCGCGCGCCTGGGCAGCCAGCTCGGGGCGGATCTCCAGGCTCAGCACCTGCTGGGCCTTGTGCGCCAGCAGCGCGGTGAAGAAGCCGCTGCCGGTGCCGATCTCCAGCACCTTCTCGTGGCGCATGGGCGCGGCTTCCTGCAGCAGGCGGGCCTCGACGCGCGGGAACAGCATGTGCTGGCCGCCGGCCAGCGGCACCTCGACATCCATGAAGGCCAGGGCGCGGTGCGCCTGGGGCAGGAAGTCCTCGCGCTTGACCACGCCCAGCAGGTCGAGCACCGAGGCGTCGAGCACGTTCCAGGGGCGGATCTGCTGCTCGATCATGTTGAAGCGGGCTTTTTCGAGGTTCATGGTGTGGTGGTCGGTCGGATCAGAGGAGGTGGACGAGGTCTCGGTGGACATACCCCGAGGGGCAGCGGCCAGGGCGGCGCATTTTAGGAGGCCGCTCCTTGCGCAGACTTGTCTTGCGACAGGTTGCCGCCCGGCATGGACGAACTGCCCGCACGGCGGCGCAGGACGCGCCCCAGCGCAGCCATGGCGTCGTCGAGCAGGCAGTAGATCACCGGCACGACCACCAGCGTCAGCAGCGACGAGGTGATCACCCCGCCGATCACCGCCTGGCCCATGGGCGCGCGCTGCTCGGCGCCCTCGCTCAGCGCCAGCGCCAGCGGCAGCATGCCGAAGATCATGGCCAGGGTGGTCATCAGGATGGGGCGCAGCCGCACCTTGGCGGCCAGCAGCAGGGCGGCCTCGCGGGCCATGGGCTGCGCCAGTTCGCCGTGCGGGCCGCCGATGTCGCCTGCACGCGCGCGGATCGCGAAGTCGATCAGCAGGATGGCGTTCTTGGTCACCAGCCCCATGAGCATGACGATGCCGATGATGGAGAAGATGTTGATGGTCGAGCCGAAGGCCGCCAGCGCGCCCACCACGCCGATGAGGGTGAGCGGCAGCGAGCTCATCAGCGCCAGCGGCTGGATGAAGCTGCGGAACTGCGAGGCCAGGATCATGTAGATGAACACCACCGCCAGCGCCAGCGCCGACAGGGCGTAGCCGAAGCTCTCGGCCATGTCCTTGGTCGAGCCGCCGAAGCGCCAGCGCATGCCGGGCGGCAGCGGCTCGGCCTCGAGCATCTTGCGGATGTCGGCCGAGACCTCGCCCAGGGCGCGGCCCTGCACGTTGGCGGTGATCTCGACCTCGCGCGCCAGGTCGCGGCGGTTGATCTGGTTGGCCGTGCCGGTCTCGCGCAGCGTGGCGACCTGGCTCATGCGCACCAGGCGCGCGCTGCCGTCGGCCTGGCTGCCGGCCACGAAGCGCAGGCGCTCGAGGTCGGCCGGCGCGTGGCGCGCCTCGGGCGCCAGGCGCACCTTGACGTCGAGGTTGAGCTCGTCGCTGGCGCGCCAGCTGCCCACGGTCTGGCCGGCGACGAGGTTGCGCAGGCTGCTCGTCACCGCGCCGACCGACAGGCCCAGGTCGGCCGCGGCGTCGCGCTTCACGTCGATGGCCAGCGTCGGCGCGTCGGGCTTGGCGCTGGTGTCCAGGTCGACCAGGCCGGGCACGGCGGCCAGGCGCGGCAGCAGCCGGCGGGTCTGGCGCTGCAGCCCGTTCAGGTCGCTGCCCTGCAGCGAGATCTGCAGCGGCTTTTGCCCACCCACCGCGTCGAGCACGCCCACGTGCGTGACCGTGATGCCGGGCACGTGCGCCAGGCGCACGCGCAGCGGCACGGTGAGCGCGTCCTGGCTGAGCGCGCGCTCCTTGCGGTCGACCAGGCGCACGTAGATCTGCGCGTAGATCCTGCCCTGGGCCTGGCCGGTGTTGATGGTGGTGAGCGTGTACTTCACCTCGGGGCGTTCGCGCACGATGGCCTCGACCTGGCGCGCCTTGGCCTCGGTCACCTCGATCGACGAGCCCACCGGGGTGTGGAAGTTGATGAAGGTCTCCGAGAAGTCGGCCTTGGGCACGAACTCGGTGCCCACCACCTTGACCAGCGCCACCGCGCCGACCAGGCTGGCCAGCGCCACGCCCAGCGTGGCCAGCCGGTGCCGCAGCGACCAGGCCAGCACGTGCTGGTAGCCCTCGCCCAGGGCGTGCTGGAAGCGGTCGACCCAGTGCGTCACGCGCCCCAGCGTGTGGCCGTACACGCCGCGCGCCACATAGGGCTGGCCCTCGGCGTGGATGGCCGGGTCGTGCCAGACCGAGCTGAGCATGGGGTCGAGCGTGAAGCTCACGAACATCGAGATCAGCACCGCCGCCACGATGGTGATGCCGAACTCGTGGAAGAACTTGCCGATGATGCCGCTCATGAAGCCGATGGGTGCGAACACCGCCACGATCGACAGCGTGGTGGCCAGCACGGCCAGGCCGATCTCGGCCGTGCCGTCCAGTGCGGCCTGGTGCGCGCCTTTGCCCATCTGCACGTGGCGCACGATGTTCTCGCGCACCACGATGGCGTCGTCGATCAGCAGGCCCACGCATAGCGAGAGCGCCATCAGCGTGACCATGTTGATCGAGAAGCCGAAGGCGTCCATGAAGGCGAAGGTGCCGATCAGCGCGATGGGCAGCGTCAGGCCCGTGATGACGGTCGAGCGCCAGCTGTTGAGGAACAGGAAGACGATGGCGATGGTCAGCAGTGCGCCCTCGAACAGCGTCTGGCGCACATTGGTCACGGCCACGCGGATGGGCCGGCCGTTGTCGCGCACCACGTCGAGCTGCATGCCCGCGGGCAACTCGCCGCGCGCCTTGAGCTCGGAGGCGGCGCGGTTCAGGCCGTCGATCACCATCAGGGTGTTCTCGCCCTGGGCCTTGAGCACGTCCAGCACCAGGGTGCGCCGGCCGTTGAGCAGGGCCAGGGTGTCGACCTCCTCGGGCCCGTCGACCACACGCGCCACCTGCTGCAGCCGCACCAGGTGGGCGCCCTTGCGCGCCACCACGATCTGGTTGAACTGCTCGGGCCGCGCCAGCCGGCCCTGCACCTGCACGACCTGCTCGCGTGCGGCCGACCGCAGCGCGCCGGCGGGCAGGTCCTGGGTCTCGGTGCGCACGGCGGCGTTGACCTGCTCGGCGCTCACGCCCAGGGCTTCCAGCGCCGCGGGGTCGAGGTAGACGTTGATCTCGCGCCGTGTGGCGCCGATCAGTGCCACCGAGCCCACGCCGCGCACGTTCTCCAGCCGCTTCCTGAGCACCAGGTCGGCCCAGGTCGACAGCTCCACCGCGCTGCGGCTGCCATCGGGCGACGACAGGGCGAGTGACCAGACCGGCCGGCTCGACGGGTCGAAGCGCTGCACCTTGGGCTCCTTGACCTCGTCGCGCAGGGTGGGGCGCAGGATGGCGAGCTTCTCGCGCACGTCGTCGGCCGCCTTGCGGCCGTCGAGCTCGAGGTTGAACTGGATGATGATGACCGCCGTGCCCGCAAAGCTGCGCGAGTTCATCTGGCTGATGCCGGCGATCGAGTTCACCGCCTCCTCGACCTTGCGCGTGACCTCGGTCTCGACCACCTCGGCCGAGGCGCCGGGGTAGTCCACCGTCACCACCACGGTGGGGAACTCGATGTCGGGGAACTGGTCGACCTTGAGCCGCTGGTAGCTGAACACGCCCATCACCACCAGGGCGAGCATGAGCATGGTGGCCAGCACGGGGTTGGCGATCGAGATGCGGGTGAACCACATGGGCGGCTGATCCTGGCGCGGCGCGCGCTATCGGGGCGAGGCGAGGGGGCGAGGCGAGGGGCGTGGCGATCGGCGAGCGATGCTGGCTCAGCGCGAGGCGGCGGGCGGGGCCGCCGGCACACGCGCCGGGCTGCCGTCGGCGACCTGGCCCACGCTGCCGCGCAGCACGCGTGCGCCGGGGGCCAGGCCGGCGCGGATCTCGACCCAGTCCTCGGCAGCCAGGCCGACGTCGGCCCTGTCCGAGCCACGCGCACCCAGCTCGACCACGCGGCGCACCACGCGGGCGCTGCCGTCCGGCGCTGCCTGCAGCGCCAGCACATAGGGCCGGGCCTGGTCGACGTGCACGGCGCTCAGCGGCAGGGCCGGTGCCGTCAGCCGACCCAGCTCGACCTGGCCGCGTGCGTACAGGCCGTTGCGCAGGCCGGCGCGCTGGGCCGGCGTGGGCTGCAGCGCCAGGTAGACCAGCACGG
>JBJOKY010000322.1:0-5553 GCA_046045865.1 Pseudomonadota bacterium | reverse complement strand
GCCCCCTATCGCCGCAGGCTGCCATGTTCACCGAGCTCATCTCCCCCCCCCCGCGGCAGGCCGCCGGCCCCGGCACCACCCCGGGTGCTGCACCGGGTGTCGACACCAGCGCCGTCCCGGCGCGCGAGCGCCTGCTGCAGCTGCTGCACGCGGCCATCACGGCGGGCACGCTGCTCAAGCTCAGCCTGGCGCACTACACCGGCGCGCAGACCGAACCCGGCCTGACGCTGCAGCGCCTGCTGGTGCGCCCCATCATGCTGCGTGGCGCGCCCGCGCTGCAGTTCACCTGGCGCCACGACACACGCGACACGACCAGGAACCACGCGCCCCTGCCCGGCCTGCAGGCGATCGCCGACCTGCTGGGCGCCGGCGGCTTCGAGACCGCGCACATGGAATGGCGCGACGCCGCAGGCAGGGTGCAGCAGGCCGAGTACCGCCACAGGCTCAAGGGCGGGCGCGACAAGAGCAGGCTGGTCGTGAGCCGGGCCGCCGCCGCGGCGCCGCCGCCGGCCCGCACCGCAGCGGCAAGCGCGGCGACCACGGCGGCGGACAGCGCCGACGCCGCGCAGGCGGGCGATGACGCCCCCCTGGCTGCGCCTGACGGTTTCCTGGCGCACAACCGCGTCAAGCACCGCGAGCTCGACCTGGACCTGCCCTGCTGGGTCGACCTGGGCCTGGCCACGCCGGGGCCGCCGGGCCAGCCGGCCCGCCTGGTGCCGGCCATGGCGCGCAAGTGGAAGCAGATCAACCGCTTTCTCGAAGTGGTGGGCGCGGCCCTGGGTCACAGCAGCCTGGCGGGGCAGGAACGCGTGCGCGTGCTCGACTTCGGCAGCGGCAAGGGCTACCTGACCTTCGCCATGCACGCCTGGCTCACGGGCCAGGGCAAGGCGGCCGAGGTGACCGGCGTGGAGCTGCGCACCGGCCTGGTCGAGCTGTGCAATGCCGCGGCGCAGCGCCACGGCATGCGCGGCCTGGTGTTCTCGGCTGGCGACGTGCGGGACTACGAGCCCGCGCCGGTCGACGTCATGATCGCCCTGCACGCCTGCGACACCGCCACCGACCACGCCATCCATCTGGGCCTGCGCGCCGGCGCCCGGCTCATCGTGTGTTCGCCCTGCTGCCACAAGCAGTTGCGCCCGCAGATGAAGAGCCCGGCGCTGCTGCGCCCCATGCTGCAGCACGGCATCCACCTGGGCCAGCAGGCCGAGATGGTGACCGACAGCCTCAGGGCCCTGCTGCTGGACGCCGCCGGCTACGACACCCAGGTCTTCGAGTTCGTCGCGCTGGAGCACACGAGCAAGAACAAGATGATCCTGGCCGTCCAGCGCCCCGGGCCCGAGCCGGCCGGCCACGCCGAAGCGGTGCTGGCCCAGGTCGACGAGATCAAGCGCTACTACGGCGTGGCCAGCCACTGCCTGCAGGACCTGATGTGCCCGCCCGCACCGCAGGCCGGGCCCGCCTGAGCACCGTCGTCGGCCCGCCATGCAGGAACTGCCACGCACGCTCAAGCTGGTCACCGTCTGGGGGCTGATCGGGCTGGTCGTCTTTCTCGCCGTGCAGTGGCTGCAGGCGCGTGAACGGCAAGGCCGCTTCAGCGCCGGCGGCGGCGTGATCGAACTGCAGCGCGCACCCGACGGCCATTTCCACTGGCCCGGCCGGGTCAACGGCATCGAGGTGGACTTCCTGGTCGACACCGGCGCCACCAGCACCACCCTGCCACAGGCGCTGGCGCAACGCGCCGGGCTGCAGAGCCTGGGCGGCATGCGCTCGGACACCGCCGGGGGCGTGGTGCGCGGCGAGATCGCCCGCGCCGACATCGAGCTCGACGGCGGTGTGCGGTTCAGCCAGCTGCGCGTGGCCGTACTGCCGCGCCTGGGCTCGCCCCTGCTGGGCATGGACGTGCTGGGGCGACTGCGTTTCAGCCAGGCCGGCGGCGTGCTGCGGCTGGAGTCGGCGCCCGGAGCGCGGCCATGACGACCCGCAGCCTGACCGCGGCCGTGGCGCGGCGCCTGATCGCGGGCCTGTGCGTCGTCACCGCGCTGGGCGGGCTGTACGCGCCCCTGCAGGCCGCCGACCCGGGGCGCACCACGGGCCCAGAACATGCCCAGGACCAGGCCGGCGCTGCGCGCCCGGCCGCGCCCGCCTGCCCGCCACAGGCGCGCCCGCTGGACGGCGCGCAGATGCTGACCGCGATGCGCAACGCCAGCGACCGCGGCCTGCTGTGGCGCATCAGCCGCGACCGGCACGACTCCTACCTGTACGGCACCATCCACATCGGCCGGCCGGGCTGGATCGCGCACGGCCCCACGCTGCAGCGCGTGCTGCGCGAGACCGACGTGCTGGCGCTGGAACTCGACCCGACCGACACCGAGCTGGCGCGCCGCATGGGCCAACTCACACGCAGCGGCGACGCGGACAGCCGCGGCACGCTCGACGACCGCCAGACCGCCAGGCTGCAGCGCCAGATCGACGTCGCCTGTGTGCCGCCGGCGCACATGGAGGCGCTGCACCCCGCCGTCCAGGTCACGGCGCTGGCCAGCCTGGCCGCCCGCCACGACGGCCTCGACCCGGCCTACGGGCTGGAATTCATCCTCGCCGGCGACGCCCGCATGCGCCGCCGCCCCGTCGTCTCGCTCGAGACGCCCGAGCTGCAGCTGGGCGTGCTGCTGCCCGCCGACCCGGCGGGCAGCGCGGCCATGGTCGACGAGATGCTCACCCAGCTCGAGACCGGCCAGCTGCGCCGCATCCTGGTGCGTCTGGCCGAGAGCTGGGAGGCCGGCCGGCTCGCCGACCTGGAAGCCTACGAGGCCTGGTGCGACTGCATCACCAGCGACGACGATCGCGCCCAGCTCAGGCGCCTGAACGACGAGCGCAACCCCGGCCTGGCGGCAGCCATCGACGCCCTGCACAGCCAAGGCCGGCGGGTATTCGCGGCCGTCGGCGCGCTGCACATGACCGGCCCCCAGGGCCTGCCCGGGCTGATGGCCGCCAGGGGTTATCGGGTGGAGCGCGTGCAATACCCGCAGCGAACCAGAAATGAACCCGCAGCGAACCTGAATTGAAACTCAGGGGTTATCTCGCCGTGCCGCCATGAGCTTGTCCCGGCATATTGATGGAATTTCCCGCAGATGCGGGATGGACGAACCAATTGTTACATCGCGACCGCACCCGCAATTGTTCCGGAACTGATAACTTGGAATAACCCGGGATAATCTGGAAGTGATTGAATGGCCAGACCCTCCCCCGGGATGTGTCCTGCCGCGCCCATCACGTGGGGGCAGCCGCAATTCCGTCAGGTGTTTACGATGCCGGAAAATCAGCATGGTAAACTGCCGGCCTTTTACACAAAACCCGACGCCACAGAAATGACCTCGGCTCCCGACAAAACCGACCGTCGCAGGAAAGCGTCCGGACTCGAGGCATTGGCCATCAAGAGCGCGTCCATCGACGGGCTGGCCCTGGTGCTGCGGACCACGGACGTCGGCATGCTGGGTGCGGAGCTGCACAGCCGTTTCGGCGGCACGGCGCTGTCGCTCACGCCTCTGCTGATCGACGTGTCCGCCATCGAGGCACAGGCACCGGCCCTGCAGCTCGACGCGCTGCTGGACCTGGTCAGGCGCTACCTGCTGCAGCCCGTGGGCATCGTGGGCGCCCGAGGGGCGCTGCTCGACGCTGCACTCAGGCTGGGCCTGAACGACGTGGCCGACATCGGCCACGTGAGCGCGCGGCGCCCGCCCGCGCCCTCGCCGCAGCAGATGGCCGAGCTCGAGCAGGCGCAGCGCGTGGCGTTCGACCAGGCCGTGGGCGAAGCGGTGCACCAGGCCCTGTCGAGCCGGGCCGCGCCCACCCTGGTCGTCACCAGGCCGATGCGTTCGGGCCAGCGCGTGTACGCCGAAGGCGGCGATCTGGTCGTATGCAGCATGGTCAGTCACGGCGCCGAGGTGCTGGCCGACGGCCATATCCACGTCTACGGCCCGCTGCGCGGGCGCGCCATCGCAGGTGCGCGCGGCAATACGAATGCACGCATTTTCACGTCGTGCATGGAACCTGACCTGTATGCGATTGCAGGCATCTACAACACGACCGATATCCCGCTTGCGGATGACATCCACGGCAAACCCGCGCAAGTCCGGCTTGAGGGTGAACGCCTGATCGTCGAACCTCTCAGGGGATGACACCTTGACCGGCATGACACCCCGCTCGCACGAGTTAGACCAGCAGTTTGAAAGGGCCCGCACATGAGCAAGATCATCGTCGTCACCTCCGGCAAGGGCGGTGTCGGCAAGACCACCACCAGCGCGAGCTTCGCGGCCGGGCTGGCCATGGCCGGGCACAAGACGGTCGTCATCGATTTCGACGTCGGACTGCGCAACCTCGACCTGATCATGGGCTGCGAGCGCCGCGTGGTGTACGACCTGATCAACGTGATCAACAAGGAAGCCAACCTCAACCAGGCGCTCATCAAGGACAAGCACTGCGACAAGCTGTGCATCCTGGCGGCGTCGCAGACCAAGGACAAGGAAGCGCTCACGCGCGAAGGTGTCGGCCGGGTGCTGGACGAACTCGCCGGCATGGGCTTCGACTACATCATCTGCGACTCGCCCGCCGGCATCGAGACCGGCGCGATGATGGCGATGTATTTCGCCGACATCGCCATCGTGGTGGCCAATCCCGAGGTCTCGTCGGTGCGCGACTCCGACCGCATCCTGGGCATGCTCAACAGCAAGACCAAACGTGCCGCCGAAGGCGCCGAGCCCGTCAAGGAACTGCTGCTGATCACCCGCTACAACCCCAACCGGGTACAGGGCGGCCACATGCTGACGCTGGGCGATATCCAGGAAATCCTGCGCACGCCGCTGATCGGCGTCATTCCCGAATCGGAAATGGTGCTGCAGGCGTCCAACCAGGGCCTGCCGGTCATCCACATGGCCAAGACCGATGTCTCCGAGGCCTATCTGGACGTGGTGCAGCGTTTCCTCGGCCAGGATCGGCCCATGCGTTTCACGGAGCCCGTCAAGGCGGGTTTCCTCAAGCGCATGATCAACGCGATGTCCTGAGGAGCAGGCGCCATGTCGACACCGGGATTCCTGCGCTCCTTGTTCGGTGACAAGAAGGCGTCCGCCAATGTCGCCAAGGAGCGGCTGCAACTCATACTCGCGCACGAGCGCAACGGCCGTAATGCCCCTGACGTCGACTTCCTGCCGCAACTGCAGCTCGAACTGATAAGATCGAGATGAGCCACCAGGACAGCCTGGACGTGCTCAACGTGCAGATCGAGCTGCCCGACACGCCGCGCTGACGCTGCCGCAGACAACCCGGCCAGGCCAAGGCCAGACCACGCCCCCCGTGGCTCAGCGCGCCGGGAAGGCCAGGGCCGGCACCGGCGCCACCACACGCCGGACCACACCCGGCCTGCGCCGGTCGAGTTCGGCCAGCACCGGACGCTCGCGCGCTGGCACGGCCGTGCGGATGCGCAACACCTCGGCCAGGTTGGCCGCGCTGTCGTGCACCGGCCTGAGGCAGCGTGCCGGCCCGGTGAGCAAGGGCGTCACC
>JBJOKY010000321.1:0-5377 GCA_046045865.1 Pseudomonadota bacterium | reverse complement strand
GGCGACGACGCCATGGGCGGCTGGGTGCCCATCGCCCTGACCCAGCGCGTCGACGCCCAGCGCCGCGCCATGCGCGGCACCTTGGCCAAGCCGGTGCGCTGCGTGGCGCTGAAAGGCGAGCTGGGCAAGAGCGTGAGCTGCGGCATCTACGCCAAGCGGCCGAGCCCGTGCCGGGAGTTCGATGCCTGGCACGCCGACGGCACACCCGACGAGCGCTGCCAGCAGGCGCGCGCGCGCATCGGGCTGGCGGCGCTGCCGCACCGCGACGCCGTGACCTGACCGATCGAGGCAGCGCCGCTCAGCCGCCCGAGGCGAGCAGGCCCGCGCACTCGGCACGCGCCGTGTCGCCCTCGGGCAGCTGGGCGCAGACCGGCGCCAGTGCCCTGGCCAGGCGTTCCAGCCGCGCCTGGGCGCCGGCCGGGCCGGCCCAGCCCTTGAGCCGGCTGGCCAGGCGCTGCAGCGAGCGGGCATTGCGCTCGTGGTACGCGTCCGGCGTGGCGGCCGCCTCGGCCAGGATCGCGGCGGCCACCTGCTCGATGCGGTCCGCATCGTCCGGCCCCAGGCTGATCAGCCTGCCCAGATAGGCCACGCCCCACTGCAGGCGGGTGGCGGCGCCGGTCGAACCTTCCCAGGCACGGCGCGACCAGTCCAGCGCCGCGGCGCGGTCGCCGCGGTCGGCGGCGTTGCCGGCCAGCATGCTCATGAGGTAGTAGGGCGAGGGGCTGCGCTCCAGGTGGGCCAGCAGCAAGGCATCGGCCTCGGCGCGCAGCCCGGCGGTGTGCAGCAGGTGGGCCGCGGTCGGGATGACCACCTGGCGCTCCGCCGGGCTGCCGATCTCGGCCTCGAAGCGGGTCACGGTGGCGCGGATGTCGGCGCGCAGGGCATCGTCGACCGCGGCGTCGCCGGGCAGCCGCCCCAGGGCGGCCAGATCGACGCGGGCCTGCAGCGCGCCCAGCCGGTCGGCACGGCTCAGGCGGGTGTCCTGCTGCAGGCGCCGCGCAGCGGTGGACCAGGCGCGCAGCAGCTGCTGGCGTGCCGGCGTGCCGGCCTGTGTCAGCCGCCCGGCCAGGTCGGTGACACCTCCCGTGAGCAGGTCCATCTGCTCGCGTGCGGCCTGGGGGGCAGCCAGCAGGGCCTGCAGGGCCGTCAGGGCAGCGGCGTGGGTCGCATCGTCCAGACGAGTGCCGTCCTGCTCGCCGCTGGCCATCACGCCCTTGAGCAGCAGCCGGGTCGATGCGGCGGGCGCCACCCGGGCACTGGCGCGCCCCAGGCTGGCAAGCACGCGGGCCTGCTCGTCGACGGGCAGCAGCGCGGCCTCGTCGGTGTCCCAGGCGTACCAGGCCAGGCGGCGCCACTCGGCGGCCGGCAGCGGGTGGCCCTGGCGGGCGGCGGCCAGCAGCGCGGCGACGGGGCGGGCCGGCGTGCTGTCGTCAGCGGCCTGCGTGCCTGCCACGGTGCCACCAGCCGTCACCGGCGCTGCGCCGGCACGGTTGAGCGCCAGGCGCAGCGCATCGAGGTAGAGCGGCGCGTCGACCTCCCCCGGCAGGCGCGTCAGCTCCTGGCCACGTGTGTCGAACAGGATGGTCGTGGGGTAGCCGCGCACCTTGTAGCGCGCGCCCAGCTTCTGTGCACCGGGCGCGTCACCATCGAGCTGGATGGCGACGAAGCGGCGCGACAGGGCGATGAAGTCGGCCCGCTTGAACAGCGTCACCTTGAGCTGGTTGCACGGCGGACACCAGCTGGCACCCCAGTACAGCAGCAGCGGCTGGCCGCCCTGGCGCGCGCGCTCGAGCATGGCGTCGAACTCGGCGGCGTTGGCCGGGGTGAGCCAGGCCACGCCGTCGTGCCTGGCGCTGCCGCCGGCCGTGCGGCCCGGCTGGTCGGCCTGCTGGGGCGGCAGGGCCAAGGCCGGCTGCAGGGCCGCGCCGGCACACAGCGCCAGGGCGGCGAGCAGCGGCGCGCCGGGCCGGCAGTGGGGGGTGAACAGGCATGACAGGACACCGGCGGATGGCATGACAGGTCTCGCAAGGCTGAAGTGCATGAAGTGCAGAAAAGGCGCAACCCGTGTAGCGTACGCGGCCCGGCCGACCACGGCCGTTTGTTGCAACCCAGATCAAGGATAGCCATGAAGCTTTATTACAGCCCCGGAGCCTGCTCCCTGTCCCCCCACATCGTGCTGCGCGAAGCCGGCCTGGCGTTCGAACTGGTGCTGGCCAGCACCAAGACCAAGAAGCTCGCCGACGGCAGCGACTACCTGGCCATCAATCCCAAGGGCCAGGTGCCGCTGCTCGAACTCGACAGCGGCGAACGCCTGAGCGAAGGTCCGGCCATCGTCCAGTACGTGGCCGATCAGGTGCCGGCCTCGGGCCTGGCACCGGCCGCTGGCACGCTGGCGCGCTATCGCGTCATCGAGTGGCTCAACTTCATCACCAGCGAGCTGCACAAGGGCTTCTCGCCGCTGTTCTCGCCCGACACCCCGGCCGACTACAAGCCCATCGCCAGCGCCCGCCTGCTCACCAAGCTGTCCTACGTGAACGAGCAGCTGGAAGGCAAGAGCTACCTCACCGGTGACACCTTCACCGTGGCCGACGCCTACCTGTTCGTGGTCTCCGGCTGGGGCCAGTACGTGGGCGTGGACATCAGCGGCCTGAGCCATCTGCAGGCCTTCCGTGCCCGCGTGGCGGCCCGTCCTGCCGTGCAGGCCGCCCTGCGTGCCGAAGGCCTGATCCAGTAACAAGCCCGTGTCTGGCCGTGCCGGCGTGCCGGTGCGGCGGCACGCGCCCTGGCCGCAGCCAGGGCGCGGCACTTGGTGGCAGGTTGCTTACCCGCCATGTGTTTCCGTAGCGTGTAGTGCCACGCGACGACTGGAAATAATCCCATCCCGACATGCAGGAGTGACTGCCGGATGTGGCAATTGACCACATGCAGGGTTAGTACTTGTGACAATTTGCATGTTTTTTTACAGAGTGCGTGCTAAGTTCCCATCCTGCCCGGATTTGCAGAATTTCCTTTCCAGGTCGATCCCGCTCTCGGAGCTGCCTGATGCACGCACAACTAGATTCCGCTCGCCCAGCCCTGCAACCTGTCCGGCGGCTCGTGCTGGCGCAGACCACGCCGCCCGTCCGCCCGGTCCTGCCGCCGCCGCGAACGCGCCCTTTGCTGGATGGTTCGCTGGCCGACGCGCTGGCTGCGGTGCGCCTGCAGGCCGACTGTCACATCCTGCCGACGCTGGCGCACATGGCCCGGCCGGCCGAAACCCCGCGCTGCGCAGCCGATGCCTGCCTGTCCGGCATCGACGCCCTGGCTGGGTTCGACGGTGCGGTGGGTGTTGGCGCGGGCGTGCTGTCACTGCGCCCCGCCGCCCTGGCCTGTGATGCCGACCTGCTGGGCGAACTGCTGCAGCGTGCCCATGCACACGGCGTGGCCGTGCAATTCGATGCGCAGGGGCCTGACAGTGCCGGCGCCGCCATGGCGGCTGCCCGGCGTGGCCGCGATCAGCACGACCAGCTGGGCGTGACCCTGCCCGGGCGCTGGATGCGCAGCCGCGCCGATGCCGATCTGGCGGTCGATCTAGGCCTGCGGGTGCGGGTGGTCAAGGGGTTGTGGGCCGATCCGCTGTGCCCGCAGTTCGACGAACGTGCGGGTTTCCTGGCCGTGGTCGCCCGCCTGGCGGGCCGGGCCCGTTTCGTGTCGGTCGCCACCCACGACGCGGCGCTGGGGCGGGCGGCGCTCAAGCGCCTGCGCGATGCCGGCACGCCCTGCGAGCTGGAGCTGACCTACGGGGTGGCACAGCAGGCTGCGTTGCAGGCTGCCCGGGCGCTGGCGGTGCCCGTGCGCAACTACATCCCGTACGGCTCGGGCAGTGCCTCGTGCGGCGCGCGCGGCCAGGCTCCGGCGTACTGGCGCAGCGGGCGCGACGTGGCACTGGTCGGCAGCGCAGCCGGCTGAGCCTGGACATGGCCGGCCCGCGCGGCCGGTCTGCCGGCCGACTTGACGGGCTGGCAGCGGGTCAGCATGCCGCCACGGCAGCGTGCCCGCAGGCCGCGGCCTTGCCGAAGAAGACGGCCAGCAACTCGGCGGGCACCTGGTGCTCGATCACCTCGACGCCGCCGTCGCAGTCACATTCCAGCCAGCTCAAGTCGGTGTCGGTCTGCACGACGGGCAGTTCCGTCGTGTGGTCCTGTGGCTGGCTGCAGCGCGGGGCGATCTCGAACCAGGCCGGCATGCGCGTGTTGCGGTCGCCGGCAATGCTGGTGATGTCGGTCGTCAGGATGTCGCGGCTGGCCATGATGCGTGCTCCGGTGGGTGGGTCGGGCTGTTCGATGGCTGTATCTTGCGCGTGACATCCGCCACGACCGATCCCCCGCGATGGGGGTGATGCGCCGCTTGCGCCGCCCCCCGAAAGGGGGTGGGTGCCGAGGACCGGCCGGCGGGGGGATGGGCCTTGGGGGAACCCCCCCCCGGGGAGGGGGCGGCCGCGGAACCGCAGCGCTGCGCCGTGCGGCCTGTCAGGCGTTGCCTGCGGCGATGCGGCGCAGGGCGACCGCGTCATGCACGCGCAGGTTGTAGCCCTGCACGCTGAGCACGCCCTGGCCTTCGAAGCTGCGCATCAGGCGCGACAGCGTCTCGGGTGTCATCGCCAGCTGCTGGGCGATGTCGCGCTTGCGTTCCTGCAGGCGGATGACGCAGCCGGGTTCGAGTGCCGGGCAACGTTCGATCAACCACAGGGCGAAACGCGCCGGGGCGTCGTTGTGCAGCAGGTTGCGCGCGGCGTGCGCCAGGTCCTGCACCTCGCGCGCCAGGCAGGCGCACAGGCGCTGGGCCAGCATCGGCTGGTCGACCAGCTCGCGGCGCAGTTCCGCCAGCGGCAGGTCGGCCACGGTCACGTCGGACAGGGCCTGGACCGAATAGGCATAGGGCTCACCCAGCCAGGCTGCGCTGATGTCCAGCCAGGCCGGGCCGCACAGGGTGCGTTCGGTGCGCAGGCTGCCGTCGGCGGCGCGTGCGCCCAGCACCACGTCGCCACTCAGCAATAGCACCAGGCAGTCGGCGATCGTGCTGCGCGTCAGCACCTCGTTGCCCGAAGGCACGGTGCGCCGGCACGACAGGCGGGTGAGCAGGCTGAACTCCGTCCCGGTGAGGGGCGGATCACCCAGCACGTGTTGCCAGGGTGTGGGGTCAGCCGCAGCCGGGGGGGCGCCCGCCGGGCGGCGGCGGGGCCGCGGCAGCGGAGCAGGTCGTGGGATGGCCCCCACGGGCTTTCCTAGAGTCTGCACGGCGACTAGCCCATCAAGCGTTACAGGTCGGAGGCCAATGTCGCTCAGGGGCAGCTGTCCACCGTTGAGACAGGTCAAGTCTGACCGGCTTCGCCATGACG
>JBJOKY010000320.1:0-5387 GCA_046045865.1 Pseudomonadota bacterium | reverse complement strand
CCTAATAGTTTTACCCATCCGGGGGTAACTCAATCGGCAGAATGATCACGCACGATGAAAAGTGGCGCCTTCGACGTATTTGCGGGCTGTGCCGGCCCTCCCCGCTACTTCCCTGCAACCGCCAGCAGCGCCTGCGGATTGATTCGAGCGATTGTGAGCAACGTACGCGCAGCGCCACTGGGCTGCTTGCGCCCCTGCTCCCACCCCTGAAGCGTGCGGACAGACACACCCAGCAACGCCGCAAACTGGCTTTGCGACAAGCCGGTTTTCTCGCGCGCCTCTGCCGCCGGACTGTAGGCGACGCGGACCTTGCCCGCCTTCATTTCGCGGATGGACTGGAGCAGATCGGCGCCAAGATCGCGGCCGGCTTCGAACTCGGCGAGTTCCTTGGCGGACAGAGGCTGATTAATCTTCGAGGGCACGGCGAATCTCCTTGAGTACGGCACCGGTGAGGTTGTCGGTCCTGGACTTGGCGTACAGCGTCAGCAGCACCAGTTCCTCGGCCAGGTTTCGGGTGAAGTAGATGACCCTCACGCCGCCCGATTTGCCGGTGCCCTGGCGTTTCCAGCGCACCTTGCGGATACCGCCGGACTCGGGGACGACATCACCAGCTTCCGGGTTGGTCGAGAGGAACGCGACGAATTCGCCGCGTTCGTCCTTTGTCCAGTACGCAGGCCACTGCTTCTGGAACAGCAGGGTCTCGACGACGGTGAACATGGCGAGACTATACGCCTGGGGCGCATAGATCGCCAACGGCCGCGCTCCCTGAATTGAGCGGCGGCGGCCATTCGGTCACCCCTTCGCCTGCACCTCCCTCAACAAATCCGCCAACGTCCGCCCCGGCTCATCGCGGAACCGCTCGTCCACTAGTTCCACCTGCCAGATCCGGTCCACCCGGAAGCTCCGAAACGCCTCCCGCGTTTCACACCACGCGGCCAGGGTCCAGACCTGGCCCCAGACGAAGCAGCCCAGGGGGTGGACGGCGCGTTCGCTGCTGCGCTGCTGCAGGTCGAGGTAGACGAGCTCGAGCTTGTGGTGGGTTTCGGTGGCGACACGCAGCACTTCCAGGCGCCGGCGGGTGGCGTCGTCGGGGCGGACGGGTAGGACGTAGAGGGCCAGGCTTTCGGCGGCGGCGCGGGCGGCCGGGGGCAGCACGGCCAGGATGCGCGAGAGGGCCGATTCGGCCTGCGCGGCCAGGGCCGGGTCGAGGTGGGGCTGGGCCATGCGCACGGCCGCCACCAGGGCCTTGGCTTCGTCGTGGCTGAACATGAGGGGCGGCAGGTCGTAGCCCGCGCCCAGGGGGTAGCCGACGCCCGCCTCGCCCTCGATGGGCACGCCCTGAGCTTGCAGTTCGGCCACGTCGCGGTAGACGGTGCGCAGCGAGACTTCGAGCCGCCCGGCCAGCCAGGCGGCAGTGGAGAGGCCGCGGATGAGCTGGATGAGCTGGAACAGGCGGTCGGCGCGGCGCATGGGGGCTCAGGATAAGAAGATAAGTAGAGCGCCCGGCGCCCGCCCTTACGCCATGGCGTGCAGGCCCACGCGATTGCCTTCGCTGTCCAGCACGTGGGCAAAGCCGCCCATGCCGTCCGGCAGGTCGACGCGCGGCGTGGTGATGCGCCCGCCCAGGCCGGCGACGCGGGCCAGCACGGGGTCCAGCGCCGGGCCGGCGTCCAGGTAGACGAGGGCGCCGTCGGCGGCCGGGCGTGCCACGCCGTTGCCCGCCATCAGGCAGCCGCCGACGCCCGACTGTGCGTAGGGAAAGACGGCCAGCGCCTTGGCCGGGCCCATGGCCTCGCGCCTGAGCTGGGTGGCGAGCAGGGCTTCGTAGAAGCGCTGGGCGCGGTCGAGGTCGAGGGCGGGGGCGGGGATCTCGAACCAGCTGATGGGGCTGGCGGCGGCGGCAGCAGTTGCAGCAATGGATGCGGCGGCGGTGGCGATCGTGGTGTCGGCGGTCTGGGTCGGGGTGCTCATGGTCGTGTCCTGGGCGGAGTGCGGGGTGGGGGTCGGTCAGGGCCGGCCGGGTTGGCCAGCCGCTGAAGTTGTGGTGCCGCCGGGTGTGCGACGACAACAGCTGCCCATGCTCGCGGGGGGCTGCTGACAACGGGGTGGCAGCAGGCTGTCGGTGTCGGTGTCGCGTCGTCGACATCGGCCATGGGCGGACAAGCCCGGGGGCGCAGGCCGGCAGCTGCGCACTACGATGGGTCGCGGCCGGTGCCGCCGCTGGAGGAGATGGCCGCATGTCTGCCGAGATCACCTTGCCCTGGTGGGTCTTCTGGCCCATGGCGCTGCTGGCCGCCTGGGCGGCGGGGGTGATGCTGCTGGCGCCGTCGCTGCGCTGGTTCTTCCGCCGGCGCATCAACAAGGTGATCGCGCACATCAACACGCGGCTGGCGGTGGATCTGCCGTCGTTCAAGCTCACGCGCCGCCAGGTGCTGATCGACCGGCTGTTCCATGACGCCCGGGTGCAGGCCGCCGCCACGGCCCATGCCCAGGCCAGTGGCGAGCCGCTGCCCGAGGTGTGGCGGCAGGTGGACCGTTATGCGCGCGAGATCGTGCCCTCTTTCAACGCCTACCTCTACTACCGCATCGGCTACGCGCTGGCGCGGGCGGTGGCGCGCACGCTCTACCGCGTGCGGGTGGACTATGTCGACGAGGCGGCGCTGGCACAGGTGGACCGGCAGTCGACGGTGGTGTTCGTCATGAACCACCGCAGCAACATGGACTACGTGCTGGTGGCCTTCCTGGCCGCCGAGCGCGCCACGCTGTCCTTCGCCGTGGGCGAGTGGGCGCGCATCTGGCCGCTGCAGCAGCTGGTGCGGGCCATGGGCGCCTTCTTCGTGCGGCGCAATTCGGGCAGCGCGCTCTACCGAGCCGTGCTGGCTCGCTACGTGCAGATGGCGACCGAGGCGGGCGTGACGCAGGCGGTCTTTCCCGAAGGTGGGCTGACCATCGACGGCAAGCTGCGCGAGCCGCGCCTGGGCCTGCTGGACTACATGCTCAAGGGTTATGACGAGCGCCCCGGCGAGGGCCGGCGCGACCTGGTCTTCATCCCCGTCGGGCTGAACTACGACCGCGTGCTGGAAGACCGCAGCCAGTTGCTCAAGCTGCAGCCGCAGCGCCGCCGCGCCAGCCCCTGGCAGGCGCTGGGCACCACGCTGCGTTTTGCCGGCGCCAATGCCTGGCTGGCGCTGTCGGGGCGCTGGCACCGGCTGGGGTATGCCTGCGTCAACTTCGGCACCCCGGTGTCGATGCGCGCCTGGGCGGCGCAGCAGGGCGTGCACTTTCCGGCGATGGACGAGGCCGAGCGCAAGGCCGAGGTGGCGCGCGTCGCCGCCCGGCTGATGGACGCCATCGGCGCCGTGGTGCCGGTGCTGCCGGTCTCGCTGGTGGCCAGCCTGCTGCTGGCCGAGCCGGCGCGCGCCTGGTCGTTGCTGGACCTGAAGGCCGCCGCCCACGCCCGCATGGCCGCGCTGGCCGAACGCGGCGCGCGCCTGTACCTGCCGCGCCAGGACCACGACTACGCCATCGAGGTGGGCCTGCGCATGCTCAGTCTGCGCAAGGTGGTGCAGTTCGACGCGGCCGAGGGGCTGTACCGCGTCGTGCCGGGCCAGACCGAGCTGATCGCCTACTACGCCCACGCCATCGCCCACCTGCAGGGCAGCACCGCGCCCGGCTCGGCAGAGCTGGCCGGCGACACGCCGCCCGCCGCCACCGACGCGCACGCCGGCGCCCGGGCGCAGCCGGCACCGGGGTAAGCCGTCATGACTTTTGCACGCCGGCTGACTAGCATGGGGCGATCACCTCAGCGTCCTCCACGAGGAAAGAAAGCGAGCCCCTGCATGAAGACTCCGACGACCCTGAACCGCCTGCTGGCCGCCACGCTGCTGGCCCTGGGCCTGTCCGGCCCCGCCCTGGCGCAGGAGAACAAGCTGCGCCTGCTCACCTGGGCCGACTATGTACCGGCCGACGTGATCGCCCAGTTCAAGAAGGAGACCGGCATCGACGTGGAGCTGACGCTGTCCAACAACGAGGAGATGATCTCCAAGCTGCGCGCCACCGGCGGCGCGGGCTTCGACCTGGCCCAGCCCAGCCAGGACCGCATCACCGGCCCGCAGCAGGAGTTCGGCATCTACAAGCCGCTGGATCTCTCGAAGATCAAGGCCGAGCTGTTCATCCCCTCGATGCTCGAAGCGACGAAGAAGAACACCACGCTGGCCGGCAAGGTCTACGGCCTGCCGCACATCTGGGGCACGGACGGGCTGGTGGTCAACACCAAGCTGGCGAAGATGGCCGACTACCCCGACCTGTGCAAGGCCGAGTTCAAGGGCAGGACCGCCATGCGCCTGAAGCGCCCGACCCTGCTGGCCTTCGCCTTCGCCGCCGGCAAGGACCCCTTCGCCCTGTACGGCGACCCCAAGGCCTACACCGCGCTGATGGAGGAGGTGGGCAGGACGCTCACCGCCTGCAAGGCCAATGTGCGCTTCTTCTGGGACAACAAGGACCAGCTGCTCAACGGCATGCGCGCCGGCGAGGTGGTGGGCGCCATGATGTGGGACACCGGCGGCTGGAAGCTCAACGGCGAGAAGGCCGAGCTGCAGTACATCGCGCCCAAGGCCGGCGCGCTGGGCTGGATCGACACCTATGCCATCCCGGCCAAGGGACGCAACGACGCGGCGGCCTACGCCTGGATCAACTTCAACCTGCGCCCCGAGATCGCCGCCAAGGTGGGCGCCTCGGCCGGAGCCGACAAGCTGGCCGACGCCAAGCTCAAGGCACAGTTCGCCGCCAGCTTCCCCGAGGCGGCGCTGAAGAACGTGAAGTGGTACCCCGCCGTGCCGGCCGGCATCGAGGACATCGAGGGCAAGGTGCTGGACCGCATCAAGGCGGCGCAGTAAGGCGCGCGGCGCGATGACGGGCAGCGCCCGCGCCGACCTGGAGGTGCGGCAGCTCAGCAAGCGGTACGACGCCACTGCGGGCGGCGCGGCCGGTCACCTGGCCGTGGCCGGGCTGAGCTTCGAGGTGGCGCGCGGCAGCTTCTTCTCCATCCTCGGCCCCTCGGGCTGCGGCAAGACGACGCTGCTGCGGATCGTCGCCGGCCTCGAGGCCGCGGACGCGGGCAGCGTGCGCGTCTCGGGCGAGGACACCGCCGCGCTCGCGGCGCGCGAGCGGCGCGTCGGCTTCGTCTTCCAGCACTACGCGCTCTTCCGCCACATGAGCGTCTTCGAAAACGTGGCCTTCGGGCTCCGGGTGCGCCCCCGCCGCCTCCGGCCCTCGCGCCGCGAGATCGAGACCAGGGTGGCCGGGCTGCTGCGCCTCGTCCAGCTCGGGCAGTTCGCCGACCGGACCCCGGGAAGCCTCTCGGGGGGGCAGCAGCAGCGCGTGGCGCT
>JBJOKY010000319.1:0-5407 GCA_046045865.1 Pseudomonadota bacterium | reverse complement strand
ATGGACGTGGGCGTCATGCCGCCCAGCGCGCTCACGCCTGACGTCAGCAACGAGGCTGTGGCGGCGGCAGCTTCCACCACCATCGAGGCCGTGCGCACGAGCGGCGACGAAAACACCGCCATGCAGTTGATGGCCCAGGGCGCCGTGACCCTGGCTGCGCGCCTGCATGGCGAGGGCCGCATCGACGGGCTGCTGGCCCTGGGCGGCAGCATGGGCACCGACCTGGCGCTGGACGTGGCCTCGGCCCTGCCGCTGGGCGTGCCCAAGGTGGTGCTGTCGACCATCGCGCATTCGCACCTGATCGCGCCGGAGCGCATCGCGCCCGACCTCATCTCCATCCTGTGGTCGGGCGGGCTGTACGGCCTGAACAGCATCTGCCGCTCGGTGCTGAGCCAGGCTGCGGGTGCCGCCGTGGGCGCCTGCCTGGCGGCCGAGCTGCCACGCGGCGACCGGCCGGTGGTGGGCATGACCTCGCTGGGCAGGAGCTGCCTGGCCTACATGGTGGCGCTCAAGCCTGCGCTGGAGGCACGCGGCTACGAGCTGGCCGTGTTCCACACCACCGGCATGGGCGGGCGCGCCTTCGAGGCCCTGGCCGAGGCCGGGCGCTTCTGCGCCGTGATGGACTTCAGCCTGCAGGAGCTGGCCAACCACCTGGCCGGCTCGTGTGTCACCTCCGGGCCCGGGCGGCTGACCGGCGCGGGCCGCGCCGGCGTGCCGCAGCTCGTCGCGCCGGGCGCCTGCGACATGGTCGACTACGCCGGCTGGGCCGGCTGCCCGAGCGCATTTGCCGGGCGCGCCACGCACGAGCACAACCGCCTGATCGGCTCGACCAGCGCCGACATCGCGCTGCGCGAGCGCATCGCGCACGAGATCGGCGCCCGCGTGGCCGGCGCCCGCGGCCCGGTCGCCGTGCTGCAGCCCCTCGGCGGCATCGAGGCCTGGGATCTGCCGGGTGCACCCATGCACGACCCCGCCGGCCTGGCCGCCTTCCAGGCCGCACTGCGCGCCGCGGTGCACCCGCCCGCACAGCTGATCGAGCTCGACGCCCACATCAACGACGCCGCCTTCGCCGACGCCGCACTGGCGCAGTTCGATGCCTGGGTCGCGCAGGGCCTGATCCCGCCGGGTCGCCCGCAATGAGCGCCCCGCTGCAGGCCCTGGTGCTGGACTTCGGCGGCGTCATCAGCCGCACCCTGTTCGAGACCCATGCGCTGAGCGAGGCCACGCTTGGCCTGCCACCCGGCACCCTCACCTGGCGCGGCCCCTTCGACCCGGCCGGCGACGCCCTGTGGCGCAGCATGCAGGCGGGCGAGATCAGCGAACGCGCGTACTGGCTCACCCGCAGCCGGGAGGTCGGCCACCTGCTGGGCGAGCACTGGACCGACATGGTCACCCTGGTGCAGCGCGCCCGCGGCGCCGACCCGGCCGCGGTGATCCGGCCCGAGGCGGTGGCCGCGGTGCAGGCCGTTCGGGCGGCGGGCCTGAAACTGGCCATCCTGTCCAACGAGCTCGACCTGTTCTACGGCGCCGACTTCCGGGCCAGGCTGCCGCTGCTCGACCGTTTCGACCACATCGTCGACGCCACCTACACCGGCGTGCTCAAGCCCGACTCGCGTGCCTATGCCCAGGTGGCCGACGGCCTGGGCCTGCCGATGTCGGCCTGCCTGTTCCTGGACGATCAGGCGCGCAACGTGGCCGGCGCCGTCGCCGCCGGCATGCCGGTGCTGGCCTTCGACGTGCTGGACCCGGCCGCCACCTACCGCGCCGCGCTGCAGCGCCTGGGTGTGGCGCTGCCCCCCGAACTTACCCCCAACACGGGAACGCCATGACGCCCCCCTCCAACACCGGCACGCCCGCCACCGGCTCCGCTTTCAGCACCCGCACGCCGGCCTCGGGCAGCGCGCCGGCCCTGGGCACGCCGGGCGGCCTGGGCCTGGCGGCGCTGTTCGCCGTGGCCATCGGCGTGATCGTGGCGCAGAGCACCATGGTCTCGCTGCTGCAGGCCGTGGGCATCGCCGGCTGGGGCTTCTTCGCCGCGCTGGCGCTTGGCTGGGCGCTGATGTGGTGCAACTCGGCCAGCTATGCCGAGCTGGCGCTGCTGATGCCGCGCGCCGAAGGCATCTCGACCTATGTGCGCGCCGGCCTGGGGCCGCTGGCCGCCATCTTCGCGGTCTTCGCCGGCTACGTGGTGCCGGCGCTGTTCGGCCCGGCCGCCGAGCTGCTGCTGGTCGACGCCGTGCTGGACCAGCTGCTGCCGCACGCCCTGCCGGCCTACGGCTGGGCCGCGCTGCTGCTGGCCACGCTGGTGGCGCTCAACCTGCGCGGCACCGACGTGTTCGCGCGCGTGCAGACCGTGTTCACCTTCGGCATGCTGGTCTTCCTGCTGCTGGCCGGGGTGTGGGCGCTGGCCGGCAGCGCGCCGGCCGGGGCCGCCCCCCGCCCGGGCTGGGCCGGCATGGGCGCTGACGTGACCGTGTTCGGCGTCGCCGCCCTGGTGATGTACAGCCTGATCGGCACCGAGTTCGTCACCCCCATGACCGCGCTGGCCGCCCATCCGGCGCGCGACGTGCCGCGCGCGATGTTCCGGGGCCTGGCGGTGGTGGCGCTGGTGAACGCCCTGTTCTGCCTGGGCGCGGCCGCCGTGCTGGGGCGCGAGAAGCTGGCCGCCAGCCCGCTGCCGCACCTGGACCTGGCGCTGGCGCTGTTCGGCCCGGGCGTGCGGCTGGTGTTCGCGGCCGTGGTCATCACCGCCACGGCCAGCCTGATCAACACCGTGCTGGCCGCCGTGCCGCGCATGCTGCACGAGATGGCGCACGCGGGCGAGGCCTTCGGCGTGTTCAAGCCGCTCAACCGGCACGGCGTGCCCTGGGTGGCCACGCTCTTCGTCGCGGCCCTGCCTGTGGTGGGTCTGGTCGGCGCGCGCGGCGACGTGGGCCGCATCGTGCCGCTGCTGGTGGCCGCGGCCAGCGCCTGGCTGGTGTCCTACATGCTGGCCCACCTGTCGCTGCTGGCGCTGCGGCGCAGCGCCCCGGGCGCGGTGCGGCCCTGGCGCGCGCCGCTGGCGCCGTGGCCGCAGCTGCTGGCCATTGCCGGCATGGCCTGGGTGATCGCCCACGCCGCACCGGCGCCCGAGATGGAAGGCCCGGTCTACACCGCCCTGGCCGGTGTGCTGGGCCTGGTGCTGGTGATCGGTGGCCTGTGGGTGCGCCTGGCCATGCGCCGGCCCCTGTTCGTACCCGACGGCCTGACGCCGCGCTGAGCCGCCTGGCCCCGGGTCATCACCGAGCCGCACGCCGACTTGCCGAAACGTGATAACGCCAGCGCCGGGCCCGTCACCAGAATGGGTTCACGCCCCGGCCCAGCCCGGGCCCTCCACCGGAGCCTGCCCATGACCCCCGCGAACGCCACCTCGAGTTGCCCCTTGCCGACACGCCGCTGGTCCGCCCCGGCGCTGCGGCTGACCCTGAGCGCAGCGCTGGTGGCCACCAGCCTGCTGGGCGCCAGCGCCCACGCCGCCGCGCCCGCCAAGCCGGCCGCGGCCCAGCCGCCCGAGCTGCCGGCCGAGACGCTCACCACCACCGACCTGAAATCCGCCGGCAAGGACCGCATCTACGTCGCCGACGTGGCCATCGCCCACATCGTCGACGGCCGGCTGCGCGTGTTCTCGGCCAAGGACGGCAAGGTGCTGGGCATGATCAACACCGGCTTTGCCGGCAACTTCGCCCTGAGCGCCCAGGCCGACGAGATCTACATCGCCACCACCTACCTGTCGCGTGGCGGGCGCGGCGACCGCACCGACATCCTGGAGGTCTGGGACGCCGACACCCTGGGCTTCAAGTACGAGGTGACGCTGCCGCCCAAGCGCGCGCAGACGCTCAACTACCGCGGCATGGTGCGCCCCAGCGGCAACGGCAAGTTCGTGATGGTGCAGAACGCCACGCCGGCCACATCGGTCACCGTGGTCGACCTGGCCAACAAGAAGGTGGCCACCGAGGTCGCCACCCCCGGCTGCTGGGGCATCTGGCCGGCAGCCAGCGGCGCACGTTTCTCGATGTTGTGCGGCGACGGCAAGGTCGCCACCATCACGCTGGACGACGCCGGCCAGGTGGCCGAGCGCCAGGTCAGCGACAAGCTGTTCGACGCCGACCAGGACGCCTGGTACCACACCGCCGAGCAGCAGGGCGACCGCGCCTGGTTCCTGTCCTTCAAGGGCACGCTGACCGAGCTGGACCTGGGCGGCGCGGTCGCAAAGCAGAAGTCCGCCGTCGCCGTCGTCAGCGCCGCCGCGGCCAAGGCCGGCTGGCGTCCGGGCGGCTACCAGGCCTTCGCGGTCGACCCGGCGGCGAAGGTCGCGGTCGTGGCCATGCACGACAAGGGCAGCGAAGGCACGCACAAGCGCCCGGCCAGGCAGCTCTGGATCGTCGATCTGGCCACCGGCAGGCAGCTCGCCACCGCGCCGGGCAAGGGCACGGCCTCGCTGACCTTCGCACGCGCCAGCAAGCGGCTGCAGGCGCTGGACGGCGAGACCGGCGCGATGAACGTCTGGACGCTCAACGACACCGGCAAGGCGCCCGCGCTCAAGCTCGTGACCACGGTCAAGCGCGCCGGCGAGGCCGCGCTGCACATCGAGTCGGGCGACTGAGGCGCCGCCACCATGACGCCGCTCGCCCTCAACGACCCGCTGCTGACGTGGCTGGCCGGCGCCTGGCTGGCCGTGCTTTTCGCGCACGCGGCGGTGGCCAAGCTGGCCGACCGCTCGCTGTTCGAGCAGCACATCGCCGCCTACCACGTGCCCGACGCCAGCCTGCCGCTGGCGGTGTGGGCCGTGCCGCTGGCCGAACTGCTGGCCGCGGCGCTGCTGCTGTCGCCCTGGCGCCAGCTGGGCGCGGTGCTGGCGGCCGGCCTGCTGCTGAGCTACGCCGCCGCCATGGCGCTGCACAAGCTGCAGGGCCGCGCGCTGGACTGCGGCTGCGGCGGCGAGCCGCTGCCCGTGTCCTGGGCGCTGGTGGGCCGCAACGTCGCGCTGGCGCTGCTGGCGCCCGTCGCCGCCGGCTCATCCGCCGACCCCGGCCGGGCCCTGGGCCTGGCCGATTTCGCGGTGGTCGCCGCCTCGCTGCCGCTGGCCGCGCTGCTGTACGCCGCCTTCAACCAATTGCTGCGCCACCAGGTCGGTGAGCGCATGAGAAGGACCTGAGCCATGGACGCCCTGACCCTTTCCGTCATCCTGCTGTGGGCCGCCGTGCTGGCCCTGGGTGTCATGCTGTGGGCGCTGTCGCGCCAGGTCGGCGTGTTGTTCGAGCGTGTCGCACCCATGGGCGCGCTCATCACCGACGCCGGCCCGGCCGTGGGCACGCCCTCGCCCAGCTTCCTGCTCACCGGGCTGATGAGCGAGCCGGTGCAGATCGGC
>JBJOKY010000318.1:0-5409 GCA_046045865.1 Pseudomonadota bacterium | reverse complement strand
GATCACCTCGGCCGCCGGCCTGGTGCGGGTGGTCGATTACCTCGACGCCGCCCGCGCCCGCGCGTGAACGCCGCGTTCAAGACCGAACCCCTGCGTGCCCGCGTCTGGCGCGCGGACGCCGGCTATTGAGTCGGACCATAGGGGGTCCGTGAATCCCAGGCGCGAACTCCGGCCCGCGTCAGCGCAAGCAGCCTGTTCCCGTCCAGGCTGAAAGCCACGCTCGTCACACCAAAAGGGTTGCTTTCATGCCCCTTCAAGAGCTCGCCGATGGCAGCGCCGGTGCGGGCATCCCAGAGCATGAGCGTGTTGTCGTAACTGCCCGAGACGATGCGACCGCCGTCCGGGCTGAAAGCCACGCTCCGGACGGAGCCGCCATGCCCCTTCAAGGGCTCGCCGATGGCCGCGCCGGTGCGGGCATCCCAGAGCCTGAGGGTGTTGTCGGCACTGCCCGAGACGATGCGAGCGCCGTCTGGGCTGAAAGCCACGGCCGTGACGCTGCGTACATGCCCTTTCAAGGGCTCCCTGATGACAGCGCCGGTGCGGGCATCCCAGAGCCTGAGGGTGTTGTCTTCACTGCCCGAGACGATGCGAGTGCCGTCCGGGCTGAAGGCGACAGCCCGCACCGGTGAAGGTGTGTCTTGGAGCCATCGCAGTTGCCCGTTGCGGTCTGCCAAGCCTTGCAGCGTGGCGTAGCTGGCGTTCTGCACATAGGGCTTGGCGGACTTGGCGATGCGATGTCCGGCCAAGGCGGTGAGCAGGCCGCGCGTGAGGCCGCCGAGTCGCTGTCCGTCGGCAATTTCACGGCCCTCGCTCAGGATGCGCTGGGCGTTGGCGTCAAGGGCCTGGGCATTCGCACGCTGGGTCGCGGCCTCTGCGGCATTCAAGGCGTTCCTGGCATGGCCTTCTGCGCGCGTGGCGCGTCGGGCCTCGGCCAGGGCTTGGCTGGCTCGCAGCGCGGCTTCCTGGGCGGCATCGGACGCGCGACTCTCCGCGGCCAGGGCGCGCTTCAAGGTCTCGGCTTGGGCCTGGAACTGCTCGTCCAGCTTCACCGTGGCGGACTTCAGGCCCGCGGCGGTTTTCTCTGCCGTCTCCTGGGCGCGAACCGCCACGCGCCATTGCCAGACGATGCCCACCAGGCCGGTCAAGGTGACCGCCATCACGAGGGCCGCCACCCAGGTGTAGAGCTTGCGTTGCTGCTGCTTGCGCTGCGCCTCCTCGGCCAGCTTGGCCTCGCGGGCGGCCTGTTCGGCCCGTTCGCGCGCCTGCCCGGCCCGTCGCGCGGCGACCTCGGCCACGCGGTCGTGCACCAGCTCGATGTAGTCGCCCTGCTCGGAGTTCTCGATGCGCAGCAGGCGCTTGTCGACCAGCGCGGTCAGGTCGGCGTTGTGCAGGCCGCGTTTGCCCAGGTCGGCGTGGGGGTAGGGGCGGCGCGTGCCGCTGGCGGTGATCAGCTCCTGCTCGATCAGCGCGCGGGCCGGTTCGCGCCGGTCGGCGGGCACGGCGTTCAGGCCGTCGTCGTAGAAGGTTTCGAGCAGGCGGCTGCCTTGGGCGGCCAGGTCGCTGGTGTCCAGCGTGGCGGCCGGGGGCTGGCGGTCCAGGCGCTGCTGGTTCAGGCCGGCGCAGACCAGGCTGAGCAGCGCCGGCTCGACGCTGTGGTCGCCGGCACCCGAGCCCGGCCGCGCCGCGCCGCCGGTGCCGGCCGCACCGGCATGCTGCTGGCGGCCCAGAAAGTCGACGATGCGCTCGGCGTCGGCCGGCTGCACCAGCCCGCCGCCGGTCTGCGCCACCGCTTGCAAGGCCTGGGTGCGGCTCATGGGCAGCAGGCGGTAGCGGTTGGGCCCCAGGCGCGGGATGCGGTCGGCCCAGGTTTCCAGGTCGGGCAGGTAGTCCTCGCGCAGGGTGATGACGAAGCGGGCCGCCGTGCGGTCAGGGTCGATGCGGTCGTAGAGATCTTCGTCCGCGTCGACGCGCTCGGCCACCTGACGCGGCAGGCGCGATTCGATCAGGTTGCCCAGCTCGGCGAACACGGCCTCGCGCGGGGCGCCCTCGGGCACCAGGGTGAAGACCTCCTCGAACTGGTCGAGCACGAAGACCGGTGTCCACGGCCGGCCACCGTCGTCCTGGAACTGGCCTTCGCGTTCGTGCAGCAGCTCCCAGAGCTGGGCGACGTGGCTTGGGCCCTGCTGCTCGGTCAGGTCTTGGCCGGTCCAGCGCAGGCCGGCCTGGCGGGCGGCCAGGAACAGCGCCTTGAGCAGGCCCAGCGAGAGGTCACCTTCGGCAAAGGAGCCGCGCAGGCGCACGACGACGGCGAAGCAGCGCCGCCTGCCCAGCAAACCGCTCAGGCCTGCCTGCAGCAGCGAGGTCTTGCCCAGGCCGGACTTGCCGAAGAACACCGTGGCCGGCGCGGCCAGCACGCAGCGCAGCAGGGCCTCGGTGTCGGCTTCGCGGCCGTTGAAGAAGGCGCTGGCCTCGGCGGTGTAGGCGTCCAGCCAGGGCCAGGGGTGCCCGGCGTCGATGGTGATGGCGTGCTGCGGCTGTTGCTGTTGCGGAACTTGTGGCGGTTGGGCAGACATGGGCGGGACGGGCTCAGCCACGGCGCGACCCTCCGCCTGCGGCCTGGCCCATGAACTGGTCGCAGCGGGCGCGCAGTTCGTCTAGCGCCGGGCCGCTCAGCGCGCCGGCGGGCGCGTGCATCAGGTGCAGGTCGTTCAGGCCCTTGGTGGCGCCGGTGAAGATGCGGCGGTAGCCGGCCGCCTGGGGCGAGGCGGCATCGATGCCGATGGGCAGGATGAATGCGTCGGCCATGCGCAGCGAGCGGGCCACGGCCTTGCGCCATTCCTCCCAGTACACGCCTTCGCGGCGCTGGTCGGCCTGCTGCGAGAGCACGGGAATGAAGAAGTCGCACGCGCCGATGGCCTCGTCGATGCGGTCCGACCAGTCGTCGCCCACCACCAGGCGCTTCTTGTCCAGCCAGACCTCGCCGAAACCGGCGCCGCGCAGCGCATCGGCCAGGCGGCGGGCGGCGTCGACGTCCTCGCTGGCGTAGCTGACGAAGGCGGTGGGCGCGTGGGTGGCCGCGGGCGTGGCAGCGCGCCCGGCGGCTGTCGCGCCGTGGGCCAGGCCGGGGCTGCTGCTGCGCGACGCGCCGGGCCGATCACCACCGCCCAGGCGCGCCAGTTCGGTGACGAACTCGTCCGGCGTCCAGGGGAAGACGATGGAGTTGGGACTGAAGCGGTTCAGGAAGTCGGTCAGCGAGTCGTCGCTGGCGCTGGCGCAGAAGAACTCCATGCCGCGGTCGTTGGTGGCGGCCAGGCGCTGGTCGTTGGCCAGGCGGATCAGGCCGCGGCCCAGCCAGTCCGGCAGCGGGCAGCCGAGGAAGAGCCGGTCGCTCTGGCGCAGGGCGGAGAGCAGGGTCTTGGCGCGCCGTTCGCCTTCGTCGCGGAAGCGGTAGAGGTATTCCAGCGCGTCCTCCTCGTGGATGGCGAACTCGCTGGTCACCTCGGCGCGGCCCAGGGGATGGAAGAGCCTCAGCTCGCCGGCCCGGCGCGGCGGCACGTCCACCTGCTCGCTGATGTCCTGGCGGGTGGAATAGCTGGTGGTGTGCAGCTGAAGGCCATCACCCTGGGCGGCACGGATGGCGTTGGCCAACAGGTCGTCGGGCGTGAGGCAGATGACGAGGTCGAACAGGTCCAGCCTGGCCAGCGCGGCCAGTGCACCCGCCGGCTTGACCTGGCCGCTCAGCTCGCGGATGGCTGCGGCCGTGCTGCGGCGCAGGCGCTGCGGCGTGCTGCCCTGCTGGCCAATGATGGCGGCGGTGGCGCGGTGCAGGTCCCAGCTTTCGCTGGGGCTGTCGAGCAGGTGGATGTCCAGCCCGTGCTGCTCCAGCAGGCGCTCGGCCACCAGGCGGTAGAAGGGGGCGGTGCGGGTGCCGCCGGCCGCCGTCTCGATCTCGACGGTGAGCACGGCCGGCCCGATGAGGGGCACGAGCTGGTGCAGGCGCAGGGCCTCCTGCAGGCTGTCGACGGCGCCGCGCAGCGAGGCGAAGGCAGCCTCAGCCATGGCGGGACAGACGCTGCAATCGCGTGTTGATCCACGGGCGGCGTGGCATCGCGCTCCTCCTGCCTGTTTGTAGTGCGTGTAGTGCGTCGTCGTCGGGCGCCCGACCTTTCAGGCACTTTACCGGCGGCACCATCGATCCTCTGCCCGGAGTTCCCCCGAACGATGCACCTGCTGATGCGCGGTCCATCTGAACGTCAGGCCCAGGTGGCAGGCCTGACCAGGCCCCAGCCCAAGGCCACGGCAAGATCCTCGGCGGCGCCTCAGCCTGCCGGGGGCTTGTCGTCATCGCCGGGCGTCACGGACTTGTCGGCTGCCCCCGCCGCACCCGCCTTGCCCGGCGCCGTCTGCGCCGCCGCGGCCTGCGTCCACGCCGCCAGCTCCTTCATGAGCGCCTTCTCGACCCGCTCGACCAGGGTGGCGTAGCGGTCGCTGCCGGCGTAGGGGCCGGTCTGGCTGAGGTACATGAAGCGCTCGTGCTTGAGCTGCTCGGCAGTGGTGCGGTACTGCAGCCAGTTCTCGTGGTACTTGAACAGCGACATGGCGCCGGCCGCCAGCGCGATCAGCACGCCCAGCAGGCCGACGATGACGCTCGCTTGCGGCACCTGGGTGCCCATGCCCGAGATCAGCGGGATGAGAGCGGCGGCCACCAGCTCCACCATGCGCAGGCGCTTGTAGGCCTGCTGGTTGCTGGCGCTCTTCTTCTCGTACCAGGTCATCTGGTCGTCCAGGCGCTGGGCGATGTAGTCGGCGTCGGTCAGGGGTGTCGTGGTCATGCTGGTATCCGTCCAGTTGCATCGGGTGCCGGGCGGGCGTGCTGGCGTGTGGGCGCCCCGGCGCGGGCAACGATAGCCCAAAATGCACATCCGGCCGGGTGGGCCATGTGCTCTTGCCGCGCCGGAAAAAAAGGCCCACCGCCAGCTGGAGGTGGGCCAGTCGCCTTTCGTTTGCGCCGGGCTGGCTGCCCGGTCTGTCACCCGCGCGGCTGTGCGCGCTGTCCTGATCGCACGCCGGGTTCGTCGACGCGCCTCGGCGCGCTGCCCGGCTGTGCTGTCTGAACCGGATGTGTTCAATGTGAACAGCAGCCAGTGTGGATTTGCCGGCCACCTGCCGCGCTGCCGGCGTGGCCGGCGCACGTCGCCCGGATGCCAAATTTGTCACTGCGGCGGCCCGGGACCACCCTGAGCGGGGCAGGTGCGGCCGGGCCGGCAGGCGTGCGGGCGTGGCTGGTTCAGACCTGCCCGAGCTTGGCGCGGTACATGGCCTGGTCGGCCTGGCGCACGAGGTGGTCCATGTCGCCGTCGCTGCCCTGGAAGAGCTGCAGGCCCATGCTGGCCGAGCAGGTGACGCGCT